>JAKQKF010000040.1 GCA_029560815.1 bacterium
CAGGTTCCAGCCGTCCTTTACGGTCTCGACCCACTCGGTCTCATCACGGAGAGTGACGCAGGGGATGCGGTAGAAAAAAGCCTCTTTCTGGACGCCGCCAGAATCAGTGACGATCATCCGGGCATGCTGCTCAAGCTGGATCATCTCCAGATACCCGACCGGCTCGATGAGGCTGATCTTGCCGGCGTTTTGCAGGCGTTCCATCAAACCGCTGCGGCGCAAGAAACCGACGGTCCGGGGATGAACCGGAAATATCACCCGCTCGCCGCTGGCGATCAGGGCGCTGACAATAGCGCCCAGGGCCGCCGGATCGTCGGTGTTCTGCGGCCGGTGGCAGGTCACCAGCAGATAGCCTCCGGGCGCAGCATCGAGTCGCTCCAGGATGGAACTCTTGCCGGCCGCAAGATCGGCAAAATGAAGGGCGGCGTCGTACATGACATCGCCGGTATTGTGCACCCCGCGGGTGATCCCCTCATGCTGCAGATGGGCGACGGCCGTGGCCGTAGGGCAAAAGAGCAGCGCCGAGATGCGATCGGTGAGAATGCGGTTGATCTCCTCCGGCATCTCCCGGTTGAAGCTGCGCAGACCGGCCTCGATATGATCGACCGGGATGTTCAGCTTGGCCGCGGCGAGAGCGCCGGCCAGAGTTGAATTGGTATCACCGTAAACCAGCACCCGGTCCGGCTTTTGCCCGGCCAGCACCCGCTCGATGCCGGCCAGCATCTGGGCGGTCTGCTCGCCATGCGGGCCGGAGCCGATTTCAAGATTGAGGTCCGGCTCGGGGATATCCAGCTCCTCAAAGAAAAGCTGCGACATGTTGCGATCATAGTGCTGTCCGGTGTGGAGCAGAAACTCCTTGTGCTCCCGGCGCAATGCACGGGAGACCGGCGAAGCCTTGATGAACTGCGGACGAGCCCCGACGATGGTGACTATTTTCAGCGACATGGCCGGGTCCTACTCCCATCCCTGCTTGTCGAGCAGCTGCTCCTCGGGCACCTCGCGCAGCGGGCGCGCGGGATTGCCGACCACAATCGTCCGCGCCGGCACATCCTTGCTCACCACCGCGCCGGCCGCGACTACGGCATCCTCGCCGATCACCTTGCCGGGCAGGATCACGGCATGACCGCCGATGCGGCCGCCGCGCTTGACCGTCACTCCCTTGAAGTGCTTGAAACGTTCCTCGGTGCGGCCGAGATAATTGTCGTTGGTTGTGCAGACACCGGGGGCGATAAAACAGTAATCACCGACATCGGAATAGGCGGTGATATAGCAGTTGGTCTCCAGCTTGCACTTTTTGCCGATCTTGCAGAAATTTTCCACCGTGGCGTTGCGGCCGATGATCGTGTAGGCGCCGATGGTGACATTCTCGCGCACAGCCGCGCCATCGGCCACCAGAACGTGCACCCCGATCTCGCAGCCGGCATAGATCACCACCTGGGCGCCGAACATGCAATCCTCACTGATCTGCACCGGCGGCAGCCCCTTTTCATCCTTGAAAATGCTGCGTTTGGAGCGCATCGGCTGCTTGCCGATCACCGTGCAGGCGTCCACCCGCACATTGTCGCCCAGGACCGAGCCCGCATGAATGACGACATTGTGGCCGATCCGGCAATTCCTGCCGATGACAACATCCTCTTCAATGACCGAAAAATGGCCGATCTCCGTGCCTTCGCCTATCTTCGCGGAGGGTGCTACGAATTGCATATTCTGCTCCCTTGTTTGTCATACAGTGAAAAGGTTTTCCCGGGATGGGATCCAGGCCAGGATCGTGCGACTGGAGGGCCCCCGTGTCATCCGGATGTCAGCGCCGGCGCTTGTGGAGCCAGGCGATCAACTTTTCCCGGTCGCTGCGCAGCGCTCCGAAAAACTCCTGCCACTTGGCCTTTTCGGCGGGCCTTTTGTCGAGGCGGCCGGCATATTCCTGCACAAAGGCATAAAAGATGGTGGCGATGCCGGCGAGGAGGCCCAGCACCACCGCCAGCATCTTGCGCTTCGGCGAACTCTTGAAGAGCGGGGGCACAGCGGCATCGAGAACCTGCACGGTGGGGGTGTCCCGCGCCTCCTCGATCCGGGTCTGATAGTACTGCGAGTTGAGCAGCTGCCAGACTGTCTCCTGCACCTTGGCCTCTCGCATCAGTCCCGCCATCCTGATGCCCACCTCCGGCACCTTCGCGACGGGCATAAAGATCTCCTCCTGCTGGCTGTCGCCCGAGCCGATCTGCAGATCGTCGTACTTGCGGCGCAGCTCCGTCAGCTCCTGCCGGGCGCGCACCACCAAGGGATTCCCGGCCTTCATGCTCTGGAGCATGATGTTGAGTTCGATCTCCTTGGCGATGATCTGCCCCTTGACCTCGCCGCTCTGGAGGATCGAAGCCGTGACCTGCTCCTCGAGCGCCACAGCGCGATGGCCGCGCTGATACTCCGCCAGCAGACGCGTCGCTTCGGTCAGGCGCTCCTGGGTCTCGCGCAGCTGCGACTCGATATAGAGGCGCGAATTCTTGGCGCGGGATACGCTCTTTTCCCGGTTGACGCGGTCGAGCTCCTCGACGTAGGCGTTGGCGACCGCAGCGGCCAGCTGCGGTTCCCCCATCTCGACGCTGATGGTCATGACCATCTTTTTCGAGAGCACGAACGAAGCGCGCTCACTCATCGCGATCAGGCCGGTCTCGATGGTTTCACAGTCGAGGATCTCGAGCAGGGTCAGGCTGTCGCCTCTGGAGAGAAAACGGCGCTGCAGCACCTTCTCCCCCACCGAGCGGCTGCGCAGCATCTCGAGAAAGATATCGGCCGAGGTGACCTTGCCGGGCAGGGCGACACCGGGCACACTGACTTCGGAGAGCAGGCTGGCCATGGCGCTCCCCTCCTGCTCGGGCGGCGGCAGCAGGGTCGTCACCGCGACATATTTTTTCGGCAGGAGAAAGGAGAGCAAAAAGATGCCCACAGCGGCGAGGGCCACGTTGCGGATAATGCGCCAGCGCCAGCGGGTGATCACCAGGAGGTAATCGAGGAGGTGGATCTCTATCACTTTGTCATCATTTTCGGCCATGGCTCACTCTGTGGCATTCTGGATCACGAGGAATACAGTGGCGATCTGCCCGGCGACGAGGAGGGTGTCGCGGAGGATCTGCCAGTAATTGCGGTCGGGCTTGCGCGGCACCCAGATGCGGTCGCCCGGCATGAAATCGTCGACATCCTCTTCGTCCTTGATCTCGCCGGAGGCTTTGATCACCTTGGCGCGACGGCTGTCGGCGTCCCAGCTCAATCCACCGGCCTGGGCGATATAGTATTTATAGTTGGCCTCCGGCTTGTAGAACACGCCGCCGGGTTTGGCGACGCAGCCGGTGATCTGTACCACACGCGGGGTTTTGGGGACAATGATCTGATCGCCGTCACGCAGGGCCACGTTCTGGCTCTGGTCCTTGAGCTGCATGAGCCGGCGGAAATCGACCACGATCCGGTCGGCGTCGCTGCTGTTCTGCTTCATCACCAGATATTCGTACTCACGGTCGCTCATCTGGTCGCGCGGCATCACGCGCAGCCGTTCGAACTCCCGGTCTTCGGGCATGGGCTGGCGCCTGCGGATGAGCTTGGCGTCGCTGACGAGGGCATCGGGGGTGAAGCCGCCGCACTGCTTCATGATCTCGCTGAGCCGGGTGGAGTCATCGACGATGGGATAATAACCGGGGAAGGTCACCTCGCCGCGCACCTCGACCAGGGGGCCGACCCGCCAGTCGGGGATGCGGCGGATGAAAAGCTGATCGTCGGCGCCGAGCTCGATGTCGAGTGAATCCTCTCCTCCCTGCAGCAGCCGTTCGAGCGGGATCTCCCTGACACGCGGCGGCCGGTTGGGATCCACCTCGGCCACCTCGGCCCTGAGCAGCCAGGCGCTGCGGGTGAGGCTGCCGGCCTTGAGGATGAGATCGCTGACGCGCATGCCGGCCTCCCACTCATAGATGCCGGGGCGGTTCACCTCCCCGTTGATGGTTACGGTCTGGCGCGGGGTCTGCTCCCTGACCGAGTAGACGCAAATCCGGTCCTGGTTGACGAGCCCCGGACCGGCGGCGGAATCGGCGGTCAGATTAAAGTAGCTGATCCGGCGTGAGCCGTCGGGCTGCATGCGGCTGAGCTCGATCTTGTCGCGGAAGGCCAGATCGGTAAAGCCGCCGGCAAGGTTGATCAGTCCGGTGAGATCCTCCTGCTTTCCGGGCGCCAGTTCATAGATGGCCGGCCGGAAGACCTCGCCGGTGATCTCGACGCGCAGTCGGCCGGGGGGGACGAAGATCTTGTCGCCGCTCTGGAGCAGCACATCGGCCGACTGGCCGGGCTTGAGGAGATGGGTGTAGAGGTCGACGCTGGCGACCAGGTTCTCGCCGCGGTAGACCTGGATGTCGCGGAGAGAGCCGCGGTCGGTCGGGCCCTGAGCCAAAGAGACCGCATCGAGGACACTGTTGAGGGCGGAGAGGGTGTAATTGCCCGGCTGCTTGACATCACCGGTCACGGCCACGCGCACCATCTTGGGCGCCAGCAGCACCAGGTCGAGGGTATAGCTGCTGTAGAGGCGGCGCAGGCGGAGGTCGAGCATCTGGCGCGCCTGGGCCAGGGTCATGCCCTGCACGCTGAGCACACCGGCGGTGGGAAGATAGATCTTGCCGTCGGCGGTGACAAGGGTTTCATAATTTTCCTGGGCCTTGCCGCCGAGATGAATGGCGAGCCGGTCGCCGGCCCCGAGAGTATAGCTCTCCCCCGCGCTGCCCGCTCCGGCTGGCTCCTGGGCGGCGGCGAAAAAATGGCTGCCGAAGAGGGGCAGACCCTCCGCCGAGCCGTCACCTTGGGCGGTGGAGACGGCCGCAGTGTTCTGCGCCTCCACGCTCGCGGCGGCTGGAACAGTGGAGAGACCGGTCCGGCCGGCCGGATTCTCAGCCGTGACGCCGGAGGGCTGACCCTGCGGCGCGCCGGCACTCTGACCCGCTGCATCTCCCGCCATCATCATGAGCGCAATGCCCACCGCAACACCCCAACAGGCTGCATGCTTTTTCACCAGGTTGCACCCCATTCTATCAGTCTGTTTGACCACATCCATGCCACGCGCAGTGGACAGCCCGCGCTGATGGTGTTTATTTTTTGGACAGAATATGTAAAATATAGTCAAAATTAGCCCTCAAGTCAACAATTATCACTACTTTCAAAGTAACACCGCTGCGGAGAGCACCCTGTGATGAGGGTCGCAATTTGACATAAAAGCCCGGACGCTCAACGGCGCCACCACCGCGGCCGTTCCGCTCTATAAAACGCTGCAGCCATACAAAAAAAAGCCCGGCGCGAACGCCGGGCGATATAAAAAGCGCCATGGTGCTCCCTCCCGACGCACCCGGCGCTTTCGTGCTGGCAAGCTGGTCTGCTCTCTATTTCAGGTAGGTCATCTTGCGCGTGATGGTGACGTAATTGTTGCGATAGGTGACACCATTGCGCTGCGCATTCTCCCAAACTTCCAGCCGATAGATATAGACGCCCGCGGCGACCGGGATCTGGTCATCATTGATGCCGTCCCAGGTCAGGGCATGGACGCCGGCCGAGGCCGTGGACTCATAGAGGGTGCGGACATGCCGGCCGAGGATATCGTAGACCACCAGGCGCACCTCCTTGTCATAGGGCAGCTCGAAGCGGATCGAGGTGCGCGGATTGAAGGGATTGGGATAGTTGGGCAGCAGGGTGATGGTGGTCGGCCGCTGCGTGCTCATCTCTTTCAACCCCTCCAGTTCGCCGCTGCTGAGGGTGCGGGCGAAGGCCGGCTCCTGCAGCAGCACCACGTACATGCATTTGGCCCCGCGCGCGCCGGCGGCGTTGTTCCCGCCCAGAGTGACGCTGCCGGCTGTAAAATAGGCCGCCCAGAGGTTGAGCTTTTCTGCGCTCTCGGAGACCCCCAGGCTGAGCCCGGTTTTGGTATAGCGCGAGGAGAGCCAGGTCGGCACCGACTGGGCGCTGGCGTCGTAGGCGACATAGACCACGGTGGCCTGGCTCACCGTCACCTGCATGAAACTGGTGGAGCTGCCGCCCTTGTCGCTGTTGGCGGTCATGATCATCTTGGCATGGATGAGATCCTCGGGGGCCGAGGTGATCACATAGTTGCGGTCGACGTAGTAGGGGGAGCCCACCGCGACGAAAGAGAGGTTGGTCTCCGCAGCGCCGGCCAGCTTGACCTGCAGCGAGGGGACGAAGGTGTAGGCCAGCACCGTCCCGCTCATGACGGCGCCGCTCTCCGCTCCGCTGACTCCGGAGACGGTGAGGGTATAGGCCTGCCCCGCCCGGTGGCGCGAGGTGGTGAGGGTGACCTTGTTGAGGCTGGCATCCAGCTCGGCGTCGAGCACCGCCACATCGTCGGAGATATGGTAACTGCGGCGGGCTTCAGCGCTGTAGCGCTCGACGGCCTGATTGAACCAGACCTCGACCAGCATCTCGCCGGCCGCTGCGATACGCTGCACTCCGGGAGCCGCCGCCGCCGATTTAGAAACCATGTAGAAATAGGGCGTGTTGGCCTCGATCGTCAGGTCCGGGCGGTCGCTGCGGCCGATGCTGCTGAAGAGGACCACATAGATGCGGTTGAGGGCGTGCGCGGAGGTGGTCAGCCAGACCTTGTTTTTGGCGGCATCGAGTTTGGCGGAGGTGACCGTCACCCCCTGGATCTGATAGTTGGCCGGCTTTTCCGCCGAGGCCTTGTCGAGCTGCGTGCTGAAGGTCGCCAGCAGCTGGGTCTCGCTGATCGCCGTCACCCCGGTCACCACCGGTTTGGGCTCGGCGGCAATCTGGCCATAGCTGAAGGCGTAGGAGCTGTTGGCGGCGATCGTGTTGCCCGCCCCGTCGCGCACCCCGTTGACCATGAGGAGCAGGATGCGCCCGATCACCAGGGGCTCCACCTCGAGCAGGTACTGGTGGGCGGCGGCGCCCGCCTTGACACTGAGGACCTTGCCGCTGCTCAGGGCGTAGCTGGCGAGGTTGCCCGCCGTAGCCGCCTCGACCTCTTCGCTGAAACTGACCTCGAGATGCTGGAGGTCGATCACCCGCACCATGGCGATCGTCGGCGGCAGGGCGTCGGCGGGCTCGTACAGATAGGAGTAGCTGCTGTTGGCGGCGATCGGATTGGCCTCCGCACTGGCGTCTCTCAGCGCGCTGATGCGCAGCACATAGAGCTTCTGGGGCTCATGGGCGGTGGTGGTGAGATGGACGATGCGCTGCGAGCCGTCGAGCTGGGCCGCGAGCACCGTGATATTGCCGCTGATTTTGTAATTGGCGATGTTCTCCGCTCCGCTCTTCTCCACCTGCTCGTTGAACATCACATCGAGGCTGGTGGTGCTGTTCACCTGCACCAGCGAGATCACCGGCCCGACCGTATCACTCCCCTCATAGAGATAACTGTAGGCGCTGTTCACCGGCACCGCGCGCCGGTAGACAGTGGCGTCGCTGACATCGTTGACCGTGAGGATATAGACCTTGCCCGCTTCATGGGCGGTGGTGGTCAGGGTCACGGAGGTGCCATCGGCGGCAAGAAGGGCGGCGGTGACGGAGGCGCCGCGGTTGAGCTGGTAATTGGAACTCTTTTCGGCGCTGTTCTTCTCGAGCGGCTTGCTGAACTCCACCACCAGTTGAGTGGCGCTCCTGGCCGTGGCGCGGACGATGGTCGGGCCGGCTGCGAGTTCGTCGTTGCCATGGACGTAGGCGTACGAACTGTTGGGCAGGATCTCGTTGCCGACGGCGGTGGCATCGGTAACCCGGTTGATGACCACGATGTAGACGCGGCCGGAAAGGTGGGCGGTCGTCTCCAGCTCTACCGTCTTGCCCTCGAGGTCGAGAGCGGCGTTGATCACCGCCACGCCGTCGCTGATACGATAGTTATCGCGGTTCTCAGCACTGGCGCGTCCCAGCTCCTCGCTGAAAAAGACCTGGAGATGGGTGGCGTCCTTGACCACCACCCGGCTGATCATCGGGCCGATATGGTCGACCGGCTCAAAGACATAGCCGAAGGCGGTGCCGCCGGCGATGGGATTTTTCCGGGCGCTGGCATCGCAGACATTATTGATGTTGAGCACGTAGAGGCGGTCCGGAGTGTGCAGGCTCGTGCGCAGATAGACGATCTGACCCGAGGGGTCGAGCTCGGCGGCGAGGACCTGGATATCACCCTGGATCGAATAGTTGGCGACGGTCTCGGCGCTGGCCTCGTCGAGCGGCTCGTTGAAAAGGATCTCGAGCTGGTCCGCATCCGTGGCATTGACCAGAGTGATCATCGGGCCGATCTGGTCACCCGGGTCATAGGCATAGGCGTAGTAACTGTTGGGCAGGAGCGGATTCTTCCTGGAAGAGCGGTCGCAGACGTTATTGACCGTCAGGATAAAGTTCTGGCCGGCGGTGTGTGCGCTGGTGGTGAGCTGCACGACATTTCCCGCCGCTGTGAGTGCGGCGGAAAGGATGGTGACCGAATTATTGATGAAGTAGTTGGAGAGGGCGACGGCGGAAGCCTCATCGAGGGGCTCGCTGAAATAGACCGAGAGAGAGGTCGCCGAGGTCAGCCGCGCCAGGGTGATGGTCGGCGGTTCGGTGTCGCTGTCCGCAGCGCCGCCGGGAGCGGTATAGCTGAGCGCACTGCCGGCCGCCAGGGCATTGCGGGGGATGCCCAGATCCTTCACTCCCTTGACTGTGAGGGTGTAGGCCGAGCCGGCGGTATGGGCGGCGGTGGTCAGGACCACGCTTTTACCGTCGCCCTGGAGGAGGGCGCCGGTGATATTCACCGCCGGAGAGATGGTATAGTTGGCGATGGTTTCGGCGCTTTTTTTCTCGAGGGGTTCGCTAAAGGCGACGCGCAGCTCGGTGAGGCTGGTCGCGGCGGCCGCCACCAGGCTCGGGGCCTGGGTATCGCCCGCCACCCCGCTGATTTCGGGGCTGCGCGCACTTGAATTGTTGCTGCCGTCATAGGCCGAGAGGGCGAAATAGTAGCTCCGGTTCGCCTCGAGCCCTGTGACGGTATAGGCAGTTACATTTCCGGCATCGATGGTCTGGCCAAGAGAGGCGCTGGCGGTCCCGTAATGGATACGGTATCCGGCCAGATCGCTCTCCGTATTGGCCTGCCATTTCAGCTTGACATCTGCAGCCCAACTTGCATTGTTCATTAGAGTTAACAACAGCAGCGCTGCCCCGGTCCACACATTCACAACACGCTTCATTCCGTTCTTCTCCCTGGTAGCGTATTCAAGGTTGCCATGATTATCTGAAACAAGCTAATCAAAGGGCGTGCCAAAGAATGGAGGGAGAAGATGCGTTGTTTTTATTTCCGTTAGATGTGGCTTGCCCGCGGCCGGTCAAAAGAAGATTTCGAGAATGTGGGAGAGAATTACAGGTTGGAAATCAGGGAGGGAGGCCGGGGGGCCGGCCTCGCCATTAGCGAAAGATGGTGATCGGGGTGGTGATGATCTTGACGCCGGTCTGAAAGCGGATGTAATAGACGCCGGTGGCGAGCGGAAGGCCGGTATCGTCGCGGCCGTCCCACTGGCGGAGATGATAGCCGGCGGCGGCCGGACCGGAGGAGATGGTGCGCACGCGCTGGCCGAGGGTGTTGAAGACAGCCAGAGTGACCTCATCCCGCGCCTCGGGCAGGGCGAAGCGCAGTGTGGCGTCGGCGCCGTTGCGCAGCGGATTGGGATAGGCGCTCTCGAGCCCGAATTTATCCGGAACAGCCGGAATCCCGCCCCCACCGCCGCCACCGCCCTCGGCTGCGGCTCTTACCTCATTGGAATAGGTGCTCTCGTTGCCCCAGACGTCCAGAGCGGTCAGCGCGAGATAGTAGGTGGTATCGGCGTTCAGGCCGGTGAGGGTGAAGGCGGTGACATTGCCGACGTCCCTGGAGGCCGTGTAGGTGCCCGGACGGGTGCCGAAGTGGAGACGATAGCCGAGCAGATCGGGCTCGGTATTCCGTGACCAGGCGATCGAGAGCGAACTCTCCCCTGCAGCTGCAAAGGAGGCGTTCAACAGGATGACGAGTACGAAGTATTTCCAATTCATCGGGATGATCTTGCCGTAATAATAAAAGGATGAGACCGGAGCGTCAGGGGCTCCGCCGGATTGGCGTGGAGCGGGCGGGCAGAGGGCCGGGCGGATCAGGCCGAATTCTTGCGCCAGCTCGCGTGCGATATTTTATACTGGGTGATCTTGTAGTTCAACGCGCGCGGCGAAATGCCGAGCAGTATGGCGGCATCCTTCTGCACCCAGCGGCTGCGCTGCAGGGCGATGGTGATGGCCGTGCGCTCCAGCTCCTCGAGATTGACGGTGAAGAGGCTGGGACCGCGTTTTTCATCTCGGCGGCGGTCGCGGCCGCCGGCGGCGAAATAGTCCTTGCCGGTCATCGCCAGATCCTTGGCCGTGATCGTATGGTTCGGGTTGACCACCAGAATGGCCCGTTCGATCAGGTTGCGCAGTTCGCGGATGTTGCCCGGCCAGGAGTGGTTGGCTAAAAGCAGCCGGGTCTCATCGTCGAAATCGCCGACCTGCTTTTTGATCTCCGCCGCGAATTTATGGCGGAAATAATCGGCCAGGATGAGAATATCTTCGCTGCGCTCGCGCAGCGGGGGGACGTGAAGGGTGACCACATTGAGGCGGTAATAGAGGTCGGTGCGAAACCTTCCGGATTCCATCTCTTCCCAAAGATCCCTGTTGGATGCGGCGATGATGCGGACATCAACATTGATCGTGCGCTGTCCTCCCACCCGGACAAAGGCCTGCTCCTGTAGAACGCGCAGGATCTTGGCCTGGGTGGAGGGATGCATGTCTCCGATTTCATCCAGAAAAAGGGTGCCGCCGTCGGCCTGTTCGAACTTGCCGGCATGGCTCGAGACCGCCCCGGTGAAAGCCCCGCGCTCATGGCCGAATAGCATGCTCTCGAGCAGCTGCTCTGGCAATGCGGCGCAGTTCACCGTCACATAGGGCTCACGGCTGCGCAGGCTTTGGGCCTGAATCGCTCCCGCGATCAGCTCCTTGCCCGTTCCGGTCTCACCCTGGATCAGCACCGTAGCGTTGCTGCGGGCGACCTTGTCGATGAGACCATAGATTTTCTGGATTTCCGGACTGCGGCTCAGCTTGGGGTAGTAGGTCTCAAAGAAGGATAGGTCGGGTCTTTGCTGCTCTACTTCCTGCTGCAAGTCTGACAATTGAAGCTCGTCCAGATAATTCATGATGCTACCTCCCGGCACAATGCTCCCCACTACTGCCTGAGCTCTGCAAATACTTTGCCATGACCTCCCCATGGCGGTTGACTCAGGTCACAACCATGACATAAATTTTTATTTTATAATTACTTTTCTAACAGCGAGTTAGCCCGGCCGGCCGGGTCTTGCGCACCCCGCCGCTGCGAACACGTGCTCCGCCGGCTCCGGCGCACCCCGTTCCGCTGTTCAGATTCAAGCCGGTTGTATTATTTTCGCACAATCCTGAGCAGGGCGCGGAGGCTGCCCGCCCCGCGGAGATGCGCCGGCCAGGACGCGCCGCGCTCCGCCCGCTCCTGCACAAAGAGGGGCTGTTCCAGGCTCCCCGCCTCGAGCAGGGTCCGGTCGGCGAAGAGCTCAGCCGGCCGGCCGTCAAAGGCGATACAGCCGTTGATCATCACCAGCACGCGCCCGGCCAGGTCATTGACAAAATCCATATTGTGGGTGATCAGCACCACCGCCGTGCCCTGATCGAGCAGCCCCTCGATCAGCTCCTCGACGCCGCGAAGGCCGCGGGGATCGAGCCCGGCTGTGGGCTCATCCAGGACGACCATTTCGGGTTCCATGGCCAGCACACCGGCGATGGCCACCCGCCGTTTCTCGCCCTCGCTGAGGTTGAAGGGGGAACGCTCCCGGAAGCGCCCCGCGTCCAGCCGGACCTGCCGCATCGCCTTCTCCACCGCGGCTTCGATGCGCTCCGCGGGCCAGCCCAGATTGAGCGGACCGAAGGCGATGTCCCGGGCAACGGTCTCCTCGAAGAGCTGCCCTTCGGGGAACTGGAAGACCAGGCCGATGCGGCGGCGCAGCAGAGTGTGGTCGAACCCCTTGCTCCAGATATCCTCTCCGTCCACCCGCACCGTGCCGGAGACCGGCCGCAGCAGTCCGGTGAAATGCTGGATGAGGGTGGTTTTGCCCGATCCGCTCGGCCCGACGATGGCCGTGCAGCCGGGCTTGCCGCCGAGATCGAGGGTGATGCGGTCGAGGACCATCCGGTCGGAGGCGCCGATGCCGGTATAGCGGAAACTGAGATCCCGGAGCTGGAGGTCAACGCTCATGCCGGACCCCGCTGATGCGTCTGTTCTCAAGCTCGGCGTAGTTATCGGTCATGCCGGCGATGTGGTCGGAAATGGCGCGCAGGAAGGTGGTGTCTTCGCGCACAGAGGCGAGGCGATACTCCGGCAGCAGGCCGGGATCAAGATAGTAGCCTTTGAAGAGGGAGCGGATGATCTCGCGCGCCTGGTCATCGCTGCGTTCTTCCGAGGCGATGCGGATGATCTCGCTGGCGATAAAGCGGTCCAGCTCCTCCTGGAGGGGATTGACCCGATCGCTGAACCAGACCAGCAAGGTGTCAAATGTATCGGCCCGGCCGGTAAGGTGCATAAAGGCGTCGATGCGCCCGAGAGCGGCCTCCATCACGTCGGTGACCAGAAAATTGACTAGGGTGCGGATGAGAGTATTGCGATAGATGAAGCGGTCGCTCATTTTCAGGCCGGTACGGCGGTCGATTTCCCGGATGATCGGCAGTTCGCGGACGCTTTCGAGGCTGACGAAACCGGCACGGATCCCGTCCTCGAGATCATGGGTGCGCTGGGCGATCTCGTCGCAGACCGCGACGATCTGGCCCTCGATGGTGGTGGCATTGTCCAGTTCGTAATGCAGCCCGTCGAGGTTGCAGCCGGTAAAGTGGATCGCCTCGCGGCGCAGGCGGGTATGTTTAAGGATGCCTTCGCGCACTGCAGCGGTGAGATTGAGGCCATCCCAGGTATATTTCTTTTCCAGCATGTCGACGACACGGAGGCTCTGATAATTGTGTTTGAATCCACCGGCATCCAGGCCTGCCAGGGTGCCATCGAGAGTATCGGCCCCGCTCAGGATCTCGTGGAGGACCACCTCGCCGATATGGCCGAAAGGAGTGTGGCCGAGGTCATGGCCGAGGGCGATCGCTTCGGCGAGCTCTTCGTTGACGCCCAGCGTCCGCGCCATGGTCCGCGAAAGCTGCGAGACCTCGAGCGTGTGGGTGATGCGGGTGCGGTAGTGGTCGCCCGACTCGGTCAGAAAGACCTGGCGCTTGTGCTTGAGGCGGCGGAAGGCCCGTGAATGGATGATGCGGTCGCGGTCGCGCTGAAAGGCGGTCCGGTAGGCATGCTCCGGTTCCGGGTGCAGCCGGCTCGGGGCGAAGCGGGTGCTGAGGGCGGCATAGGGGGCCAGGATGGTCTCTTCGATCTTTTCCAGATCGCTTCTATTTCGCAGGGACAGGGGCATGGCGTCATTCATACTGGTAATCAAGTAAATTGGTCAGCGCTTCTTTCTGTAACCGTGTCAGCCGGCCCTCTTGTTCCGCCAATTTCAGCAGCCTGAGGGAGAGCGTGCGATAGAGTTCGAGGAGCCCGGGCTGCTCCGCCGCCAAAGCGCGGAGGTGGTTGGAGACCGTGCCAATGTCGCCGCGGGAGACCGGACCGGTGAGCGCTGCAGCCGGGCCGGAAGCGATCACATTGGCGATGGTATTCCGCACCAGGGGTTCGGTCATCGCCCGCTTCTCCTCCGCCGGGAGAGCCACCTCCTCGAGCAGCTCGTCCGCCGCCGCGTAGAGTCCGACCAGGCCGTTGGAGAGCAGGACGCAGGCGATGTGATAGAAGGTTTTGGCCTCAGCGGGGAGGCGGAAGGGGCGGCTCTGCATCCTCAGCACGATCTGCTCGAGGCTGGCCAGGGTTCCCTCCTCGCCCTCCAGAGCGATATGGATTCCGCTCCAGCGTCGCCACTCCTCCTCCCGGCCGGCAAAGCTCTGCAGGGGATGCATGGAGGCCAGACGGCGGGTGTGCGGCCGCAGCGGTTCCAGGAGGGCGGCCGGCAGCGAGCCCGAACAGTGGACGACCATGGTTCCGGGCGCCACCACGCCTGCCGCGGCCAGCTCAGCAGCGGCGGCCGCGATGGCGTCATCGGGAACGGCCAGAATGAGCAGCGAATATTTGATCTGCTTCAGGGCCGCCGGATCTGACCCGGCGGCCGCTCCGCAGACGGAGGCGGCCGCCTCAGCCGCGGCTGCCCGGCGGTCGATGACCAGGGCCACCTCCAGGCCGGCGTAAGCCAGGGCAGCGGCGAGGCTTCTGCCGACCCGTCCCGCGCCGATCAGGGCGATGCGCTCCTTCATCACTGCGGCCACTCCACGGCGGCGGCGGCATAGCCGACCACGTAACCGCTCGGCTCGCCGGTCACCTCTTCCGAATTGGTGCGGGCCAGGAGGCGGACGGAGGTGGCGCCGAGGAGTTCGCCCGCGCGCAGCAGGGCGGCGATGGGACCGGCCCCGCAGGCCTCCACCTCACCTGCGTCGTGGGCACGGCAAAAGGCCTCGGCGTCGCCCTTGAGGAGAATCTCCAGAGTCCGGGCATCGGCGCGGCGGCATTCCGCGAGTAATTCGCCATGATAGAGATCCGAGCTGGCGATGATCACTGTTCCTTTTTGGTAGTGCGCGGCGAGGGCCTCGCCGAGGGCGCGGCAGATCTCCCAGTCATAGTCGTGAAAGACCGCGGCCACCAGTCTGAATTCATTCTTCAGGGCCGACTGCAGAAAGGGGAGCTGGACCTCGAGGCTGTGCTCGGGGCGGCCGCCGGAGAGGGTGTGTCCCTCCTCCGAAAGGTGGAGATGGAGCGAAGCCGCGGCGAGCCGGCGGGTCAATTCCCCGTCCACCCGGATCTCACCCAGAGGGGTGGCATAGGCCTCCCCGGCGAAGAGCGAGACTCCGCGCACATACTGGCTGTGGCTCGGCGCGATGACGATCGCGGTATCGATCCCGGCGGCCGCGGCGAGGCGGTAGCCGGCGGCGGCGGTTGAACCCGAATAGATATAGCCTGCGTGCGGGATCACCAGGCCGAGCAGGCGCCGTCCTTCATCCTGCAGCGGTGCGGCAGCAAGCAGGGATTCGGTCATCTCACGCAGCTCTTCGGCCTGACCGGGATAAAAACGTCCCGCCCAGGCGGGCTTGCGCACTTTAATCATGATTGCGCCCTCCTCTCTGCTTTAAATTATCACTAGTTTTTGCCATGTGCAAATTCTTTTTTGTTGCAAAATGGCAGCGGATTACGTATCAATAAGTGATACAGTTACAGTGGAGGCCGGCATGAATGGTTACCGTTTGTTGGGGATGCTTGCGCTTGCGCTCCGCACCCTGCTCTGCACCATCGCCCTCGTGACCGGAGCCGCCGGCACACCCGCTGCGCCGCAGCTGCTCTTCGAACAGATCTCCGTCGAGCAAGGTCTGTCCCAAAGCATTGTCAACTTTATCATGCAGGATCGGCGGGGATATCTCTGGTTCGGCACCGAAGACGGCCTCAATCTCTACGACGGCTATGGCTTCTCGGTCCTGCGCAGCGACCCCGACGATCCCTTCAGCCTCAGCTATAACCAGATCACCGCTCTCTATGAGGACCGCAGCGGCTCGATCTGGGCGGGCACCTTCAACGGCGGGCTCAACCGCTATCTCCTCGAGAAGAACCGATTCATCCGTTACCGCGCCGCCGCTGACCCAACCTCTCTCAGCCACGATCTGGTCTACGCCATCGTTCAGGACCTCAACGGCCGGCTCTGGGTGGGATGCGATCGCGGCCTCAACCGCATGAAGCCCCCCGGGAATGCCGATGAGCCTGCGCTCTTTGACCGCTTTTTTCATGATCCGGCCGGCGCGGGATCGCTCGGAAATGACCGCGTGCGCGCCCTGGCCATCGACAGCAGTGGAACCCTCTGGGCCGGGACCGACCGGGGGCTGGCGATGCTCCCGGCCGCAGAGCTCCTGCTCGAAAAGCCCCGTTTCACCCCGCTCCCCGCGGAGGGAGAGGGCTGGAGCAGCCTGGCCCGGGACACCATCCGCACCCTCATGGTCGACCGCGCCGGCGCACTCTGGATCGGCGCTGTCCACGGACTGCACTGCCTGCGCATGGAGCCGGGCCGCGCTCCCCGCCTGCAGAGCTTCCTGCACGATCCCGCTGATCCCCGCTCTCTCAGCAACAGCAATGTCTACGCCCTCCTCGAAGACAGGGATGGCTATATCTGGATCGGCACCGATGGCGGCCTCAATCGCTATGACCCGCGCAGCGGCGACATGGCCGCCTGGCGGAACGACCCCCGGGATCCCCACTCTCTGAGCCACAACGAGATCCGCTCCCTGTTTCAGGACCGCTCCGGCCTGCTCTGGGTGGGCACCTACGGCGGCGGAGTCAGCAAGGCCGACGCCCGGCCCAAGCCGTTCATCCATTACCCCTGCGATCCGGACGCTCCGGAGGGGCTCAGCCGGCCGATCATCTGGTCGCTCTATGAAGATCCCGCCGGCATCCTCTGGATCGGCACCCATGGCGGCGGCCTCGACCGGCTCGACCGCCGCACCGGCCGTTATGCCCACTACCGCGCTGATCCGGCCGATCCCAACTCCCTCAGCCATGACATCGTCCGCCTGGTCATCCCCGGCCGTGACGGCGAACTCTGGCTCGGCACCAACGGCGGTGGCATCTGCCGCTTCAATCCCGCCACCGGCCGTTTTATCCGCTACATGCATGATCCGCATAATCCCCACTCCCTGGTCCATAACGAGATCCGGGCCCTCTTTCTCGACAGCGACGGCACCCTCTGGATCGGCACCCAGGGGGGCGGACTCGACCGGCTCGATACCGGCAGGCTTACCGGAGCCGCCGTCCGCTTCAGCCACCTCCGCAATGACCCGGCGGAAACCAACTCCATCACCAGCGATTTTATCCGCTTCGTTCACAAGGACAGCGAAGGGTTCTACTGGATCGGCACCCAGGGGGGCGGACTCGACCGCTACGACGCTGCAGCCGGCCGCTTCACCCATTACCGCAGCACCCCGGGTGAGACCGGCGGCCTCAGCAGCAACTATACCTTCTGCATACACGAGGACCGGCAGGGCACGCTCTGGATCGGCACCTGGGGCTCCGGCCTGATCCGGTTCGACCGCCAGGCCGGCACCTTCACCTCCTACCGCGCCAAAGACGGCCTCCCCGGTGACGCCATCTACGGCATACTGGAGGACCGCGAAGGCCGGCTCTGGTTCAGCACCAACAACGGCCTCGGCCGCTTCGACCCCGCGACCGGCGAGTGCAAGAATTACAGCATCCGCGACGGCCTGCAGAGCAATGAATTCAACGGCGGCTCCTACTTTCTCAGCCGCAGCGGCGAGATGTTCTTCGGCGGCATCAACGGCTTCAACTCATTCTTCCCGGAACAGATCCGGGACAATCCCGACATCCCGCCGGTGGTTATAACCAGCTTTAAAAAAATGAACCGGCAGGTGCGCCTCGACCTGCCCCTCTCGGAGATCCGGCACCTGAAGCTCTCCCACCGCGACTATTTTTTCTCCTTCGAGTTCGCCGCCCTTGACTTTACCGCGCCGGAGAAAAACCGCTATGCCTACAAGATGGAGGGACTGGACCAGGAGTGGATCTTCACCTCGGCGAACCAGCGCGTGGCGCAGTACACCACGCTCCCAGCGGGCAACTACCTCTTCCGGGTCAAGGGCTCCAACAACGACGGCGTCTGGAACGAAGAGGGGCGCTCGATCGCCATCTCGATCGCGCCGCCTTTCTGGGGGACCTGGTGGTTCCGCTTGGCAGGGCTCCTCGCCCTCGGCACCATCGCCCTCTTTTATTACCGACGGCACCTGGGCGTCATCCGCATGACGGCCGAACTCTCCGCCGCCCACGAGATGCAGATGGCGATCATGCCGCAAGAAGGACCGCAGGTGCCCGGATTCGATATCTCGGGCCTCTGCATTCCGGCCAATCAGGTCGGCGGGGATTTCTTTGACTATGCCTGGGTGGGAAAAGAGAAAAAACAGTTCGGTATCATGATCGGGGATGTCTCGGGAAAGGCGATGCGCGCGGCGATGACCGCCGTGATGGCCAACGGCATCGTCCACGCCGAGGCGGCGGAGGGTAAAAGCCCCGCCGAGGCGGTCACCCGCAGCAACGAGATCCTCTACCCCAAGCTCGAACGCCACACTTTCATCGCCCTCTGCCTGGTCGCACTCGAGCTGGAAGGGCGGCTTATGCATTTCACCAACGCGGGCGTGAACGAACCCCTCCTCCATTCGGACGGCGCCTGGAGGGCCCTGCGCGGCCACGGCTCACCCTACCCCATCGGCGTGCGCCGGGGCCATCTCTACAAGGAGCGGAGCGTGCAGCTCAATCCCGGGGAGATCGTCGTCCTGCAGACCGACGGCATCCAGGAGGCCATGAACCGGAGCAGGGTCTTTTACGGCGAAGAACGGCTGCTCGGTTTTCTGCAGAAGCTCAGGAGCGACGGCCTCAGCGCGCAGCAAATCCGCGACGCCATCATCGCCGATGTGCAGGCTTTCACCGGCGGGGTCCGGCCTTTCGACGATATGACGGTGATCGTGATCAGGGTGCTGGAGTGAGCCCTCTCAGGCACCCCGCCGCGCATCGCGCCGGTTGGCGAGCAGGGAGAGCAGGATCCCGGCGGCGAGGATGGAGAGGATCACGCCGAGCAGGATAAAATTAAAGTGATCGCCGAGAACGCTCTTGAGCCAGGTGGCGGTCAGCATCTTGACGCCCACCACCATCAGCACTACCGCCAGCGCAACCTTGAGATAGCGGAACTTGTCCAGCATCCCGGCCAGGGCAAAATAGAGCGAACGCAGGCCTAGGATGGCGAAGACGTTGCTGGTGAAGACCAGAAAAGGATCGGCGGTGATGGCAAAGATGGCAGGGATTGAGTCCACCGCGAAGATCAGATCGGTCGCCTCGACGACGATCAGGGCCAGGGCGAGGGGGGTGAGCAGCACCGCCCCCTTTTTGGCGCTGGCGACCACCGAATCGCCCGATTCCTCATCGCCGGGGAGTACGCCCTTGCGCGATGCAATCGAGCCGGCCCGCACGATGAAATGCTGACCGTGAAAACGCTCAGTGACGGGGAAGATCTTGCGCACCAGCCGCACCATAATATTCCGATCAGGGTCCTCCGCCCCGGAGTGCATGAAGAGCATCTTGGCGCCGGTGAGGATTAAAAAACCCCCGAAAATATAGAGGATCCAGTGGAACTTGGCGATGAGGGCCGCACCGACGGCGATCATCGCGCCGCGCATGACCAGGGCGCCGAGGATGCCCCAGAAAAGGACCCGGTGCTGATAGATGGCCGGCACGGCGAAGAAACCAAAGATCATCGCGATGACAAAGATATTGTCGACGCTCAGGGATTTCTCCACCACATATCCGGTCAGATATTTGATGGCGGCGGTCCTGCCGCTGTTGGCCAGACCGTCAACGGCATCAACGGCGCTCCCCAGGCCGAACCAGTGACCGTTGTAGGCATGATAGATGAAAAACGAAAAGGCCAGGCCGAGGGTAATCCAGACCGCCGACCAGCCGAGAGCCTCCTTCATCTGTACGACATGGGCCTTGCGGTGAAAAACGCCCAGGTCGAGAGCGAGCATGGCCAAAACGAACACAATAAATCCGGTCCAGAGCAAGAGCATCCTATTTTCCTCACAGGTTATTAAATACGCGCAGCGGATCAGAGGGTATGGCCGAAAGCATCGGCCATGCCGTTATGCATATGTACAGAAAAGCGCGCGGCCGATTCAGGACCGCGCGCTTGCATCCGGTTTGGACTCTTCAACAGTGGCCGCCGGGGATCTATTCCCCGGCACGGTCAAGCATGTGGCTGCGGCTGCCTATTCCCCGCTCCGCTTCAGTGCGGTCGAGGAGACCGGAAGACGGCGGACCCTGATGCCGGTGGCGGCGAAGATGGCGTTGCAGAGCGCAGGCGCAACGGTCGGCACTCCCGGCTCGCCCACTCCGCCGGGGGGCAGATGGTTCGGGACGATGTGCACCGCGATCTCCGGGCTTTCGTTGATGCGCAGGGGCTCATAGGTGTCGAAATTGCCCTGCACCACTCCGCCCTTCTCGATGGTGATCTCTCCGCGCATCGCCGCCGAGAGCGCAAAGATGACGCCTCCCTCCATTTGCGCCCTGACCCCGTCCGGATTGACGGCCTGGCCGCAGTCGATGGCGCAGACATAGCGCTTGACCGTCAGATGGCCGCTTTCGTCCACCTCCACTTCGGCGCAGTGGGCGGCATAACTGCCGAAGCAGCTGTGACAGGCGATGCCGCGGCCTCTGCCCGGCGGCAGGGGTTTGCCCCACTCCGACTTGTCGGCGGCCAGCTGGAGCACCGCACGCAAACGTGAATCCGCCGGCAGCAGGGCCAGGCGGAACTGGACCGGATCTGCGCCGGCGGCGTGCGCCATCTCATCGAGGAAGCACTCGTTGACGAAAGCGTTCTGGGAGTTGTAAACCGAACGCCACCAGGTAACGGGCACGGCGGTGTTGGCCATGACATAGTCAATGTGCACCGCGCCGAACTGGTACGGGATCTGGGCCGCTCCATCCACGGCATCGGGTCTGCCACTGCCCGCCCCTCCGCCGAAGAGCTGGGCCGAGATGGAGGGCGCAATTATGCGGTGCCGCCAACCGGCCGGCTCTTTATCGGCGTCGAGCAGCCCCGTCACCCGGTGCAGGCTGGCAGGGCGAAAAAAGCCGTGGCGCATGTCATCCTCGCGGCTCCAGACCACCTTGACCGGACCGCCGATGGCTTTGGAGAGGTGCACGGCCTCCTCGACATAATCATTCATCAACCGGCGGCCGAATCCGCCGCCCAGTAAAAGGGTATTGACGAACACTTTGTCAAGCGGCAGCCCCGTGATGCGCGCGACCGCCTCCTGCGCCCCCTGCGGGTTCTGCATCGGCGCCCAGATCTCGACGCGGTCAGCCCGGACATCGGCCGTGCAGTTCATCGGTTCCATGGGCGCATGGGCGATGAAGGGTACGCTGTATTCCGCCTCGAGCCGGGTGGCCGCTGCGGCTGCTGCGGCGGCGAAATCGCCCTCCGCGCGCACGACCTGACCCTCCTGGCTGCCCTGACGCACAAAATAGTCATGAATGGCGGCGCTGTTCAGGCCGGCCTCCTCCCCCTCCTCCCATTCCACCGTCAGCCGTTCGCGGCCCTGCAGGGCGGCCCAGGTATTGTCCGCAACCACCGCCACACCGCCGGGAAGCCTTACCACCCTCTGCACCCCCTTGACCTGCAGGGCAGCCGTGGCGTCGCAGCTCCGGAAGCGGCCGCCAAAGACCGGGCTGCGCGCGATCACCGCTACCGGCAGTCCGGAAAGGGTGAAATCGATGCCGTAAACCGCCTTGCCGGTGAGCTTTTCAGGTGTGTCCAGCCGCGCCCGCTTGCTGCCGACGATGCGGTAGGTGGAGGGATCCTTGAGCGGCACATCCTGGGGGACGGGCAGTTTGGAAGCGGTCGTGACCAGATCGCCGTAATCGAGCTTGCGGCCGCTCGGCACATGCAGCACCGCACCCGACTGGGCTTTGCAGGTGGAGCGGTCCACCCCCCAGTACTGCGCTGCCGCGGTGATGAGCATTTCGCGCGCGGCGGCTCCCGCTCTGCGCAGCGGTTCCCAGCCCCGGCGTACGGTGGTGCTGCCGCCGGTGGACATGCTGCCGTATTTGGTCGGATGGGCGAGAGCCGGCACGACCGTGATCTTTTCCCAGTCCGCCTCGAGCTCTTCGGCGACCATCATCGGCACCGCAGTGCGCGCACCCTGCCCCATTTCCGAGCGGGCGACCCAGACGGTGACCCGCCCCTGACGGTCGATGGCGAGATACTCGTTGGGTTTAAAGATGAGCGCCCCTTCCTGACCCGCCAGCGGCGCGGGACGGATGACGCCCAGCACCAGTCCGGCGCTGCCGGCGCCGAGCACCTGCAGGAATTCACGCCGGCGCAGTCCCGTTTTCTCAGTCATGGCCGCCTCCTTTCAGCTCCACCGCCCGGTGGATCGCCCGGCGGATGCGCGGATAAGTGCCGCAGCGGCAGAGGATGCCGCTCATAGCCTCGTCGATCTCGCTGTCGGTGGGGTCCGGTTTTTGGGCGAGCAAAGCCCAGGCGGCGACGATCTGTCCCGGCTGGCAGTAGCCGCATTGGGAGACCTCCTCCTCTCGCCAGGCCTTGAGCAGGGGATGGTCCAGCTCCCGCGTGATGCCTTCGATGGTGAGAATTTTTTTGCCCGCCGCGTCGCCCGCGGTCAGGACGCAGGAGCGCACCGCCTCACCCTCCAGCAGCACCATGCAGTTGCCGCAAACTCCTTCACCGCAGCCGTACTTGGTCCCGGTCAGGCCGAGGACTTCGCGCAGCACCCAAAGCAGCGGGGTCTCCGGATCGACCTCCACCGCGACCCTTTTCCCGTTCACCTCCAGTTTAATAACCGCCATTTTACCTCCTTGCGGTGAAGATTCGGTCAGCAAACCATGAACAGCCCGGTCTCAGGGCCGGGCTGCCGCCGGGGCAGCCCGTCTGTGCCCTCCCCCATCAGCGCACCATGAGCATCCTGGCCTGTGCGGTCTCTCCGCCGGTTTCAAGAGTGTAAAAATAGATGCCGCTGGCCAACTCCGCTCCCCTGTCATCGTGGCCGTCCCAGTGAATCTGCCAGGCACCGGCGCTCAGGCCAGGACGTTCGATCCGCCGCACCTGCCGGCCCAGGAGGTCACGAATGGAAAGACGAACATCGCCCGGGCGGACAAGGGTAAAATGGACCGAGGTTGCGCTGTTGAATGGATTGGGGTAATTCCCTTTAAGGGTGAATCCCTGCGGCGTGCCGGGATTGGCAGAGATTCCGGTGAATCCCTTCAGCGTGAAGCGTTCTCCCTCGATATTCTGGCCTCCGCGCAGGGAATAGTAGATCATGGCCGGAGAGGCTGAGGCCCGATAATGGTAGACCCCCACCCGCCATTCCCCGTTTTTCAACCCTGCAAAATTGAATTCACCCCGGTCATTGGTATATTGAAAAAAGTAGCTATCGTAGTAAAGCGTATTCGCCTCCACGGCGACGACGCAGACCCCCTCCGCGGGTGTCCCGGCGGGCCCGACCACTATGCCGCGGATGCTGTTGACTCCCTGCCTGATCCGGAACTGCCAGTCCATTCCCTTTAGGGTATCATTGGCCGTCACTGCGAGATTGAGCCTCATACCAACCGGGTCTATAGCCTCCAGCCCGTTGGCGGTGATAGTGAGGCTGGACACCGTCCCCGGCATAACCCCGATAAGATAATAGCCATTTGCATCGCTCAGACAGGAGGAGGTGCGGCCGTTGCCGGTCGCCGGATCGGTAAAAACGGCGGTGACCTCGGCGCCCATCACCCCCCGTCCCTCGATGGTGCAGCGTCCGCTGATGAATGAGGTGTATTTCTTCATGATAAAATCGAGGCCGGTATTCTCGCCGGCAGTAGCGATGACGTTGACGAAGGGTTTCTCCTCGTAGTACTGCGACAGATGCATGTAATTGGCCAGCATGTTGTGGGCCAGGCCGATCTGGGTAAAACCGGGTTCGGTACCCATGATGTACCGGCCCTCTTCATCGGTCCGGGCGATCAGATAGCCGGCTCCGGTGGCATAGAGAAGCACATTGCGCGCCGGCTTGCCATCCTCGTACATAACCCGCCCCTTGAGCAAGGCGCTGAAGGCTGTAAGGGCGAAATTCCTGGTCAGGATCTCGCTGCTTCCAAGGCTGAGCAAGCCTGACTGCGCGGGCATATAGGCCCCGGTACCCTCCCCGGCCCCGTCGACATAGACCGTCCATGTACCGCTGTCAGCCAGAAGGGCATAATTGCCCTCGGCATCAGTGCGGCCGTTGACGAACTCAAAGGCTTCATTGCCGGTATCCCGCATAGCCATCAGGGCCAGGCCTGCGACCGGCGCCCCGGTCGCCGCCGAGGTCACCTTGCCAATGATGGCGGGCGCACTGACTTTGATGTCAAGATGGAGCTTGATGACCCCGGAGGAGCCGTCCTCATCCTGCATGAAGATAAAGATGGTGCCTTTGGGCCAGAGCTTGACCTGCTGGCGCAGGAGGGGAAAAATCACCCCCAACTTGCCATCCGGAGCCCCCTCATCCCCGAGGATCGAGGCCATGGGCTTGGCAGGATCCTTGATCCAGCCGACGCCATCGATTATATAGCCAAACCGCCAGTTCCAGCTATAGTCGACCGGATCTAAGACGCCGTTGGCATTGATGTCGGCGTAGACCCCGCCCCTCAGCACGGCCCCAATGCGCGAGAGGTCGGCGGTGATCTCGAGCAGGGCGGGCACCGTGGTAATGGTCAGCTCGGTCTCACCGTTGGCCTTCATATTGCTGATGCCCCACACTGTGGCGGGGAAGATACAGATTAAAAAGAGCAGTGCTTTTTTCACAACAGCCTCCTTCCATCATCCTGTTCAACGTCGTCAAGGCATGCAAAGCTTGCCGGTTCCATCGCCTGGGCGGAAGCCTGTTCCCAAATTGGCCCGCGGCTGTGAAGGGCGCGCCGGCCTCCTGGTGAGCCTCAGCCGGAGGGTTTACTTGAGCATCTTGAGCAGATAGACGTATTCCAGACTCAGCATCTGCGCCCGCTGCTCGTTGGTCACTCCTGAGCCGTGGCCGCCTTCGGTGTTCTCAAAGTAATAAAAGGGATAGCCCAGCGCCTCCATTTTCGCCGCCATCTTGCGGGCATGGCCGGGATGAACCCGGTCGTCCCGCGTGGTCGTGGTGAAAAAAACCCTGGGGTATTTTTTGCCGGCGGCGAGATTCTGATAAGGAGAGTACTTGCTGATATAGGCCCACTCCTCCGGCAGATCGGGATTGCCATACTCGCCCATCCAGCTGGCGCCGGCGAGGAGCTTGTTGTAGCGCTTCATGTCGAGCAGGGGGACGCTGCAGAGGACCGCATTGAAGAGTTCGGGCCGCTGGGTATAGGCCGTGCCGACCAGCAGCCCGCCGTTGCTGCCCCCCTCGATGCCGAGGTGGCGGGGCGAG
>JAKQKF010000049.1 GCA_029560815.1 bacterium
CACCGGGACGCCCTTTTTAGCGATCCTGGTGAGGATCTCGTCAAGGTTGGCGGCGAAATCGGCCCGGGCGCGGCGGTAGCGGGGGCTTTCAGGCAGGATCATCCGGTCTCCGGCCATATTTTCCATCAGGGTCTCGTGCCCGCCGGCGGCTGGCGGCTTGCGGTGCAGCTGTGCGGCCCCGTTCCGCAAGAGTTGCACCAGCCGCAGCCGTTCAAGCCGCATGTAGGCCTTGATGAAGGGACGGCCGAGGGCGATGCTCCGGGTGCTGCCGGCGCCGAGGGCGCCGTAGAACTCGTTGTGCCCCATATAGATAAGAAAAAGGTCGGGCTGATAGCGGAGCAGCTCGTCGGTGAAATCGAGGACCGAATAGCTGTTGATGGCCGAGATGCCGACGTTGATCACTTCAAAGTTGCGCTCCGGGAAGAGCAGGCTGAGCCGGGCCTGCAGCTGACTGGGAAAGCCGGCGTTGTGCTGATAGGGCCAGCCGGCGGTGGTGGAGCCGCCCAGGCAAAAGATGCGATAGGTGTTGGGAGTTTTGTGGAAAGCAAAGGCCTCCCCGCGTGCGTCCGGAACATTAACCTCGTCACTGCTAAAATAGCGCTGCGCCACCTGGCGATTGATCTGGTAGTAACGTTCGCCGTAATCCTCTCGCAAAAGCACCAGAGCGTCATTTCCGCCATAATCAAAGAGCCGCAGCCCCCCCTCGAGCAGAAGAAAAAAGAGGATGGGGATCAGGAGCAGCAGGGCCCAGAAGAGTCCTGCGCGCAGGCGGGATGGGGCCGCAGCCGATGCGGCGCTGTGGCGTTTGTTCCGGTCATGCCTGGTCACAGATCGCCTGTCAGAACAAGGTATAGATAAAAGGCGCCAGGGCGGATCCCTCGGCGAAGACGATCAGCAGTCCGAGCAGGACCAGGAAGAAGATGATGGGACCCAGCCACCATTTTTTGCGTTCGCGCATGAAGAGCCAGAATTCACGCAGGATGGAAAGTTTGGACATGGATAACCTCGACCTCTGATTATTTGTTGGGCAGCCCCATCATGTCGATGCGTTCACCGCTGC
>JAKQKF010000051.1 GCA_029560815.1 bacterium
TGCTGGTTCTCGGCTGGATCGGCCTCTTTCTGGCCGGCGGCAGCGTGCAGGCGGAGACGAAAAAGGCCTTCAATGAGCGCATGCGCTGGTGGCGCGACGCCAGGTTCGGCATGTTCATCCATTGGGGAGCGTACGCCGTACCGGGCGGCGTCTACAAGGGCAACAACAGCGCCGCTGCTGAATGGATCATGAATGAGGAGAACATCCCGGCCGCGGAGTACGAAGAGTACGCCCGGCAGTTCAATCCGCTCAAGTTTGATGCCAAAGCCTGGGTGCAGCTGGCCAAAGAGGGAGGCGCGAAGTACATCATCATCACCTCCAAACATCACGACGGATTCGCGATGTGGAACTCGCAGGTGAGCGGCTATGATATCGCCGAATTTACCCCTTTCAAACGGGACGTGCTCAAGGAGCTGGCGGATGCGTGCAAGGCGGCCGGCATCCGCCTTGGCTTTTACTACTCCATCATGGACTGGCACCATCCCGACGCCACCGGTAAGCGCTTTACCGAATATCGTGATAACTATATGAAACCGCAGCTGCGCGAACTCCTCACCGGCTATGGCAAGATCGGCGTGCTCTGGTTTGACGGAGAGTGGATCAACGAATGGACCGAACCCCAGGGGGCCGAACTCTACAGTTTTGTCCGCCGCCTGCAGCCGGAGATCATCGTCAATAACCGCGTCGGCAAGGGGCGTAACGGCATGCAGGGGATGAGCCTTGACAACAGCTCGGCCGGCGACTTTGGCACCCCCGAGCAGGAGGTTCTGAGCCAGGGCGGAGCGGCCATGGACTGGGAAAGCTGCATGACCACCAATGACAGCTGGGGATTCAAAAAGTCGGACAATAACTGGAAAAGTTCCACAGCCCTCATCCACAATCTCGTCGACATCGCCGCCAAGGGCGGCAACTATCTGCTCAACCTCGGGCCGGACGGCGAGGGCCTCATTCCCGATGCGGGGCAGGAGCGCTTCCGCGAGATCGGCAAATGGCTCAAGGTCAACGGGGCGGCTATATATGGAACCAGGTCCCTGCCCGAGTACAGCGAGGGCGCGAATATCCGCTACACCCGCAGCAAGGACGGCAAGACCATCTATGCGACCGTGCTGGAGTGGCCGGGGAAGAGCCTGCGCCTGAAATATATCGAGCCGAAGAAAAAGTCCAAAATCTATATGCTTGGCCGCAAGGCCGCTCTCACCTGGAAAACGAACAGCAGGGGAGAGGTGGTCATCACCCTGCCGGCAGCCCTCCAGCGCGCGGCCAACCGCCCCTGCCGGCACGCCTGGGTTTTCAGGATCAGTGGACGTCAGCTGCCTGTGGCGGCGGCCCCGCTGATCTCGAGCAGCAGCAAGGCGGGTGTAACCCGCAGCCTCTTTGTCGATTCCGAGCGGGTCACGCTCAGCCACCCCTCCGAAAAAGCGGTTGTGCACTATACCCTGGACGGCCGGACACCCGGCCAGAATTCCCCGGTTTATGCCGGGCCGATCGACCTGACCGAGGCCACCGAGATCCAGGCGGTCGCGGTCGAGAAAGGCAAGGTGATCAGTCCGGTCGCCTCCGCCCAGTTCTCCAAAACGACCCGTATCAAACGGCTGGCGCTGGAAAAGAGTCCCTCGGTCAAGTACCCCGGCTGGGGTGAACTGGGCCTGGTGGACGGCCGGCAGGGGGGCACCGATTACCATGAGAGCGACTGGATCGGTTTTGAGGGCGAGAATCTCGATGCCACCATCGATCTCGGGGAACAGAAGAGCATCTCCTCCATCCGCCTGAGCTGTCTGGAGGACCAGAACTCCTGGGTCTTTTTGCCTTCTTCCATCAAACTCCTGACCTCAACAGACGGGGCGGTTTTCGTCCAGACCGCTGAATGGAAGGGGGAGATCCGCCCGGCCGGCGCGGTGGCGACACGGGAGATTGCCCTTATCATCATGCCCAAGAGCTGCCGCTATCTGCGGCTTCTGGCGGCCAACGCAGGCACCTGCCCCTCCTGGCACAAGGGTGCCGGCGGCAAGGCCTGGCTATTTGTCGACGAAATCATCATCAACTGAGGAGGTTTTATGGCTTCTGGAGACCATCCGGAAAGAGAGAACGAGGGGGTAGACCGGCGATCATTTTTTAAAACGGGCATGCTGGCTGGCCTGGGGGCATTGACGGCCGCTTCTGCTCTGAACCAGTGCAACTCGGCCGCCGGCGGACGCAGCCCGGCTCCAGCCCAGCTCTTTTCGGTGGCGCCTCTGAAAAAGGTGCGCATCGGCATGGTTGGAGTCGGTTTGCAGGGGACTTCGCACGTGCGCAATTTTCTCGGCATCCCCGAAGCCCAGATCACGGCGGTCTGCGATATCCGGCCCGATCGCGTAGCGGCCGCCCAGAAACTGATCACTGCGGCGGGTCATCCTGAGCCGCGCGGCTACAGCCGCAGCAGCACTGATTTCCTCCGCCTCTGCGATGAGGAGGAGCTGGACCTGGTCTTCACGGCGACACCCTGGGAGTGGCACGTCCCGGTCTGCGTCGCCGCCATGAAGAGCGGCAAACACGCTGCCACCGAAGTACCGGCCGCAGTCACGATCGACGAATGCTGGCAGCTGGTTGAAACCGCGGAAAAGTATCACAAACACTGCGTCATGATGGAGAACTGCTGCTACGACCGGCAGGAGCTGCTCATCCTCAATCTCGTGCGCAAGGGCATGCTCGGCGAGATCATCAACGCCGAAGCGGGCTATCTCCACGACCTGCGCAATGTCAAATTCAACAATGAAAACGAGGCTGTCTGGCGCCTGGCCCACTCCATCAAGCGCGACGGCAGTCTTTATTCCACCCACGGCCTCGGTCCGGTGGCGCAATGCATGAACATCAACCGGGGAGATCAATTTGATTATCTGGTATCGATGAGCAGCGTCTCGCGCGGACTGAATCTCTACGCCTCCCGGCTCTACGGCGCAGATGATCCGCGCGCCACACAAAAGTATGCCCTGGGTGACGTCAACACCACCCTGATCCGTACCATGCTGGGCAAGACCATCACCCTGATCCATGATACCTCAACGCCGAGACCCTATACCCGCATCAACCGGGTGCAGGGCACGCGCGGCCTGGCTGAGAAATGGCCGCACCGGGTCTATATCGAGGGCAAGAGCAAGCCCCATCAGTGGGATGATATCGCGGACTATTATCAGGAGCATGACCATCCCCTCTGGCGCGAACTGGAGCAGAAAGCGGCCGGATCGGGCCATGGCGGCATGGATTTTATCGAGTGTTACCGCCTGGTCCACTGCCTGCTCAACGGCCAGCCGATGGACATGGATGTCTACGACGCGGCCGCATGGAGCTGTGTCTCGGAGCTGAGCGAGCGCTCGGTGGCGCGCCGGGGCCGGCCCATGGACGTGCCCGATTTCACCCGCGGCCGCTGGAAAAGCTGGCCCCAGCTCGGGATCATCGCCGGCTGAAAAATCCGTCAAACCTGTTCTGCAAGCCGGGCCTCTCCCCCTGCAAACCTGTGGAGGGAGCAGGCCCCGGCCGACCTTGCGCTCCCGTCGGCAGGTAGGGGAACGCCTTACCGCCAAAATGGAGATTACTTGATGTGCAGCAGTGCTCGTATCCTGATTCCGGCACTTGTAGCCCTGCTCTGCGGCTGCGCCGGTACCCATAAAATGAACCAGTCCGCTGTTAAAACCGGCCCTGTTCTCATTCCGCTCCCGGCCGGAGTGACGGAAAAGCCGGGCTGGTTCCGCCTCGATGCTGCGACCGTCATCGCCACGCCCGCAGGCGGTGACCTGCAGGGCGTGCCTGAGTATCTCGCCGGGATGATCCGGCGCGGCACCGACCGGCTGCCGGCGCTGGTGAAGGAGGCTGCGCCCGACAGCAATGTCATCGTCCTGGCGCTGACTGAAACAGAAACTGCGCTGGGCCCGGAGGGATACACCCTCGAGATCACACCCCGTCGTATTCTCATGCAAGCCGCCCGCCCAGCGGGCCTCTTTTACGGCGTCCAGACCCTGCGTCAGCTCTGGCCCGCAGCATGGGAAGGGCGGATGCCGCCGCTTCCGGCCGAACCCGTCCGGATTCCCTGCCTCTCGATCAGCGACCAGCCGCGCTACAGCTGGCGGGGGGCGCATCTGGATGTCTCCCGCCATTTTTTTGCCCCTGAATTCATCTACCGCTTTATCGACTATCTGGCGATGAACAAGATGAATATCTTCCATTGGCATCTCAACGACGACCAGGGGTGGCGGATCGAGATCAAAAAATACCCCCTTCTGACAGAGGTGGGGGGGTGGCGCGTCGATCGTGACGGCGAGCACTGGAACAGGCGGGCGCCGCAGCAGCCGGGCGAAAAGCCCACCTACGGCGGCTACTACAGCCAGGATGAGATCCGCGCGATCGTGGCCTACGCCCGCAGCCGTTTTATCACCATCGTCCCCGAGATCGAAATGCCCGGCCATGCCGGGGCCGCCCTGGCCGCCTATCCGCGCTTTTCCTGTACCGGCGGACCCTTCACCGTTCCGCCCGGCGGCGTCTGGCCGATCGTCAATCTCTACTGTGCCGGGAACGACAGCAGCTTCACCTTCCTCCAGGATATCCTTGATGAAGTGATCGGCCTCTTCCCCGGCGATTTTATCCATGTCGGCGGCGACGAAGCCGACAAAAGCGAGTGGAAAAAATGCCCCCAATGCCAGGCGCGCATCCGGGAGGAGAATCTCGGCGACGAAACCGGACTGCAGAGCTATCTGATCAAGCGGATGGAGCGCTATCTGGCCAGCAGAGGCAAGCGCACGATCGGCTGGGATGAGATCCTCGAAGGGGGACTCGCGCCGGGAGCCGCTGTGATGTCCTGGCGCGGCATGCAAGGCGGGATCGACGCCGCTCGCGCCGGCCATGACGTGGTCATGACCCCGACTGATTACTGCTATTTCGATTACTATCAGGGCCCCGCCGATTCCGAGCCCCTCTCTATCGGCGGCTATCTGCCGCTTGAAACCGTCTACGCTTTTAATCCCACCCCCGCCGGCCTTACCGATGAAGAGGCGAAACACATCCTTGGCTGCCAGGCCAATCTCTGGACCGAATTCATCTCTACGCCCGAACACGCCGAATATATGCTCTTTCCCCGCCTGCTCGCCATGGCCGAAGTGGCCTGGTCGCCTCAACCCGCCCGCAGCTGGGAACACTTCCTCGGCCGCCTGACCCCCTTCCTGCCGCGCCTGGAGGCGATGGAGATCAATTTTTCCCGTTCGCTCTATGCCGTCAAACCCGCACTCGAAAGAAGCAGCGACGGCCGCAGCGCGGTGGTTGTGCTCAGGAGCGCCGCTCCCTTCGCCGAGATCCACTACACTCTGGACAACTCCGAGCCTGCGGCTTCCTCGCCCCGCTATGAGGGCCCGATTACCCTGAACGGCAGCAGCACGATCAAGGCCGGCCTCTTCAGAGACGGCACCCTGCAGGGCAGGATCGTCACCGTTCCCTTTCTGGTCCACAAGGCCTCGGGCGCCAGGGTGGCCTACACCCATCCCTGGAGCGATCGCTACCAGGCCGCCGGTGCCATGGCACTGGTCGATGGCCTGACCGGCAGCACCAATTACAGCGACGGCACCTGGCAGGGGTTTGAGCAGCACGATCTGGAGGTTGTGATCGATCTCGGCAAAAAGACCGCGGTCAAACGCGTCTCCAGCAGCTATCTGGAGAACACCGGCTCATGGATTTTCGCCCCCCGCCAGGTGAGCTACGCTTTTTCGGACAAGGGAGATAATTTCAAAACGCTGGCGGTTCTGCCGGGCGGCGGGCTGAAGAATGGCAGCGAGATCACCATTCACCGCTTTGCGCAGGATTTTAAAGATCTCAAAGCGCGCTTTCTCAAGGTAACCGCGACCAATATCGGCCTTTGCCCCCCTGATCATATCGGGGCCGGCGGGAAGGCCTGGCTCTTTGTCGATGAAATTTTTGTGGAGTAGATTCATGCGCCGTTCCGGCATCTGCCTTTTTCTGCTGCTGTTGGCGGGCGGTGCAGCCGCCCGGCCCGATCTGATCCCCCTGCCCCGCCTGATGACGGCCGGAGAAGGAGTCTATACCCTCACCGCTTCGACCTCTCTCTACTATGACCCCTCAGTCCCGGAGCTGCAGGGCTATGCGGAGCGTTTCGCCGCCGGGCTGCGCCGCACAACCGGCCTGCCTTTGCCCCTGCAGATCCTGCCCGGTGACACCACTGCCGGCGACGCCCTCTATTTTACCGCCCATGGCGCCCGCCCGGAATGGGGCTCCGAAGGGTACAGCCTGGAAGTGACTTCCGCGGGCGGGCGCATTCGCGCCAACGCCGCCCCCGGTTTCTTTTACGGCATGCAGACCCTGCTGCAGCTGCTTCCCCCGGTAGTGGGCTCGTCCGAGCCGGTCACCGGCACAGCCTGGCGGATGGAATGCGTGACCGTCC
>JAKQKF010000076.1 GCA_029560815.1 bacterium
GCCAGGGCCGAGGACGCCAGCCGGATCTTCATCCACGGTGAGAAGGAGTATGAACTCTACGAAAAGCACAAAAAGGAGGGTGTGCCCCTGCAGGAGAAGGTCTACGATACCCTGAAAAGCATCGGCGCGCAGCGGGGCGTAAACTTTGGTCTATAGCAACACCGAACAAAAAAGTAATTCTCGCTCCCACCCCGCCCGGGGCGACAGGCCGCTCCCCCCTTCTCGCTCCCACCCCGCCCGGGGCGGCAGACCGCTCCCCCCTTCTCGCTCCCACACGGGCTCGGGCGAGAGGCCGCTCCCCCCTTCTCGCTCCCACCCCGGTCCCGGCGGTGCGGCCGGAAATCCTACTCGAACCTTTTCAGCACCTCTTTGGCGGCATCCTTGTGCATGCTGCAGCAGAGCATCTTTAGCCGCACATAATCCTCGTGAAAGAAATAGTAGCCGGGATGGCTGCTGTTGTACGCCGAACTCCACGAGTCCTTGACCAGATACCAGTCCACACCCTCCTTCTCCACATAGCCGACCAGATGCAGCCCGTGATCGTCGGCCGAAGTGCCATTGCTGAAGCGGAACTGACGCGCCTCATCGGTGATATGGGCTGATGGGATGTCCCACGATGGCACGACCGCCATGCCGGCGGCGCCGCGCGAGTAGCCGGGTTCGCTCATGTCCCCGCCGATCTCGATCGAATAGCCCTTGCGGATGGCGCTCTTGATCGCCGCCATGTACTCGTCGAGGGGGATGTTGTGATAGTCGGCGCTGTGCCACCAGTTGTCCGGCACGGGAAACTCAACCTTTTGATACCAGGGCTTTTCCATCAGCGAGAGCAGATCGACGTAATCGTCCGGATCGATGCGCACCACTTTGGCTAGATACTCCTGCGGCGTGTATTTGACCCCTTCAACCGTGACCACCGCCGGCGGTGCGCCGAGCCAATGGTCCAGGATGGCCCGCACCGTGGCGACGACGGTCTCTTCGTTCCAGGCGTTGGCGGTCTTGACGCTCTCCAGATAGCTGTGGATCTCCGGGAAGAGGGTGTTCTCGTGGTCGTGAAATTTGACACCGGATTTGAGGCCGGTGTAGGCGGCCGCGGGCACGCAGCCGTACTTTTTCCAGATGCGGAAGACGGCATTGGCCTCCGAGCCCTCGCCGTGGACGCTGCGGCCGCGCGTGCGCACGAATTCACGCGCCTTTTCGACGTGCTCCCAGTAGACCGTGTAGAGCTCGGAGATATCGATCACCCGCCCGCTCTGGCGGTGGATCTCGGACTCGAGCATCGAGGTCGTAGAAAAGCACCAGCACATCCCCGACAGGCCCTGCAGGACCGGGGGCAGATGCCAGACGCTCTTGAATTCCGCGGCGGAAACGGGCGCAGCGATGGTCGAAAAATCGAGCTGCATCAGCTTT
>JAKQKF010000090.1 GCA_029560815.1 bacterium
GCCATCGAGCTGGCCGTAGGCCCGGCAGGTGATTTTAGCAATCCGGCCCGCCGAAAAATCCGCAAAGGCTCCTCTGGCGACCTTGAAGACCCCCTTGTTGCTGCTGCACCAGAAATTGGAGCTGTCATCCTCGAGGATGGCGAAGATGCGGCCGGCGAAAAGGCCCTCCTGCTCGGTGTAGCGGGTATAGCGCCCATCGGCATAGCGGTAGAGACCCTGGTTGTCCGAGCCGATCCAGATAATCCCCTCCCGGTCCCGGTAAAGGAGGGTGATGCCGTCGTGCCGCAGTTCCGGGGGGATGCCTTCCTGGTGGAAGCTCCCCCGGGTGAAGCGGCGCAGTCCGTCGCCGAAGGTGCCAAACCAAAGATCATCGTCGGTCATCTCGATCATGGCTGTGACTTCGGAGTGCACTGCTATCCGCCGGTCGAACCAATGGTCCCGCCAAACGCCCTCCTCGAGGCAGCTGAGATGACCGGACATTCCCCGCCAGAGGCGCTCACGGCGGTCTTCCATAAGGACGCGCAGGGCGAAATTACCCAAAAAGGCGTTGGGTGCAAATTGGACGGTCTCTCCGGAGGAGGCGATCCTGAAAACCGCCCCGCTGGTGTATCCGATCCAGAAGCCCCCCGCACAGGCCGGGAGCACCACGGTCAGATTGTTGGCCGGCTGATCCCCGCCGGGATTACATATTTCAAAATGATGATCCCGGATCAGCGCCACGCCGCCCGCCTTGAACCCCGCGCAGATCGTCCCGGCGGCGTCTGCGCAGATCGAATGGCCATAATCACCGGGGAGCTTCTCAGGGCTGCCCCAGGAGGTGAAGGTGTTGTCCCGGATCCTGAGCAGGCCGTCGCCGCCGATCCAGATCGATCCCTCGCGGTCTTCCATGATCGTCAGGAAAGTCTCCCCGCTCGTGGGCAAGCCATGTTCGATATCGAGCCTGCTGCTCTGCCCACGATGCCAGCGCACGATCCCCCTTCCTTCTGTGCAGAGCCAGAGCTGACCGTCGCGGTCCTCGAGAAGGGCGCGCAAGGTTATCTGATCCCGCCTGGAGGTGGGCGACCACAACCAGGTGAGTTCATTGCCGGATCGGGGGGTGATGCTGCCGAGCAAACCGATAACATTGCCAGCGAATATTTCACCTGTTCGGGTTACGCACAAAGCTGTAAAGGAGGAGTCACTGGTGAAGGGCGGAGCACTCCGCGCTGGCTCCGGTACGTGGCAGTAGGCTACAGCGCTCTCAGCAGGATTAAAATCCGGCACCAGCTCCGCCCAGGCGATGCGGGTAATTGGACAAGAATAGCGCCCGACGTAGAGATCGCCGGAGCTGTCCTGGGCCAATGCCTGAATATTGTTGGTATTCACGTTGTCCTTGAAGCGCCAGGTCGCCAGCCGTCCCCCGGCATAGCGCGAGAGGCCGTTCTCGGTGCCGATCAGCAGGCTGCCGTCCTGCGCGACCAGCAGGGTGTTGACGACGTTATGGGCGAGCCCCTCACCGGTGGTGCAGGTGACAAAATCGTCGCCCTCAAGACGGCTGATCCCGCCGCCGCTTGTGGCGACCCAGAGACGGCCGGTGTGGTCCTCGACGATATCCCTGATAAAATGGGAGCGCAGGCCGGGGTGACGGCTTTTATCGAAAAGCTTGAAGTTGATGCCGTCGAAGCGCACCAGTCCCTCCTGGGTGCCGATCCAGATAAAGCCGCGCGAATCCTGAAAGACCTTCTTGACCGAATTCATCGGCAGGCCGTCTTTAGCGGTGTAGAGGCGGATATCGTACTGCGAGATCAGTTTGTGGGGATCGAGAGCAGCGGCGGGTGTGAAAATGAGCAGCAGCAGACAGGAGAGCAGTTTGATGATTCCCGGCGCGGGCGTAAAACCGCGCAAACCGAGACGACCGGTTTTAACAACGCAGTGGCACCCTGTTTCGGTCTTGTGCGGCGCGCGCATAACCCCTCGTCGGCCTGGCAGGAGGAGAGAAGCAGCCGCCCGGAGTGAAAAAGGGCACGCCCCGGGCCGTCACTCTTGCGGGGGGTGCCCATCCACTGCAGCAGAGCCCCCTCTATCTTCAGGTAAAGATAATCAATTGTCCCGTTTTTCAAAGCGTTTTTTTGCGCTTCTGCAAAAACTTTCGTCCGGGAGCATTGCCGCACCGCCGCTGTTGCCCAAAAGGGAAAAATATTGTACCTTGTGCCGTACCAGAACCGGAACTTGTGGTCCTCTTCTGCGTCCTATTATAGATAATTCGAATAGCAGCCCCTAACGTTCTGTGGAATCCCTGCATGAAAAAGAAATCCCTGTTCATCGCCCTCGCCGCCCTGTTTCTCCTCTTTCTCCTCTGGCGCATCGCCGCCCTCATCTTCGGGGGTTCGGACAACGCCAAGCGCGGGAGCGGGCAATTGCCCGTTGCCGTCGAAACTGACAGCGTCCGCTACGAACCGATCGAGGAGATCCGGCAGTTCACCGGTTCGGTCTATCCCATCTATCAATACATACTCGCCCCCAAGGTCTCGGGGCGTCTGCTGTCCATCCGCAAGCGCATCGGCGACTGGGTGCGGGCCGGCGAGGTGGTTGCCGTGATTGACGACGCCGAATACCAGCAGGCGCTGCGCGAGGCTGAAGCCAATCTCAAGATCGCCGAAGCCTCGCTGATCGAGGCCCAAAGCCAGGCGATCCTGGCCGCCCAGGAGCTCGAGCGGGTCCGGCTGCTGAAAGAGAAAGGCATTGCGGCGCAGGCCGAATTCGATGTCGCCAGCAGCAATGAGGTCGCCCGCAAATCGAGGCTGGAGCTGGCGCAGGCCCAGGTGGAGCAGCGCCAGGCCGCACTCAAATCGGCGCAGATCCGGCTCAACTATACCCGTCTGACCGCCAGCGAGCCCGGCTTTGTCGGCGAGCGCTTTGTGGATGAAGGGGCTTTGCTCTCGGTCAATTCGGCGGTGGTCTCGGTGGTCGGCATCGACCGGGTGATCGTCCGCACCACCATCGTCGAGCGCGATTACGGCCGCATCGAGGTGGGGCAGGCCGCGACCGTCCACGTCGATTCCTGGCCGGGCAAAGGGCATGCCGGTCTGGTGGCGCGCATCGCCCCGGTGCTGGATGAGGCCGCGCGCGTGGCCAAAATGGAGGTGGAGGTGGATAACAGCGGGCGGATGCTCAAGCCGGGGATGTTCGCCCGGGTGATGGTCACCCTTGCCAGCAGCGCCGGCGCCCAGACGGTGCCGAGCAAGGCGATCGTCGGACGCGACGGCGCCAGCGGCCTCTTTCTCGTCTCCGCCGACGGCAAGAGCGCGCGTTACGTTCCCGTTGAAATCGGCATCGTCAGCGGCGAACGCACCGAAATCCTTTCTCCGAAACTGGCGGGGCCTGTCATAACCCTCGGGCAGCACCTGCTCCAGGACGGCAGCCTGATTATTCTGCCCGCGGCAGAAAATGGCGCATCCGCAACCTCATCAGCACGCAACTAGACCAATCTACCAGGAGCGAAGTGCATGGCATTTGTAAACGGACCGATCAACCGTCCCATTCTGACCACAGTCATTTTCCTGGTCATCATCGTCCTCGGACTGGTCTCTTTTTCGCGGCTCAGCATCGACCTCATGCCCGAGATCACCTATCCGACCATCTCGGTGGTCAGCGATTACGGCAATGTCGGCCCCCAGGAGATGGAGGAGCTGATCACCCGCCCGCTCGAGGAGACTCTGGCGGCCGTGCAGGGGGTCGAAGAGATCACCTCGACTTCGAGCGAGGGACGCAGCGTGGTGCGCTGCTCCTTCGCCTGGGGCACCGATCTCGATGTCGCCTCCAACGACATCCGCGACCGCCTCGACCGCGCCCTCGGACGGCTGCCCGAGGATATGGAGCGGCCGACGATCCGCAAATTCGACATCTCCGCCACCCCCATCATGTTCCTCGGCGTCTCCAGCGACATGCATCCCCTGGAGCTGCGCCAGCTGGTGGAAGATCAGGTCAAATACCGCATCGAGCGCGTCCCCGGCGTAGCCGCGCTGAACATCTGGGGCGGACTCTACCGGGAAATCCATGTCGATCTCAAGGCCGACCAGCTCAAGGCCCTGGGGCTCTCGACCAACGCCATCCTCAGCGCCCTGCGCAGCGAGAACCAGACCATCCCTGCGGGTCTCTTCAAGAAAGGCAACCTCGAGATCCAGATCCGCACCCAGGGGGAATACGTCAACCTCGAGGAGATCCGCAACACCGTCATAACCATGCGGCAGGGAACGCCGATCCGGATCGGCGATGTGGCCAATGTCGTCGACTCCTGGCAGGAGGTGCGCTCGCTCAACCGCCTCAACGGCAAGGCCGGCCTGCGCATGGCGATCAACAAACAGTCGGGTTCCAATACCGTCCAGGTCGCGGAGGCGGTCGCCAAGGAGATTGCGCGCATCAACCTCGATCTGCCGCAGATCAAAATCACCTCCACTTTTGATTCGTCGGTTTTCATCAAGCAGTCGATCAACTCGGTCGCCAACAGCACCCTCTTCGGCGGCCTGCTGGCGATCGTGATCCTGCTGCTCTTTCTGCGCAATCTCTCCAGCACCTCGATCATCGCCACCGCCATTCCGATCTCGATCGTCGCCACCTTCGGGCTGATGTACTTCAGCGGGTTTACACTCAACAGCATCACCTTTGGCGGGCTCGCCCTCGGCATCGGCATGCTGGTCGACAACGCCATCGTCGTGCTGGAGAACATCTATCGTTACCGGGAGAACGGGCTCAAGGCGATCGAGGCGGCGCGCAAGGGCGCCGGCGAGGTCAGCGGGGCGATCATCGCCAGCACTCTGACCACCATCGTGGTCTTTTTTCCGGTGGTCTTTATCCGCGGCATGTCCGGGATCATGTACCAGCAGATGGCCTATGTCGTGGTCTTTTCGCTGCTTTGCTCTCTGCTGGTAGCCCTGACCCTGGTGCCGATGCTCTCCTCGCGCTTTCTGCGCTATCACGCGGTACAGCACGGCAAAAAGATCAGCCGGATCGAAAAGATCTACGCGGTCAGCCAGGACCTCTTTGAGAAGCTGGAGCGCAGATATGCCATACTGCTGAAAAAGGCCCTGCATCACCGCCGGCTGGTGGTCCTCTCCACGCTGGGGCTCTTTCTCTTTTCAGTCCTGCTGATCCGTTTCATCGGGGTAGAGCTGATGCCGCAGACCGATGAAGGCGAAGTGAACGTCAGCCTCGAGGCCGAAATCGGTTCACGCCTGGAGGTGGTGGACCGGATCGCCCTGCAGGTGGAGGAGATCGTCCGCCGCGAAGTGCCGGAGATGACTACGATGATGGCGCGCGTGGGAGAGGGGAACACCGCCGACATCCGCATCAGCCTGGTGCCCAAGGACAAGCGCAAGCGCAGCAGCGAGCAGGTGGCCAACGACCTGCGCAAGGCGACCTCGGGCATTCCAGGTGTGATCATCCGCACCCGGCAGGGGCAGAATTTTATGACCCGGCGGATGGGGCAGGGGGGCAGCAACGCTGTCAGCCTCGAGGTGCGCGGCTATGATCTGGCCACCGCCCAGGAATTGGCCCGCCAGGTGGACGGGATCGTCCAGAAGGTGCCGGGCATCACCGATACCGAAATCAGCCGCAAAGAGGGGAGCCCTGAACAGGTGCTGCGCATCGACCGGCAAAAGGCGGCCGACCTCGGACTGACCATCTCCATGATCGGCGGGGCGCTGGAAACGGCGGTCGGCGGCACCTACGCCTCCTACTATCGCGAGGGGGGCAAGGAGTACCGCATTCTGGTGCGGCTGAGCGAGGAGGACCGCAGCAGTCTCTCCGACCTGCTCGATCTGACCATCCTCAACAACCGCGGCGTGCCGGTGATGCTGCGCAACGTGGTCACGTCCGAGGCCCAGGAGGGCCCCTCCAGCCTTGAGCGCAAGGACCAGGAGCGCGTCATCTATATCAGCGCCCACTATACCGGTCGCGACATGGGTTCGATCATTTCCGACGTCAGGTCGCAGATCCGCCGGCTGCCGATGCCGAGGGATTTCGCGATCCTCTTCGGCGGCGATTACGAAGAACAGCAGGAGGCCTTTCAGGAACTTTTGGTGGCGATGATCCTCGCCATCCTGCTGGTCTTTCTGGTCATGGCCGGGCAGTTCGAGTCGTGGCGCGACCCACTGATCGTCCTCTTCTCCATCCCGATGGCGGTGATCGGGGTGACTCTGACCATGGTGCTGACCGGCACCATCTTCAGCCTGCAGGCCTTTATCGGCTGCATCATGCTTGCCGGCATCGTCGTCAACAACGCCATCCTCCTG
>JAKQKF010000129.1 GCA_029560815.1 bacterium
ACCGTCACCATCATGGACAAGGATAATGATCAGGCCGACGGAGAGATCTGGACGGAGCTGGCGACGGCCACCAGTTTTGACATGACCAATGAACGCGGCCGTTTGAGCCAGAGCCATCGCCACTTCGATCTCGAACCCGGCCATTACAAGGTCAATATCGCCGTACAGGATAACGAGTCCCACCGGGCCACCACCCGCAGCCTCTCCGTCGATCTCCAGGATTACCGGGAGACGGCGATGCGCAGCAGTGACATCCTGCTGATCAGCGAACTGCAGCACGATTCGACCGGCACGATTTCAATCCGACCCCAGGTGAGCGATGCGACCAAGGGTATCATCGATTCGACACAGGCTTTTCTGGAAATCTACTGTGATAATCCTCCCCAGGAGGTGAAGGTGAGTTATGAACTCGCCGGCAAGATCACGCACAAGCGGATGCGCCGCACCTTCACCCGGACTGTGACCTCCTGGCGCAATCCGGTCTATTTCAAGCTCCAGCCCGACAGTCTGCCGCAGGATTCCTATCTGCTCACCGTGCAGATCGAGTCGGAAAGCGGCAAACTCAAGCTGGAGAAGCCGCTCTACATCCGCTGGAGCGCCTTGCCATCGACGGCGTCGGACCTCAAGACCGCCATCGAACAGCTGCGCCTGGTTGCCTCCAAGGATGAGTGGAAGCGGTTGAAAAAGGCCAAGGGCGATGCGCTGCTGGAGGAGTTCAAGGCCTTCTGGAAGCGCCATGATCCAAGCCCGGGCACCGATGCCAACGAGAGCATGGATGCCTTTTATTCACGGATCGAATTCGCCAACCAGCGTTTCTCGGTGATGCAGATGCCCGGCTGGCGCACCGATATGGGAGTGATCTTTATCATCCTGGGTTCACCCGACAATGTCGAGCGCGACGTCTACCCGCGCGACATGAAGCCCTATGAAGTGTGGACCTATTATGAATTCAACCGGGAGTTTCTCTTCCTTGACTATACCGGTTTTGGCGACTACCGCCTGCAAAACCCCATGTCTATCTATGAATTTCAACGGCTGCTGCATAACTGACAGGAATCCTCATGGAGCTACGCATACCCCAGGCACTGGTTCCCGGCGATCGCATCGGCGTCATCTCCCCGGCGAGCCCGCCCAAACCGGAAAAGCATGATCAGTACCAGAACGGCCTCGCCTACCTGCGCGGACTGGGTTACAAGATCACCGAGGGCAAGCATGTCCTCGATCAATACGGCTATCTGGCCGGCACCGACGAGAGCAGGGCGGACGATCTGAATGCGATGTTCCGCAATCCCAGGGTCAAGGCGATCATCTGCTCGCGTGGAGGCTACGGCACCCCGCGGCTGCTCGATCTGATCGACTATGAGGCGGTCCGCCGACACCCGAAAATTCTCGTCGGCTACAGCGACATCACCTCGCTGCAGCTGGCTCTCTATGCGCAGACCGGACTGGTCACCTTTTCCGGGCCCATGGTCGCCGTGGAGATGGGCAAGGGGATTCTTCCCTTCACCGAGAAGCATTTCTGGGCCATGGTCGGCAAGAGCACACGCCAGCTCCTCAAGGCCAGGGCGGGAGAATATGAGCCGCAGGTCTATCACGGCGGTGTCGGGGAGGGACGGCTGCTTGGCGGCTGCCTCTCGCTGATCAATCCGCTCATCGGCACCCCTTACCAGCCCGATTTCACCGGCGCCATTCTGGTGATCGAGGATATCGGCGAGGATGTCTACGGCATCGACCGCTACCTGGTCCAGCTGCGTTATGCCGGCATTCTGGACAAGCTCAACGGCCTGATTTTCGGGCAGTTCCTGGATATGGAGAGCAGCGAAAAATCCGATCCCACCCTGAGCCTCGAGGAGGTTCTGGAGAAATTTACCCGCGACCTGCACATTCCGATCCTGGGCAACTTTCCCTACGGGCACCAGGATTTCAAGTATACCATGCCCTTCGGCTGCCGGGTCCGTCTCGATGCGGACAAGGGGACACTGCGTCTGCTCGAGCCGGCGGTGGCTGCGGCGCAGGGACCGGCGGCCTGACCGGAGCGCGGCTCAGCCGCAGCGCTGTTGAGAGGAGAAACTGCCGTGCTCACACTCTGTGTCTTCGTCTCCGGCCGGGGCTCCAACCTGGCGGCTCTGATCGAAGCCATCCAATCGGGACGCCTCGATGCGCGCATCGCCCTGGTGATCAGCAACAAGACCGAGGCCGGGGCCCTCGCCCTGGCCCGGGCGCATGGCGTGGCGGCCTTCCATCTCTCCGCGCCCCAGTTCATCTCCGAAGAGGCCTACAGCAGCCGTCTTCTCGGCCTGATGGAGGAGCATAATGTCGATTTGATCGTCCTCGCCGGCTACCTCAAAAAGATCCCCGAGGCGGTCATCCACCACTACCGGCACCGGATCATAAATATCCATCCCGCTCTTTTGCCCGCTTTCGGCGGGCAGGGGATGTATGGACATCACGTGCACGAAGCGGTGCTCGCTTACGGCTGCAAGGTGAGCGGCGCGACTGTTCATGTTGTGGACAGCGAATATGACACCGGCGCCCCGGTGCTGCAGCAGTGCGTTCCGGTGCTGGAAGATGATACGCCTGAGCGCCTTGCGGCCAGAGTGCTTGAGACCGAGCATGAGATCCTGCCGCGCGCGGTGCAGCTTTTCGCCGAGGGTCGCGTGCAGATTGACGGCCGGCGTGTTACAATTTTGGCGAAGAAGGGGAGAGGATGACGATGCGGACCCTGAAAGCCCGTCGTTATGGCACTTTCCGGTAAAAAACAGCAAAAAAAGCGCCTCCGCTGAAGCAAATTCTTTGATTTTTGATATTTTTTTGATATAATTATTTTTCCGTCCTGTATGCAAAATTGTTTTGATAAGGTGAAGGGAGGACCTCTTGCCGGATCACATCAGAGTAGCGCGCGCCCTTCTCAGCGTCCATGACAAGGAAGGAGTGCTGGAGCTGGCCCGGGCTCTGCATGGACGTGGTGTGGAGATTATCTCGACCGGCGGCACAGCGCGCTATCTGCAGGAGGCCGGCATCCCGGTCCGCGCCGTATCAGAGGTCACGGGATTCCCGGAAATTCTGGGCGGAAGGGTCAAGACCCTCCATCCGCACATTCATGGTGCGATCCTCGCCAAACGCGAGGATGAGGAGCAGATGCGCCAGCTGGCGGAACTGGGATTGACGCCCATCGATCTGGTGGTGGTCAATCTCTATCCTTTTGAAAAAACCATCGCCAGACCGGAGTGCTCACGGGCAGAAGCTCTGGAGAATATCGATATCGGCGGACCGTGCATGATTCGCGCTTCCGCCAAAAACTATCCCGGCGTCGCCGTGCTGACCGGTCCGGAGCAGTATGCGGATTTCCTCCGTCAGCTCGACGAGCTGGCGGGCTGCACCTCCCTGGCCATGCGTGAGCGCTGGGGGGCGGCCGCCTTCGCCCGCACCAGCCGCTATGACGCCGCCATCCGTGACTATCTCGAAGCGGCAGCCCCCGGCAGCGAGGCCGGGTCCGCCTTTCCGCAGACGCTGGAATTCCGTCTGCACAAGGTCCAGGATCTGCGCTACGGCGAGAATCCGCACCAGCCCGCGGCCTTTTATGCGCAGGCGGGGGAGCCGGCTTTCGGCACCCAGCTTCACGGCAAGGAACTCTCCTATAACAATATTCTCGATATCCATTCCGCCGTCGGCCTGGCCCACGAGTTCGCGGAGCCGGCCGCAGTGATCGTCAAACATAACAACCCCTGCGGCGCGGCCATCGGGGTTGATCTTCTCGACGCCTACACCAAGGCGGTGGCGACCGATACAGCCTCCGCCTACGGCGGGATCGTCGCTCTCAACCGGCCCCTGACCCAAATCGAGCTTGCCTCCCAAATGGCGGGTACTTTTCTCGAAGTGGTGGTGGCGCCCGATTTCTCCGCTGAGGTGCTCGATCTGCTCAGGAGCAAGAAAAACCTGCGCCTGATCCGCTGGCCGGGATTCCGCATTGAACCGGTCATGCAGGATCTCCGCAAGGTCAGCGGGGGGTATCTGATTCAGAATGTCGATGTGGAGCCGGTGGAACCCTCGACCTACCGGGTGGTCAGCCGCAGGGCGCCGAGCGAAGTGGAGCGGCGAGCCCTGCTTTTCGGCTGGCGGGTGGCCAAATGGGTCAAGAGCAACGCTATTATTTTCGCCAGTCCGGACCGCACCCTGGGCATCGGCGCCGGCCAGATGTCGCGCGTCGATTCGTCGCGGCTCGCGGCGATGAAGGCGAAGAATGCCGGCCTGGAGCTGCGCGGCACCGCTGCGGCCTCCGATGCTTTTTTCCCCTTCCGGGACGGCCTCGATGTCCTCGCTGAGGCGGGGGCCACGGCCGTTATCGAGCCGGGCGGGTCGGTCCGCGATGACGAGGTCATCGCCGCGGCCGACGAACACGATATCGCCCTGATCTTTACGGGCATGCGCCATTTCCGCCACTGAGCGGATCTGGCTGAACGAGCTGGAATACTAAAGTGGGATTGCATACTCACCATTTGAAGAAGGTTGGGCATCATGAGCTTCGGTTTAGGTTCCTTTTTTTCCAATGACCTGGCTATCGATCTCGGTACAGCCAATACCCTGGTCTTTGTGCGCGGCAGGGATGTGGTTCTCGACGAGCCATCCGTCGTCGCCATCCGCAAAAGCACCCAGGAGATCGTCGCTTTCGGCAACCAGGCGCGCGAGATGGTCGGCCGTACACCGGGCGAGATCATCACCATCCGTCCCCTCAAGGACGGCGTCATCGCCGACTTTGAGCTGGCCGAGCAGATGATCCGTCATTTCATCCGCAAGGCGATGCCGACGCGCATCCCGCGGCCCCGCATCGCCATCTGCGTACCCACCGGCATCACCGAAGTGGAAAAACGGGCGGTGCGCGATTCAGCCGAACATGCCGGCGCGCGTGAGGTCTATCTCATCGAAGAGCCCATGGCGGCCGCCATCGGCCTTGGCCTCCCGATCGATCAGCCGGTCGGCAACATGATCATCGATATCGGCGGAGGCACCTGCGAAATCGCGGTCATCGCCATGTACGGCATCGTCAACTCCGTCTCCATCCGCATCGGCGGAGACGAGATGAATGAGGCCATCGTCCAGTATTTCAAGAAATCGTTCAACCTCCTCATCGGCGAGATCACCGCGGAGGAGATCAAGTGCGATCTGGGTTCGGCCGCACCCTACGACGGCAAGGGCACCATGACTGTGAAGGGCCGCGACCTGGTCGCCGGCATCCCCAAGACCGTGGCCATCAGCACCAAACAGGTGCAGGAAGCCCTCGCCGATACCGTGGATCAGCTGGTGGATTCGGTCAAGATGTGCCTTGAGCAGACCCCGCCGGAGCTCTCCGCGGACATTCTCGACCGCGGCATCCTGATGAGCGGCGGCGGTTCGATGCTCAAGGGACTTGATGAGCGGCTGCGCCGGGAGACCAACCTGCCGGTCATTCTGGCTGAGGAGCCACTCCTCGCTGTGGTGCGCGGGACGGGCAAGGTGCTGGAGGATATCACCCGCTACCGCAAAGTGTTGACCCACATTAAAAGGTATTAGCAACGTGCTCGACGCCCTGCGCTGCGGGGCGTTCTTTTTATAGGTTAGCCTGGTAATGACGATCAAGCATACTTCCATCATGGCCGATGTGCGGCGCAAGCTCTCCGCCATCCCCGCTGACAAACGGCGCAAGCGCTTCTGGGGCGCGATTCTCTTCCTGTCCCTGCTCTTTTTCGGCTGGCTCATCTATCTCGGCTTCAGCCTGCCCAAGCTGGATACCCTCGAAGACTATAATCCCCAGCTCGCTTCCAAGGTCTACAGCACTGACGGCGTGCTCATCAAGGAGTTTTTCACCGAGCGCCGGTTCTATGTGCCCATGTCGCAGATTCCCGATATCATGATCAAGTCGGTGCTGGCCTCCGAGGACGCCCGTTTTTACGACCACTGGGGTATCCGGCCGCTGCGCTTCGTTCGCGCGATCATCTTCGACATCCTGACTCTGAGCAAGCAGCAGGGCGCGAGCACTCTCACCCAGCAGCTCGCCCGGCGGCTTTATCTGACTCCCGAGAAGACGGTGACGCGCAAGATCCGCGAATGGATGACCGCCATCCAGATCGAGCGCACCTACACCAAGCCCGAAATTCTCGAAATGTACCTCAACCACATGTCTTTCGCGCACGGCACCTACGGAGTCGAGGCGGCGGCCCAATACCTCTTCGACAAAAAGGCGCGCGAACTGACTTTGCCAGAATGCGCAGTCCTGACCGCCAGCCTGCAGCGGCCGGCCTACTGGAATCCAATCCGCTATCCGGATCGTGCCATCAAGCGGCGCAATGTGGTGGTACTGAAGCGCATGCGCGCCGAAAAGTTTATCACCGAGGCGCAGTATCAGGATGCCCTCGCCGCTCCCCTCGGGGTGATGAATCGCAAGGGGTCGGAGCTTGAAGGTATCGCCCCCTATTTCACTGAATGGGTGCGGCAGAATCTGCAGAAGGATTTCGGCTGGGACCTCTACAAAAGCGGACTGAACATCTACACTACGCTCGACTCGCGGGTGCAAAAGGCCGCTGAAGCGGCGATGAACGCCTATCTGCCCAAGGCGCAGGAGATCTCCAACAGTAACTTGCGCAAGAAAGAGGTGCTCGCCAAGTTTCTGACCGAAGAGCAGCTCAGGCAGGATACGGTGGAGCGCTGGCTCACCCGCAAGGCTTTTGTTGATTCGGTGCTCAACGAGCGGGCCGCGGTCCAGATCGCACTGGTGGCGATCGACCCCCGCAACGGCCACATCCTGGCAATGATCGGCGGCCGGGATTTCAGCGAGAGCAAGTACAACCGGGCCGTCCAGGCCATCCGTCAGCCCGGATCCGCCTTCAAGCCGATCGTCTATACAGCGGCCGTGGACAACGGCTACATGCCCAGTTACGAAAAGCTCAATCAGCCGGTCGTGGTTGAACTGGGCGACGGCACGCGCTGGACCCCCCATAATTACGATGAATCGATCAGCGGCAAAACGACCCTGCGCGAGGCGCTGCGCCGCTCGCTTAATCTGGTCACCACCCGCCTGGTGCAGGAGGATATCCCGCCCCGTCAGGTGGTGCAGTATGCGCGCCATCTGGGCATTACCACCCATCTTGATGCGGTCGATGCCCTTGCGCTCGGCTCATGCGGCGTCATCCCGATTGAACTCATCTCCGCCTACGGCGTCTTCGCCAACCACGGCGTGCTCGTCCAGCCCTTCGGCGTCATGAAGGTGGAAGACAAGTACGGCAACGATCTGCAGAGGAACAGCCCGCAGAGCAAAGGGGTGCTGCGCGAGGAGACCGCCTATATCATGGCCGATATGCTGCGGACGGTGGCGCAGGCCGGAACCGGCGCCCAGGCGGTCTCCCGGTATGGTTTTTACCGTCCCGCCGGGGGCAAGACCGGCACCACCAACGATTTCACTGACGCCTGGTACATCACCTTCACGCCGCAGATGGTGGTGGGGGTCTGGCTCGGCCACGATGATCCGGCCCTGACCCTTGGGAACAAGCAGACCGGCACCAACGCCGCTCTGCCGATCACCGCCACCACAATCAAGAATGCCCACATCGCTCTGCGGCTGCCGGAAGAGTGGCTGAGCCAGCCGGGGGGGGTGGTGCGCCTGGCCATCTGCAATGAGACCAAACTCCTCGCCGGCGCCGCCTGCCCGGATGTCGTCGAAGAGCTCTTCGATGTCCGCTACCAGCCCTCCGGAAGCTGCGATCTGCACGCCGGGGGCAGAGGACGCGACCGGGACAAGCGCCGCATCCGCTACTGATCAATTCACGCCGGCCGGGACAAAAAAAGCCCGCCCTTTGCCTGCTCTATGGCAGGAGAGGGGCGGGCTTTTTTGCTTGTCCGGGGCTGCGTCTGACCGGACCGGCTGCGCCGGAGCGGCGAGAACGCCGCCGGGGCTATTTGGTCCGCAGCAGCTGTTTGTTGACCTTGCCCACGCTGGTTTTTTCCAGAGCGTCGACGAAGCGAACCTTGAGAAGGATGGCCTCGCCGGGGATCAGTCCCTTGTCGATGAATTCGCGAATATGGCCGAGCAGCTGTTTGGCGGTCAGCGTCTCATTCTCCTTGCGCACGATAAAGGCGAGCGGGACTTCGCCCCAGCGGTCGTTGGGCTGGCCGATGACAGCGGCCTCGGAAACGGCCGGATGGCTGACGAGAATATCCTCCAGTTCCAGCGAGGAGAGCCACTCCCCGCCCACCTTGATCACATCCTTGAGGCGGTCGGTGATGCGGATGCTGCCGCGGCTGTCGCGTGCGGCGACGTCGCCGGTGTGCAGCCAGCCGCCGGCCCAGAGCTTTTCGGAATTGACATTGTCCTTGAGGTAGCTCGGAGTCAGCCAGGGCGTCCTCACCACTACCTCGCCCGAGGTCAGGTCGTCATCGGGCACATCCTTGAACTGCTCGTTGACGACGCGCAGATGCACCAGGGCGAAGGGGCTGCCGGTGCGGCAGCGGAGCGCCGTCTGCTCTTCCGGTGGCAGCTGGACCTCGGCTGCGTTCAGCTGCGAGATCGTCAGGATGGGGCAGGTTTCGGAGAGGCCATAGCCCGAGTAGATGTCGATGCCGCGCGCCATGGCGGCCTGACAGAGGGCTTTGGGAAGGGCTGCGCCGCCGATGATCACCTTCCACCTGGAGAGATCGACGTTTTCACTGCTGGGATGCTTGAGGATCATGTGCATGATAGTCGGCACGCAGTGCGAGTAGGTCACCTTTTCCTGGTCGATCAGCCTGAGAATGGTGTCGGGGGCGTACTTGCCGGGGTAGACCTGTTTGACGCCGAGCATGGTCGCCATGTAGGGGATGCCCCAGGCGTGCACATGGAACATCGGCGTCAGGGGCATGTAGACGTCATCGCGATGGAAGGAGCCTTGGGCCCGGCTGGAGGCGAGGGAGACCAGACCGCTCAGGGTATGGAGGACGAGCTGGCGGTGGGAGAAAAAGACCCCTTTGGGCAGGCCGGTCGTGCCGGTGGTATAAAAGGTGGTCGCCCGGAGATTCTCGTCGAAATCGGGGAATTCCTGCAGGGGTTCGGCCTCTGCGAGCATTTTTTCATATTCATTGGTGAACTTGAAGGGGTGATCGGGAGGAGCACCGCTGTCATTGAGCAGTATAAAATGTTTGATGGTATCGATGCGCCCCTTGATATGATCGAGGAGGGGGAGAAATTCGGCATTGATGAAAAGGGCGCTGTCTTCCGCATGGCTGAAGGTATAGATCATCTGTTCGGGAGAGAGGCGGATGTTGATCGTATGCAGTACGGCGCCGATCATGGGTACGGCGTAAAAGCACTCCAGGTAGCGCGGGCTGTCCCAGTCCATCACCGCCACCGTATCGCCCTGCTTGATCCCCATTTTGACCAGAGCGCCGGCCAGGCGGCGGACCCTTTCTCGGAACTGCTCATAGGTGAAGCGCTGCTCGCCCCGGTAGACGATCTCCTGCCGGGGATTGTAAACAGCGGGCGCGAAGAGCAGATTCTTGATCAGGAGAGGATAGGCGTAATTCTCTGTGGCGCTCCAGCCGGGCTGATTCATGGCGTGACCTCGATTATTAGGGATCGACCAGTAGGTACCATTCAATTTACGGCGTATATACGAAACGTCCAACCATTTTTATGCTCTCTGCTGACAAATGCTCCATCTCCAGCCGGTAGAAGTAGAGGCCGGTGGCGACCAGTTGGCCGGCGTGATTGCGGCCGTCCCAGATCAGTTCCTGCGCCCCCGCCGCACGGGTGTGCCAGGCGCTCTGGTGGACGGTCTGCTGCAGGGTGTTGTAGATGGTCAGGCGCACACGGTCCGGCTGGCCGAGATGAAAGCGCAGGCGCACCATGCCGCGGCCGGGATTGGGGTAGGTCGAGATCACCGGAGCGGCCGGAGCGACAGCAGCGAGACGCAGGGCGGGCCAGGCGTGGCGCAGGCCGTCGGCATCGATCTGGGTGAGCTGATACCAGAGGGTGCCCTCGCCCGCCTCGGCGTCGAACCAGCTGTAATGGTGGGCGGCGGCGGTCGTACCGTGTCCGGAGATAAAGACGGCGGTTTCGAAGGGGCTCTCTTCGCTGCGGGCGCGGGCGATCTCGAAACCGTAGTTATTGGTCTCCGAGGCCGTGCTCCAGTCGATCCGCACCCCGCCCGCTGTGCGCGCGCCGGAGAAACTGGCGAGCTCCACCGGCGTCACCACTCCGTAGTAGGTGCTCTCGATGAGATAGAGGACAATATCCTGGTTGAATACCGGGGTGGCGAAGGATTGCCAACCCTCGGTGCTTCTGCTCACGATGCTGCGGGTGCTCGCAGTCTCGCCGCTCTTGGGGTCGTAGAACTGGTAATAGTAATAGCCCGCCGGGAGCTTGACGTTCAGGGTGGTCTGGCTGCCCCGGCCCTGGGTGAAGTGGTAGATGACGTACTCCTTACCCCGTTTACGGCACATCGTCGCCGTGCCGGCCGTGCATTCAACCTCGCCGTCGGCCGGATCCAGGGCGTTGAAATCCTTGAGACAGGAGAGGAAGGTGGCGAAATGGCTGTGATACTCGGTCACCTGGTTGGGCACCGTGTTGATGGGAGCCCAGCAGAACTCGCTGGTGCCGATGCAGCCGGCGGTCAGGTTGCCCCAGAAGGTGGCGCGAAACCAGTCGTGGGCGGCGGTGTTGGTGGCATACTGGCCGCCGTCATCGACGCCGTCATAGGGGTAGAGCTCGTTCCAGAGAATGGGCCGGCCGTAGTCATAGCCGTACTGACCATAGTTCACCCATTTCTTGTAAAGCGTGGGGTCGTCGGTGCGCGCGTGGGTCCAGTTCCATTCGATGGGATCGCACTTGAAGCCGGCGTGAAAAGAGGTGATCTGCAGGGGGTAGGCGGCGGTGTGAATCTCCGAGGCGCTGATGGGGATGCCGTAGGGGTCGTACTCTTCAAAGTAGGTTGCGTAGAGAGTGGAGGCGGCCAGGGCGGAAGCGCCCATGCGCTCGGCCTCGTTCCAGAGTTCCCAGAGCAGGTTGGGGTAGGCGGCGTAGCGCGCAATGGCGTAACGGATGAAAAAGCGGGTCTCCGCCACGTAGGTGGAGGCGTTGTGCGGCTCCAGGAGCAGATCGGCGGGATCGGGATTACTGATAGTGATATCAGCGTCCTGCTTGCGTTTGCCCCAGGTATCGAAAAAGTTGAGCTGGACGTTGATGCCGAGCTCCATGGCCCACTGCATGATCTGGTCGGCGCTGGCGAAAAAGTCGAGGTCCATGCTCTGGAGGTCATAGTTGAGGGGCAGGACGCGCAGCTTGAGGACTATGCCGTTGAGTCCCTTGTCTGCGATGTTCTGCAGATAGGTGTGGACCAGGGGCAGGTATTCGGATTTGGGCATGCGTTCGGGGACGCTGGCGTGTTCCGGGGTTCTGTAAAAGGGATCGTCAAAATCGATATATTTGCCTCCGATCCAGTGGAGGGGGGTGCCGTCCTCGAAGCGAAGTTTGTGCGGGTTGTCCGGATCGATGCGGATGTGGCCGTGCAGTTTGCTGTTCTGTTTTGATACACAAGTGAACGAACCCGATCCCGATTCGCCGCCGAACTGCCAGGAAAAGCTCCAGGTGCCGGTCCGGTCGGGCATGAAGCGGAGCAGCCAGCTGCGGCCGCCGTTGTAAAAGCCCTCGGCTGCAAAGATGCGGCCGTCCGGCGCGCTTATCTCTGCTGATAAATTTATGCTGATAAATGGGTTAGGAACATCTCGGCCTGCATCCAGCGAGAGGGTGACGAACTGATAGAGCGGTACATTGGGGTTGGTGACCTGCAGGATGGCGGCGGGAAATGCCTGATGATAAGCCAAAAAGATACAAATAGATAGAAACAATTTTCTCATGGCTGCCTCGCTGGTGATGCGGGTGACGGGATCGGCAAGAGCTCTGTTGACGGGTGGTATGGCGGCGAAAATGTTGCAAAAATCGTGCTATCGATCACATTATTACAGAAACAAAAGGGCGGGCCAACGGCGGCCCGCCCTTCTCAGACGAGGGAGATCAGGGGGTTGATCAGTGGCCGCAGCCGGCGCAGCCTTCGCAGTTGTGGTCTTCGACCGCTTCTTCGGCTTTCTGCTTTTCGATATCGGCGCGCACCTTGTCCATATCGAGCTTGCGCACCTGGCCGATCAGCTCTTCCAGGCCAGCCTCGGGCAGGGCCCCGGCTTCGCGGTAGAGGAGGATGCCGTCCCTGAAAATGGCCAGGGTGGGGATGGACTGGATGCCGAAAAGCGAGGCGAGGTCGCCCTGGGCTTCGGTGTCGACCTTGGCGAAGGTGATATCGGTATGTTTTTCGGAAGCCTTTTCGAAGATCGGGCCGAACATCTTGCAGGGGCCGCACCAGCCGGCCCAGAAATCGATCAGGACGATCGGATTGGTTTCGATGGTGTTCTGGAAATTATCGATGGACATGGTGGTCGTTGACATGGTGACTCCTTATGAATAGGGATGCAAAAATTTAGCGGCGGATGCGCCTTTCAGTAGAATTGGATGTTTTCGAGCGCAAAAGGATTCAACTGTTCCTGATCTGGAGCAGGAATTCATGGAGATCGGCGAGCGAACCGGTGTAGGTGGGTGTATGCCGCGCGTGCTGGGAATTGAGGGCATAGTCCAGGACCATAAAGGTTTCCATGCCTGCAGCGGTGGCGGCCATGTCGTCGCGATAGTCATTGCCCACCATCAGGCAGCTTGAGGGGGGCACATTGAGGCGGTGGGTGACCTCGAGAAAGTAGGTCGGATTGGGTTTGCTGGTATGCATGTTTTCAAAGCTGGTGATCAGCGTGAAGGGAAAGTCCTGCAGATTGCCCCAGTTCAGCCGGGCGTCGATCGCGACGCGCGGAAAGATGGGGATCGTGGCCAGGGCGATGCGGGGCGTGATCGCCGCCGCCTGCTCGAGGACCTCCCGCGCCAGGGGCAGAGGTCTGGAAATGGTGCGCACCTGGTCGAATTCGACGCGGTAGAATTCGTCATAGACCGCTTCGAGTTCGGCGAAGGGGACTGCGCTCTGGCGATCGTAGGCGTCGCGGAAGACATCGCATAAAAGACCCCGGTCCCCCTTCGCCTTGATCATCGCCTCGGTGGCCTGGACGATGAGGGGGATGATCTCGCCATCCGGATACCAGGGCGAGAGTTTTTGCCCCAGGGCCTTGAAGTAGATGTTGACAAAGTGGTCGTTATCCAGTCCCAGCAGGGTTCCATCCAGATCGAACAATATGGCATCGTACATTACAGATCCTCTTTCCATGCAGGGCACAGCCCTTCCGGTTCGCCTTGACCATAGTAACAGCGAGACATTAAAAAGTATTCTTATTCACCGGGAATTGCAAGAAGAATTTTTTATCCAGCCGGGTTTCTGCGGGGAGGGGGCCCATGCGCAACCGGCGGAGAACGGCTGCGGGACGGTTCAGGCGGAGGTCATCTTCGCCAGCAGCTCTCCCGCCCTGAGAAAGGTTTCAATCCCTTCGGCGCTGTGGGCGACCAGATCCGGGCAGAATTCCACCCGCTCCCGCCGGAAGAGCAGCACGATGGTCGATCCCCCGTATTGAAAATAGCCCTTCTCCTCCCCCTTGCGCACCTCAGCGCCGGTGAAGGTCTGGACGATGCTGCCGACACCGAAAGCGCCGACCTCGACCAGGGCGAATTCCCCCAGCTGTTCGTTTTCCAGCAAGGTGACCTGCCGTTCATTTTCGCTAAAAACATCTACGCCCATCGCCACAACCAGGGTGTTAACGGAGTGGTAGCGGCCGGGGATGTGGCGCTGTGCAATGACCCGGGCGTCACAGGGGAAGTGAAAGCGGTGATAATCGGCCGGGCAGAGGCGGACGACCGCCAGACTGCCGCCGGCATAGCCGGCCGCCGGCATCCCCAGAAGGGCATCGACGGTGAAGGATTTACCTTTGATAGGGAGAAGCGTAGTTTGCTGGAGTTGCGGGTAGACCAGCACGCGGCCGTCCGCCGGGGAAGCGACCTCCGCGGGCTCTAGTGCAAAGGGTCTCGCCCCGGCCTTGAGGCGGCGGGTGAAAAAGGCGTTGAAGGTGGCATAGCTCTCGACGGGAGTGTCGAGTTCGCCGGTATCAATGCCGAGATTGCGGATGACGGGGGCGATCTGCCGCCGCGACCAGCGCGAATCGGCGTACCATCCGGCCAGGCGGCTCGGCCAGCGGCGGTTGAAGAGAAAACCGGTCAGCGCTTTGCCGGCTCTGCTCTGATAGGCCCACCGCATCAATCCCCCGCCGAGAATGATCTCCTCTTCCTTCTGATCGCTGCCGCGACGATAAAAATAGAGCGGCCCGGGCATAGCTGGTCTCCTCTCCGGCACCCTCTGCCTTGTGCTCAGGATCGTCCGCCTTCCGGCAGCTTACGCCGGCCGCTAAGCCGCGCGCTCTACAGGACCAGTTTTCCGCCGCGACCCGCTTCCGTACGGACCCGCCAGGAAGAGATGGGCTGCCGGAAGAGACGGGTCGTATGGATCTCGCCGGTTTTGACAAAGCCGAAGAGCTGCATGGCGGCGCCGAGCATCTTGATATTTTTCGCTGTGACCAGGGTGACCTGACGAAGATAGCCATTTTTTTGGGATTCGGCAAGAGAAAAGGCGAGCAGCGCAAGGCCGACCCCCTTGCCCTGTTGCTGTTTGTGTTCGTAAAGCTCGCCCGCATAGATGGCCTCCGGCGGCCAGTCGAGTTCGAGGCCCGTGTGCGGGCAGCGGTAGCTCCTGGTCAGGAGCCAGTCGATGCCGATGACCTCATCCCCCAGCCATGCCGTCAGGCAGGTATAGCCCGAATCGAGCCGTTTGCGAAAGAGGGTTCTGTTCATCTCCTCACGGGCGAGGGTGTAGTACCTGAAGGAGAGCCAGAAGCGTTCCAGCGCATCTTCATCCTCGCGGGTGGCCTGACGCAGGAGGAGATGCAGCGGCGAGTTGGGGGCGGGAACCTGGTAGCCGCGGAGATCGCGCTCAAGGATCATGTAGCTTTCCCGCTCGTAGAGAAACTTGCTGAGCTTGTAGAGATAGGAAAAGGGGGCTTTCCGGCGCCAGTCGCTCCGGCTGCGGGGCCGCCCCGGCTCCTCAGCCGGCCGGGCTTCATCGCGGGGCGTGGTGACGGGGGGCCGCGACGTCGGGGGGAGTTCCTCTGCGGCGGTGGGAGGTGCGGGCACTGCCATGCTGATCAGGTCGGCAAAGTGCTGCAGGGTGAGCTTGCTGCCCGCCGTCCAGATCTCCTCCGGGATCACAGTCTGAAAGTGGTTCTCCAGGGAGGTGACGAATTCGATGAGTGCGAGGGAATCGAGCCCCAGTCCTTGCTCCCCCAGGGGGGTGGTGAGGCTGATCTCGCGGCTGCTGCCGTGCAGGGCACGTCTGCGCAGGATCTCGATGATCTCTTTTTCGATCTGACTTTTATTCACAAGCTAAAGTCCTCTGCTGTTATTTTAATTTTGCCTGAAGGGCCGCGCGGCATCTCCGTGCGGATCTCGATGCGGCGCGGAATCTTGTAGTCGGAGAGCTGACCACGGCAGAAGGCGAGGATTTCGGCTTCAGTCGCAGCTTCCTTGAGGGTGACCAGGGCGCAGACCATCTCTTCGCCGGCGACATCTTTCACGCCGATGACGGCCGCCTCGCGCACGGCGGGGCATCTTTCGAGCACCTGGACCACCTCGAAGGGGGAAACCTTCATCCCTCCCACATTGATGACGTCGTCCTTGCGTCCGTGCAGGAAGAGAAATCCTTCCTCATCGAGCAGGCCGAGGTCGCCGGTTTTATACATTCCCGCCGAGAAGCGGGACGCGCCGGGCGGATTGCCCATGATGTAGCCTGGCGAGACCACAGCGCTGGTCACGACCACCTCGCCCACGCTGCCTGAGGGCAGCGCATGCCCCTCTTCGTCGGCGATAGTGATCTGCACGTTATGCAGGGCTCTTCCGACGGAGTCGGGTCTGGCGAGGACCTGGCCGGGGATATGATTGGTGACGGCGCCGGTCTCCGAGGAGCCGTAATGCTGGCAGATGGGGGCCCGGAACTTGTCATAAAAGGCAGTGATCAGTTCGGCGGGCAGGGGAGCGGTGCAGGAGAGCAGGTAGCGTAAATGGGAGAGATCCGGAGCCGGCGAGATCGGCGTATCGACAAAGATGCGATAGATGCTGGGCACGCCGAGAAAGATGGTGGCGCCGCCGCCGGCGAGTTCTGCGATCATTTTGCGGGGCACGAGGCCTTCCTGCAGGATCAGGTGCGCCCCGGTCATGAGCATGGAGAGCACCCCCAGATCGAATCCATAGGAGTGAAAGACCGGCACCGGGGCGAGGATGTGGTCGCCGGCGCTGACGGCGAGGGTGGAGGTGACGTTGCGGGCTTCGGCGAGTATGTTGGCCGCGGTCAGGGCGATTCCCTTCGGAGTGCCTGTCGATCCCGAGGTAAATTTGATCAGGGCGGGCCGCTCTCCTCCTGCAGCGGGCGCCGGCGCGGAGGGTGAGGCCGGGAAGAGAAGCTCGGCCTCACCGGCCGGTTCGCTCAGGGCCAGAGCGGTACGCCTTTTGATCCCCATCGCTTCCTCGAGCACGGCCGCCAGCGGAGGGGTGGTGAGAAAGCATTGCGGCCGCAGGGCGGCGGCGATGGCTTCGATCTCGCTGGCGCGGTATTTGGGCGAAACCAGGGCGACCGGGAGGGAAAGCTTGAGCAGGGCCAGAAAGGCGGGCACAAAGGCCAGAGAGTTGGGCATGACCAGGCCGACGACGCGATTTTCCTCGATTCCCGCCTCTTCCAGCTTGCCGGCCAGATCTGCGGCAGTTGCGAAGAGAGCCTCAAAGCTCATGTCGCCTTGCGGGGCCGTGATGGCTGTGCTGGAGGACCGGGAGGTGCTTTCCTCCCGCCAGAGCCGCCAGAGCTGTGCGCTGTTCAATGGGGTGTCGGGCATTTTCTGTCTGCCTCCGCTGGTAATAGGGTCACTATGCCGTCGATTATTTTTTCCCGACCACATATTTGTAGGATCTGTGATAGAACTCCCCGCTTCTGATGTCGGAGAGCTCCTCCTGCATGGCGGCGAAGAGCCTGCTGCTGTTGCGATGTCCCCGGAACGAGCCGCCGTACTCCCTGGCGAGGCGGATGATCAGGGGATTGAATATGGAGCGCCAGCCGTGTGCGAGCTGCAGGTCACCGATAATGATTTCACCGCCCGGTCTGACGAAGGAGCAGAGATTGTCGTAGGCCTGCCGGTACTCCGGAATGATGGAAATGCCCAGGGTGCAGAGGCCGGCATCGAACAAGTCGTTCCCTGTGTTGGCGAAGAGGGTGGCGTCCGCTTCGATCAGTCGAATGTTCCGCCATCCCTGCTGATCGATCCTGGCCCGGGCTCCTGCCAGCATCTGCGGGGAAAAGTCCATGCCCACGATCTCTCCCTCTTCACCGATCTTGTCGATGAGGTGCGGGAAATCGTGCCCCGTTCCACAGCAGAAGACGATGACGCGGTTGCCCCGTCCGAGCCTGGAGGCTCCGACCGCAGCGGCGCGCCACATTTCGAAAGAGGCGGCGATCTTTTGGTCATAGTGGACGGCCAGGGTCCGGGTATAGATCTTTTTTATCGATTCCTTTGAGAGCGCCATTGTAGCTCCGTCGGATGAGAGGCTGACGCCGTCGGGTGGAGATCCGCGTTGCGGCTGGAGAGAATCCGCGGTCTATTTTCTGCCAATGCAGTAGCAGTAGGAGCCAAGGAAGAACTCCTGCTTGCGTACAGCCGACAGCTCCTGTTCGAGCTGCTTGAAGAGACGCCTGGTGTTGCGGTTACCTGCGAAGGAGCCGCCGTACTCTCTGGACCAGAAGACGACCAGCGGGTTGATGAGTGCACGCCAGCCACTGGTGAGCTGCACATCACTGACGATGATCTCCCCCCCGTTCTTGACCTGCGAGAGCAGACTATCGCAGGCCTTCCGGTAGGCGGGGATGATGGAGAAACCCAGTGTGCACACACCGGCGTCAAAACGCCCCTCCTGCTTGCGGCTGGAATCGGTTTGCGAGCATGCTTGAGCTGTCCTGGTTGTGGCTGTGGTCCGATGACGGAGGAGCCCCCTGATCAGGGAAGGTTCCTGGCCGGTTGCGCCAGGTGTCTGCGCTGCCGGTCGTACGTCAGCAGCGCGCTGCAGCCCGCCATCCATCACTGGATCCCCCCGGGGAAGGTGCAAAGTTATGCCTCTGGGGTCCGGATTGGGTGCGCCGCGAGGCGCTGCCGCTTCCGGCCCCCCATTTTATTAAATTAAAGCAATTAGGGCTATTAAATCAAGCGAAAACAAAAAAATTATTCTGAATTGCCCACTTTTTCCAGCCAGGCACCGCTGCCGGCGGAAATCCTCGCTCTTCTCCCAGTGCCCTGAAAAGCAGTTGATAAATAGGGAAAAATTGCATAACTTTACGGTTGAAATTTGATGAATCTAAATGAGGAATTTTATCATGCAAAACCTAGAGAATATGCGGGTCAAGATCGGCCTCGCCGAAATGCTCAAGGGCGGGGTGATCATGGATGTCACCACCGCGGAGCAGGCCAGGATCGCCGAGGAGGCCGGCGCGGTGGCCGTGATGGCGCTCGAGCGCATCCCCGCCGATATCCGCGCTCACGGCGGCGTGGCGCGCATGTCCGATCCGACTGTGATCCGCGCCATCCAGGAGGCGGTCTCGATCCCGGTGATGGCCAAGTGCCGCATCGGTCATTTCGCTGAAGCCCAGGTGCTCGAAGCCCTCGGCGTCGATTTTATCGACGAAAGCGAGGTGCTGACCCCGGCCGACGAAGAGTTCCATGTCGACAAATGGAAATTCAAGGTTCCCTTTGTTTGCGGCTGCCGCAATCTGGGCGAGGCGCTGCGCCGCATCGCCGAAGGGGCGGCCATGATCCGCACCAAGGGCGAGGCGGGCTCAGGCAATATCGTCGAAGCGGTGCGCCACATGCGCGCGGTGCAGGGCGGCATCCGCCGTCTGCAGAGCCTGGGCGATGAGGAGCTGGTGACCGAGGCCAAAAACCTGGGCGCACCGGTCGAACTGGTGCGGGAGGTCAAGACTTTGGGCAAACTGCCCGTGCCCAATTTCTCCGCCGGCGGCGTGGCCACGCCCGCCGATGCCTCGCTGATGATGCAGCTCGGCGCCGAGACCGTCTTTGTCGGCAGCGGCATCTTCAAGTCGAGCGATCCGGTCATGCGCGCCAAAGCCGTCGTCAGCGCCACCACCCATTATCTCGATTTCGACCTCATCGCCCGGGTTTCGGAAGGCCTCGGCGAAGCGATGCCGGGCCTCGAGATCTCCTCCATCCCCGAGAACGAACGCATGGCGGGGAGAGGCTGGTAAATGCGCATCGGCGTCCTGGCGATCCAGGGGGACTATGGCAAGCACCGGGAGATGCTCGCGGTGCTGGGGCAGGAGGCGCCACTGGTGCGCACGGAGAGGGAACTGGCGGGGTGCGACGGTCTGATCGTGCCCGGCGGTGAGTCAACCACCCTGACCATCATTTTGCATAAACACGGTTTGTGGGATCCCATGGTTGAATTCGGGCGGCGCAAGGCTATTTACGGCACCTGCGCCGGTCTGATCCTGCTCGCCCGCGAGGTACTGGACCACAAGCTGGCCACCCTGAACCTGATCGATCTGGTGGTGGAGCGCAATGCCTACGGCCGGCAGATCGATTCCTTCATCGACACGGTCAGGCTGGATCTGCACGGCGAGCCCGCCAGCGTGGAGGGGGTCTTCATCCGCGCCCCTAAAATAGCCGCCTGCGGCCCGGGTGTCACCCCGCTGGGGTGGCACTGCGAGGATGTGGTGGCCGCGGAAAATGAACATATCATGGTCAGCGCATTTCATCCCGAGTTGACCGACAGCACGCTTCTGCACCGCCATTTCATCACCAAGGTCAGCCGTTTTCTGCATGACTGACCGGGAGGAGCAAAAAAAGCCCGGGTTTGCTGAGGCAGCCCGGGCTTTTTTTTAGGCTCTGGAGATGCGTTTCTTCAGCCGTCTCATTCTGGTGCGGGTCCGTTTGAGGGCGGCTTTATCTTCGGCCGACAGTGCTGTATCACGTTTTTTCTTCAATTCTTTCAGTTCTTTTTTCATCTGCGCCAGGGTTGTGCCGGCCTCGTGATGGTGGTGCGAATGCATGTCCAGCCCCAGGGCTTTGCACACGGCTACCAGCAGGTGCTCCTTGTTGAGCTGGCTGTAGCCCTGGACCGCTTCATGATCAAGGCCTTTGGCGATCTCGCGCAGTTCAGCGACGGTTTTTTTCTTGAGCTCATCATAAGTAGGCGCCATAGTGCTTCCTCCCTTTGTGATTTTGCCTTCATATACGCACTTTTATTGAAAAACACAATAGTCTTTTTTGAGTGCGCTGGGGCGATCGCCTCCTGAAAATTCTTTTAAATGTTGGAAAATAGTGATAAATTAAAAATTATGACCGCGACGAAACAGATCAAAAGGCTGCTTGCCGGGCTCCTTTTATTCTTCTGGCTGGTGATCCTGACCGCTCAGGGCCTGGTCTGGGCCAATCTGCGCGTGCTCCTCCTGCCCCGGGTTCCGACTGTGGAACTGGCGGCCAGCCTGCTTCAGGACACCCTCTGGATCCCGGTGGCTCTGGTGCTGCCGCTCTATCTCTTCTGGTTCGGCCGCCGTGAAACGGAGAACAGGGTGATCCGATACGGCGCCGGAACCGCCGCCCTCCTGCTGATGCTTTGGGGTTTGAGCGAGCTGCCGGCCTATTTCCGTCTGCTTTTCCTCCTCCTGCCGCTGCTGGGGATTATGGTCTGGCGCGAAGTGCGGCGCACCCGTCAGATCCGCGCCCATCTTTTCCTCTATCTCGCCGCCTGCGCCGGTCTGCTTCTCAATTACGGGCCGCAGCTCTTCCCATCGTTCTCCGCGCTGCGCCGGCCGGGACCTGGCCACCTCAAAATTCTCGATTACAATATCTCCAGCGTCTCCCACGGGGAGAAACGCCTTCCGGTTTTTGACCTCATCGCCCGGGAAAATCCGGACATCGTCTTCATCCAGGAGATCAACTCGAGCGACCGCAAGCTGTTCCAGAGACGGCTGGGTGAGTCCTATCCGCACCAGCTCTGGGCCGACCGCTTCGAGAATTATAACGGCGGTGCCATCCTCAGCCGGCTGCCCTTCAAGTCGGTCCGGAACATCGACATCGGCACGCCCTATATGTCCGGCCACACCAACGTCAACCATGCCGTGGTCACCCGCATGGGCGAGGAGATCCATCTCTTCAACTGCCATCTCTATCCTGCGGGTCACGCCTTCCTCCAGCTGATCTTCGGCAAGCGCACTCTCGCCAGCTCGCTGGCCCAGACGCGCATCGCCTATCAGCGGCGCATGGCTGAAGCGGAAGAGCTGCACCGGATTGTCAGCCGCATCGAGGCGCCGGTCATCCTCGCCGGGGATTTCAACGATACACCCAATAGCCCGCTCTACCGTCGTTTCAACGCCGGCCTGCAGAATGCCTTTGCGACCGCCGGCTGGGGGCTGGGTACGACCTATGGCCACTATAACCTGCAGGGCAGCATACCCGGCCGTCTGAGATTCCTGCTCTTCGATTTTTTGCGCATCGATCAGGTCTTCGCCAGCCGCCATTTCCGCATCCTCGAGGCGAGTGTGGTGCCGCTCTCGGTCTCCGACCACCAGCCGCAGATCGTGCGCCTTGCTTTGTATTGACTTGAAATTATTTTTTAGTTACATTTTTGCTATCATAACCACTTACGCTCTCGTGAGGAGAATACCATGGATCTGCAGCTCTATCTGGACGACCTGAGTGAAAAAAAGGTGACGGGCACACCGGCCGGAATTGAAATCACGGGCATCGCCTACGATCCCCTGCGTATCCGCCCCGGCTTTATCTACGTCGCCATCAATATCTATACACAGCTGGACAAGATCGAGATCCCCGATGGACATCTTTTTGTCAAGGAGGCCATCGCCAACGGCGCGGTCTGCGTAGTCCTGCAGAACGACATGGAGCTCCCCGCCGGCGTCGTCAAGGTCGTGGTCCCCGACTCACGCTACGCCCTCGGCATCCTCGCCAACCGCTTCTACGGCCGCCCGTCGGAGCAGCTCAAACTGGTCGGGGTGACGGGCACCAACGGCAAGACCACCACCACCCACGTCATTGAATCCATCTTTATCGAGAACAACAAGGTCGGCCTCATCGGCACCCTTTATTACAAGCTCAACGGCGAGATCCGCAAGTCCAAGGATACCACCCCCGAACCGCCGGACCTCCAGGCCATCCTCCGTGAAATGGCGGACCTGGATTTTTCCTACTGCTTCATGGAGACCTCCTCGCACGGCATCGAGTTCCACCGCCTGCAGGGCTGCCGCTTCCGGGTCGCGGTCTTTACCAATCTCACCCAGGACCATCTCGACTATCACAAGACCATGGATAACTATCTCAACGCCAAGCTCAAGCTCTTCCGCTGGCTCGGCGCCGAGGACTTTGCGGTCATCAACATCGACGATCCCTATGGCGGCCGCTTTGTCGAGGCGACCCGCGCCAACGTTCTCACCTACGGCATCTACTCCCCGGCCGACATCATGGCCCGGGACATCCACTACGATATCGGCGGCACCCGCTATACTCTGGTGACCCCCAAAGGCGACATTGATATCAACACCCGTTTGCTCGGCCGCTTCAACGTCTACAACGCCCTGGCCGGGGTCGGCACCGCGATCGCCGAGGGGATCGATCTGGAGCAGATCAAACGCGGACTGGAACGCCCGATCCGTGTCGCCGGGCGCATGGAAATGGTCGACCGCGGCCAGCCCTTCACCGTCGTGGTCGATTACGCCCACACCCCCGACGGGATGGAGAACGTGCTCGGCCTGGCGCGCGGGCTCAATCCGCGCAAGCTGATCACCCTCTTCGGCTGCGGCGGCGACCGCGACAAGGAGAAGCGGCCGATTATGGGCGGCGTGGCCGCCCGCTTCAGCGACGAAATCATCCTTACGGCGGACAATCCGCGCAACGAGGATCCGCTGCAGATCCTCGCCGAAATCCGCACGGGCTGCGAAGCGGCCCGCGTGACCGAGATCATCGATCGCCGCGCCGCCATCCGGCACGCCATCGAAATGGCCGGTCCGGGCGATATCGTCATGATTCTCGGCAAGGGGCACGAGACCACCCAGACCCTCAAGGAGCACACCATCCCCTTTAACGATCGCGAAGAAGCCGAAAAGGCGCTCGATGCGCTGCAGCAAAAATAAGTATCCTCATCCCAAAGCGAAGGGTGAATCCCATGAGGAAAGCATGCCAACGCCTGCGCAGGGGAGCCGGAGGGGCGGGTTTGTTCCTGAGCGCCCTCATGCTCCTGTCCGCGGGCATTACTCTCTTATCAGGATGCCATAAAAAATCGCCTATGATCATTTCCGCCAGGATTTCAGCCCCGGATATCGTCGATGTCCAGTTGCAGGATTCGACCGCTCACATCGATGCCGCCGACTTTTATTTCACCCCCGATTTAAAGATCCACCGCGTCGAGCGGCGCAAGGGCGTTTACCGCCTCCACTGTGCCCCCATCGATCTGACCCGGACCCGCTTTCTTCATCTCCGGGAGAGCAAGGCGGAACTGGATCCCGACCATCTCCTTGACAGCTATTACTCCGACAAGACGCTGGGCTGCAGCTGGGATGAGCAGTCGACCACTTTCCGGCTTTTCACGCCGCGCGCCAGCCGGGTCACCCTGACGCTCTATCCTGCGCCGGAGGCCAAAGCGGGCGAGCGGCATGAGCTGCTCCGCGATGAGGATGGGGTCTGGGAGATCACCCTGCCCGGCCACTATTTCGGCAGCGCCTATACCTATCAGGTCGACGGCCCCGGAGGGGCGACCGAGCAGTTCGATTACGAGAAACCCATCTGCGATCCCTATGCCCGGGCTGTGGTCACCGCCAACGAGTATCTCCATCGCGGCCGCACTCTTATCCTCGACAGCAGCCGGTATGACTGGGAGGGGGACCGTCCCCTGGGTCTTCCCCTGCAGGAGATGATCATCTACGAATGCCATGTCCGCGATCTGACGGCCCATCCGAGCTCGGGTTGCCCGGCGCACCTCGCCGGCAGCTACAAGGGGGTGATCCAGCCCGGCCTGACCGGCGGCATCGATTATATCAAGGAGCTGGGCGTAAACGCGATCGAGCTCCTGCCGGTCCATGAATTCGGCAATATTGAACTCCCCTTCAATCAGGATGCAGGGGGAACACGCAATACCTGGAATCCCTACAGCCGCAACCACTGGGGGTACATGACCTCTTTCTTCTTCGCGCCCGAGGCCTATTACGCCAGCGGTGCGACGATGAACCCCGGCGCGATGACCGGCGCGGAGGGCCGCCAGGTCGAGGAACTCAAGGATCTGGTCAAGGCTTTTCACAAGGCGGGCATCGCCGTTATTCTTGATGTGGTCTACAACCACGTCTCCCAGTACGACCAGAACTGTTTCAAGCTGGCGGACAAAAAATACTATTTCCGCCTCGATGCGAATCAGCACTATATCGCGACCAGCGGCTGCGGCAACGATTTCAAGACCGAGCGCCCGATGGCGCAGCGGCTCATCCTCGACAGCGTCCGCCACTGGATGGAGGAGTATCACATCGACGGCTTCCGTTTTGATCTGGCGGCCATGATCGACTGGGATACGGTCGACTTCATCACTCGTGAGGCGCGCAAGATCAACCCCGATGTCGTCCTGATCGCTGAACCCTGGGGCGGCGGCAAGTACGACCCGGCCGGATTTTCACAGCACGGCTGGGCGGCCTGGAACGACCAGTTCCGCAACGGCATCAAGGGGCAGAATCCGGAGAACGGCCAGAGCTACATTTTCGGCCGTTACCTGGGCGACCTCAACCGGGAGGCCGTCAAACGGTATATCCGCGGCACGCTCGCGGCGGAGGGGGGGCTCTTTCGGCAGAGCAGCCATGCGGTCAATTATCTCGGCTCGCACGACGACCACGCCTACGGGGATTTCGTCCGGATCGGTTCCGGCGCCGTCCGTCCCGACCAGGTCATCTCCGATCCCATGGCCAATGCCCGCCTGACCACGGAAGAGCTCAAGATCAGCAAGCTTGGCGCTCTCATCCTCTTCACCAGCCAGGGCGCGGTGATGATGGAGGAGGGACACGAATTCGCCCGCAGCAAGGTGATCGCCCGGAGCGAGGCGCCGGATACGATGATCGGCCGCATCGATCACAACAGCTATAACAAGGACAACGAGACCAACTGGCTGGATTACCGTCATGCGGCCCTCAATCAGGAGCTGGTCGATTATTACAAGGGGCTGATCCGGCTGCGCAAGCGGTATGCGGCTTTTCGCAGCACCCCGCCGCCGGCCATCCATTTCACCGATGGCGACAATCCTTTCGCCCTCTCTTTCCAGATCAGGCGGGCGGATAATCCGGACCGCCGCGATCTCCTCGTCCTTCTGAACGGGCACCGGGAGGAGATGACGCGCTTTATCCTGCCCGAGGGGCAGTGGCGCATTCTGGTCAGCGGCGAAAAGGCCGGCGACGAACCCCAGGAGCGGCGGGTGGAGGGCGAGCTGGTGCTCCCCGCGACTACCGGCATGGTGCTGATCAAGTGACGGCCGAGTGAAACCTCTCACCTCGGTGCTCATCAAGCCGGCCGGGCCGGACTGCTCGCTCGCCTGTCATTACTGCTACTATCTGGACAAGTCGGCCCTTTTCCCGGGCACGGCGCACCGGATGAGCGAGGCGGTGCTGCGCAATACTGTCCGCCAGATGTTGCAGCAGGGGGGGCAGCGTATCAACTTTGCCTGGCAGGGGGGCGAGCCCACGCTGATGGGGCTCCGCTTTTACGAGACCGCCGTTCACTATCAGAGCCGCTGCAGCCGCCCCGGTCAGCAGGCTGGCAACGGACTGCAGACCAACGGCCTGCACATCGATGAACACTGGGCCCGCTTCCTCCACCAGAACAGTTTTCTGGTCGGCCTCTCCCTCGATGGCCCCGAGCAGGTGCATGACCGCTATCGCCGTTTCCGCAGCGGGGAGGGTTCCTGGCGGCGGGTGGTTAAAAGCCGGGATCTGATGCTCAGTGCCGGGGTCGCAGTCAACGCCCTGATCGTGGTGAATGACAACAGTGTGCATTTCCCTGAAGAGATCTATAATTTTCACAAACAGAGCGGCATCGACCATCTCCAGTTCATCCCCTGCCTGGAGCGGGATGACAGCCGGCCCGGCGGCCTAGCTGCTTTCTCCGTCGATGCGGAAGCGTACGGCCGTTTCCTCATTGCGCTTTTTGATCTCTGGCGCGCCGATTTCAGCGGGGGGCGGCCGACCCTCTTCATCCGCTGGTTCGACTCCCTCTTCTACACCTATCTGGGGCTGAAGGCACCGGAATGCACGCTCCTGCCCGAATGCGGAGTCTATCTTGTTGTGGAGCATAACGGGGAGGTCTTTGCCTGCGATTTCTACGTCGATGAGCAGCACCGCCTCGGCAATGTCAGCGAGGCGAGGCTGGCCGACCTCCTCAACAGCCCTGCACAGGAACAGTTCGGCGCGGCCAAACGTGCCCTGCCCGATCAATGTACGGCCTGCCCCTGGCTGACCCACTGCTGGTGCGGCTGTCCCAGGGAGCGGATTTTCAGGCCCGACGGTGTCAACTATCTCTGTCCTGCCTGGCGGGCTTTTTTTGAGTATGCCGATCCCCACTTCAGGGCGCTGGCCGAGCGCCTGACCCGGGAAAACCGCGCTGGCGCCGGCCGGCTGCCACAGAGCGGAGCGTAAACCGGCCGTAACCGGGCGCAGAGAGCGCAATGTTTTCTCATCCCATCCGCGAGGTGCACATGCAGGTAATAGCCGATGTCGTCGCCAGTCTGGACAGCTTCCTCTGGGGCCTGCCGTTGATCCTCCTCCTTTTCGGCACCCATCTTTTTCTCACCATCAGGCTGCGTTTCCCGCAGCGCTACATTTTCAAGGCGATCAAACTCTCCTTCGCCAGAGATAAAGAGGCGGAGGGCGATGTCAGCCAGTTCGGGGCCCTGACGACGGCCCTGGCCGCGACCATCGGCACCGGCAATATCGTCGGCGTGGCGACGGCAGTCGCCCTCGGCGGGCCGGGAGCGGTGCTGTGGCTGTGGCTCACCGGGGTCTTCGGCATCAGCACCAAATACGGCGAAGCCCTGCTTGCGGTCAAATACCGCGTCAAGACCCCTTCCGGCGATATGGCCGGCGGGCCGATGTATGCTCTCGAACGCGGCCTGGGCTGGCGCTGGCTGGGCATTCTCTTCGCCATCTTCACCGCCATCGCCGCCTTCGGTATCGGCTGCATGGTCCAGGCCAACTCCATCTCCGCCCTGGCCCTGAGCACCCTGCATATCCCCGGCTGGGTGACCGGCCTGATTCTGGCCGTCCTCACCGCGGTGGTGATCCTCGGCGGCATCAAGAGCATCGCCCGCGTCTGTGGAGTCCTGGTCCCCTTCATGGCGCTGACCTATATCATCGGCTGTCTCTACATCCTGATCCTCCATCATCAGACCCTGCCGGCGACCATCGCGCTGATCGTCCGGTCGGCCTTCAACGGCCATGCTGCGGTCGGCGGCTTCGCCGGAGCCACCCTGATGGCGGCGCTCCGCTTTGGGGTGGCGCGCGGCCTCTTCTCCAATGAGTCCGGCCTGGGTTCCGCCCCGATCGTCGCCGCAGCGGCCCAGACCCGCAATCCGGTACGCCAGGCCCTGGTCTCCTCCACCGGCACCTTCTGGGATACCGTTGTAGTTTGTCTCATGACCGGACTGGTGCTGGTCAATTCCGGGGACTGGACCGGCGGGGCCAATGGCGCCGAGCTGACCAAAACCGCTTTCTCCCACATCCCGGTCATCGGACCGGCCGTACTCACCATCGGCTTGCTGACCTTCGTCTTTTCCACTATCCTCGGCTGGTCCTACTATGGGGAAAAGGCGATGGAATATCTGGCCGGCGAGCGGGCGGTTTTACCCTACCGAATTCTCTGGTGCATCGCTGTCTATTTCGGTTCGGTCTTTTCCCTGCAGTTCGTCTGGAATTTCGCCGATCTCGCCAACGGCCTCATGGCCATCCCCAATCTGATCGCCCTCCTCGCCCTGAGCGGGGTGATGGTGCGCGAGACGCGGGAGTATCTCTGGGATAAAGAGTTGTAGGGCGGGTTGATGGTGCAATTTATCGCCGGCATGCGTTGTTAATAGCTTTGAATCAGCGCAGCAAATATCACTGAGTAAAAGGAGGATATCATGAAAAAAGGATTGTTTGTCTTTTGCGCCATGATGCTGGCGCTCGCTACGGTCGCCGCCGACAGGGCGCAGGCCCAGGTGCAGCTGCCTCGTCTGAGTCCCAAGGCCAGCGTCACCCAGACCATCGGTTTGACAGAAGTGACCATCACCTACAGCCGTCCTGCGGTCAAGAACCGCGTCATATGGGGCGAACTGGTCCCCAATAACCAGGTCTGGCGCCTCGGCGCCAACGAGGCCACCTCCATCGCCTTTGGCGATGATGTGACTATCGAAGGTCAGCCCCTGCCCAAAGGCACCTACAGCATGCATGCCATCCCCAACCCCGGGGAGTGGGTGATCATTTTCAACAAGGTGGCCGGACAGTGGGGCAGCTATAATTACAAGCAGGAGGAGGATGCCCTGCGGGTGACGGTGAAATCCTTCGCAGGGCCCGATGTGGAGCGGATGCTCTTCACCTTCGACGATGTCACCGACGAATCCGCCACTGTGACCCTCGCCTGGGAAAAGCTGCGGGTCGCTTTCAAGGTGGGTGTCAACACCGACGAGAAGGTCATGAGTTCGGCCAGGTCGATCCTCAACTCCCGTTCCCTGTTATACGCTGCGCAGTATGCCCTGCAGAACAATATCGAGATCGAGCAGGCCGGCAAGTGGCTCGATGCCTCGATTGCGCTCGATGAGAGTTTTCAGAACCTGAGTCTCAAGGCCGATCTCCTCGCCCGCGAAGGCAAGGTCAAGGAGGCGGTGAAGATCGGCGAGAAAGCCCTGGTGCTCGGCAGGGCGGCGCAAAGGGTGCCGCCGGATCTGGCCACCTTCGCCAATCAGGTGGCGGAGTGGAAGAGCAGGAAAAAATAGGACCCAATGACCAGGGGCGGGGAAGGGCATGCCAGGAACGCCTGATTTCCCCGCCTCAGGGAGAGCAGCACCTATGATGAAAAACATGATCTTTATGACGATCTTGATCGCCGCGCTGCGGCTTTCCGCGCTGGAATTGAACTCGCCGAATGGCCAACTCGCTCTCGAATTCTATCTCAACGGTGCGGGTGAGCCCTGCTACCGCCTCGATCTCGGCGAACAGCCGGTCATTCTGGAGAGCAGGATGGGCGTCGCCCTCAAGGACAATTCCGGCCTCTTCGACCGTTTCAAGGTGGTCAAATCCGGGCGCACCACCGCCGACGAGAGCTGGGAGCCGGTCTGGGGCGAAGAGAGGCGCATCCGCAGCCATTACAGCGAGCTGGCGGTGACGCTGGAGAGGGATGAGCCGGAGAAGCGGCAGATGATCATCCGCTTCCGTCTCTTCGACGATGGCCTCGGCTTTCGCTATGAATTCCCGAACCAGCCCAACCTGGGCTACTTCATCGTCAGCGGTGAAAAGACCCAGTTCAATCTGACCGGCGATCACCTGGCCTGGTGGATCCCCGGTGACTATGATACCAACGAATACGACTATTCGACCACCCCGCTCAGCAAGGTTGACGCCATGCGCGGCGCGACGATGCAAGAGATCGCTGTACGCTCGATCATCGCTCCCAATGCCGTGCAGACCCCGCTCATGCTCAAGACCCGCGAGGGGCTTTACATCAACCTTTTCGAAGCCGCTCTGGTCAACTATCCGGCGATGAACCTGCTCGTCGACCAGCGCACTTTTTCGCTGGGCGCGGTGCTGGTGCCCGATGCGCTGGGTCATATGGCCTACCTGCAGACTCCCGAGAAGAGCCCCTGGCGCACCGTCATCGTCAGCCGCGATGCCCGGGAGATCCTCGCCTCGCGGATCATCCTCAACCTCAACGAGCCCTGCGCCCTGACCGATACCGGCTGGATCAAGCCGCAGAAATATATCGGCATCTGGTGGGGCATGCACGTCGGCACGGTCTCCTGGAACATGGCCGACACCAGCAATCTCAAACTGGCCACGACCGACTGGAACGCTCTCAAGCCCAACGGACGCCACGGCGCCACCACGGCCGAGACCAAACGCTACATCGATTTCGCCGCCAGACACGGCTTTGACGGGGTGCTGGTCGAGGGCTGGAACGTCGGCTGGGAGGACTGGTTCGGTAACTGGAAAGAGGAGGTTTTTGATTTTGTCACTCCCTATCCCGATTTCGATGTGGAGGAGCTGCAGCGCTACGCCGCCGAACGCGGAGTGCGCCTGATCATGCACCACGAAACCTCGGCGGCGGTGACCAATTATGAGCGGCGGATGCAGGATGCCTTTGCCTTTATGAAAAAGCACGGCTACAACAGCGTCAAGACCGGCTACGTCGGCCGCATCATCCCGCGCGGCGAGCACCATGACGGCCAGTGGATGGTCAACCACTATCTGCGTGTGGCGCGGGAGGCGGCGCGCCACGAGATCATGATCGACGCCCATGAACCGGTGCGGCCGACGGGGCTGCACCGTACCTGGCCGAACTGGCTGGCCTGCGAGGCCGGACGCGGCAATGAGTACAACGCCTGGAGTGGTGGCAATCCTCCCGACCATGAGACCATCCTGCCCTTCACCCGGCTTATGGGCGGTCCGATGGATTATACGCCCGGCATCTTTCAGATCAAGATGGATTACTACAAGCCCGGCAGCAGCTTGCAGGTGCACACCACCCTGGCCAAGCAGCTGGCCCTCTACGTCACCCTTTACAGTCCCCTGCAGATGGCGGCGGACCTGATCGAGAATTACGACCGCTTTCCCGATGCCTTCCAGTTCATCAAGGATGTGGCGGTCGACTGGGAAGAGAGCCGCATTATCGCCGCAGAACCGGGCGACTATCTGACCATCGCCCGCAAGGAAAAGGGTACGGATAACTGGTTCATCGGCGCCATCACCGATGAAGAGGCGCGTTCTGCGACCATCACCCTCGATTTTCTCGATCCGGGGGTCAAGTATACGGCGGTGCTCTATCTTGACGGCAAGGATGCTCACTGGCAGAAGAATCCCATGGCCTATCGTATCCGCAAGGGGCTGGTGACCGGCAAATCGGTGCTTGGAATGGCCCTGGCGGCCGGCGGAGGGGCGGCGGTGAGTATCATGCCGGCCACCGCGGCGGAGCTGAAAACGCTCAAAATGGTGAAATAGAGGCGGAATGAGAACCCCCGGCATGATAAAAGGTATCGCGGTCGCGGCTGCGCTCTGCATACTCAGTGCAGCCGGCCTGGCATGGGCCGGGTCCGCGGCGCCTTCGGCCTCGGCCGGAAAGGCGGCGCTCGAACGGGCGCGGCTCCTTTTTTACGCCAGTGTGGAGGAGAAGAAGCAGATCCGGCCGGCCATCGCCGCCTTTGAGGAACTCGCCGTCGCCCAGCCCGAGTGGGCGGGCCGGGCCAGGACCTATATCGGCGCCCTGGTGGCTTTGCAGGGCAAGCATGCCTTTTTGCCCCACGCCAAATGGCGCCTGGCCAACCGCGGACTCGAGATCATGGATGAGGGGGTGGCGATGGCGCCCGAAGATGTCGAGTCCCTTTTCATCCACAGCTCCACCTGCTATTTTCTGCCCTTTTTTTTCAAGCGCGGGGAGGACGCCCAGGCCAAATTCGGCGAGCTGGTGCGCCTGCTCCCGCAGAACCACCGCGAGTTTGATGATGCCATGCTGGCCAATGTGGTGCAGTTCATCGCTGAACGCGCCCACCTGGATGAGAGTCAAAAAGCGGACCTCGAGCGCCTCAGGGAAGAGCTGCATCATGAGAGGAGCATGCCCGCGGTCGTCAGGACAGAAGAGGGGGCCGGCTCTTGAGTCATCTGGAGTATCTCCTTTTCAATCTGCTCGTAGCCGCCGGGCCCCTGGCGCTGAGTTTCGAGCCCAAGGTGCGCTATCTGCGCCGCTGGCCGGCCGCCCTGCTCTCAGCCGCGCTGATGCTGCTCCCTTACGCCCTCTGGGACACCCTGGTCACCGGCCGCCACTGGTGGTTCAATCCCCGCTACACGGCCGGCACCTTCATCGGCCCCCTGCCGGCCGGGGAGTGGCTCTTTTTCATCACGGTCCCTTTCGCCGCTCTCTTCGTCTGGGAGGTGCTGCGCTTTTACCGCCCGCACCGGCATGCGGCGGCAGAGCGGCGTCCCCCGCACTGGCTCTGGCCGGCTCTGCCCCTCGCCGGCCTGATGCTCTGGCTGGGCAAGGAGTATACCGCCCTGGTGATCGCCGTCTTTGCCGTGACGGCCTGGGCTGATCTCCGCTTGGGCGGCCGGGTGCTCGCCCGCGCCAATGTTCTTCCCTATGCCGCGCTGCTCGCCGGGCTGATGCTGATCTTCAACGGCTATCTGACCGCCCGGCCGGTAGTGCTCTACGATCCGGCCTACCAGCTCGACTGGCTGATCGGCACCATCCCGGTCGAGGATTTTCTCTATGGCTACAGCCTCCTCCTCGGCTGTACCTCACTTTTCGAAAAGTTCCGGAGTCGGCATGACTAAACAGGTGGCCGTAATCGGGGGGGGATTGGCGGGATTGAGCGGCGCCATTGAACTGGCGCGGCGGGGCTTCAGCGTCGACCTTTTCGAGCAGACCGGCCGCCTCGGCGGCAAGATGAATGAGGTGCGGCGGGAGGGCTTCCGCTTCGACACCGGGCCCTCACTGCTCACCATGCCCTTTGTGCTCGAAAAGCTCTTTGCCGATGCCGGCTTCCGGCGCAGGGAGTTCCTCGATCTGGTCCCGATCGAGCCGATGTGCCGCTATTTTTTCGCAGACGGCAGCCGTCTCGACGCGAGCAGCGATGCCGCGGCCATGGAGACGGCCATCACCATGCTCTCGGAGCGGGACCGGGGCCGCTTCGCTCGCTTTATGGCTTACAGCCGCCGCATCTACGATCTCACCGCCGAAGTCTTTCTCTTCACCCCGATCCACGAATGGAAAAGAGTGCTCAAGAGCCGCCATCTCTCCACCCTGGGCGCCCTTCCCGCCATTGACCCCCTGCGCACGGTCCACCGCGGGGTAAAACGTTTTTTCCGCGACGATCGCCTCGTCCAGCTTTTTGACCGCTACGCCACCTATAATGGCTCCAATCCCTACCAGGCGCCGGCGACCCTGAATATCATCCCCTACGTTGAATACGGGTTCGGCGGCTTTTACGTCCGCGGCGGGATGTACCGCCTGGTCGAAGCCCTGCAGCGGCTGGCCACTATCCTCGGGGTGCGCATACATACCGGGATGCCGGTGGAGGAGATCGTGACCGAAAAGGGGCGGGTCGCCGGCGTGCGGGTGGACGGTGCCCTGCTGCGCACCGAGCGCGTGCTCTGCAGCGCCGATGTCGTCACCGCCTTCAACCGGCTGCTGCCCGGATTCGCCAAAGAGCGCCGCCGGCTCAACCGCCTCGAACCCTCGCTCTCGGGCATGATTTTCCTCTGGGGGGTGAAAAAGAGCCATCCCGGGCTGGCCCACCACAATATCTTTTTTTCTGCCGATTATCACCGCGAGTTCGGCCAGATTTTCGACGGGCTGCGGGCGCCGGACGATCCCACCGTCTACGTCGCCATCACCAGCCGCGCCGATGCGGAGGATGCCCCGGAAGGGATGGAGAACTGGTTTGTCCTGGTCAATATGCCCTACCTGCGCCCGGGGGCGGCTGAACCCGATGCCGCCAGTGTGCGCCAAACCGTGCTGTCCCGGCTGCGGCAGCAGGAGATCGATGTGAGCGGGGCGATCGCCTGCGAGGAGGTCATCACCCCGCGCGACTTTCTCGAGCGCTATGGCAGCAACGCCGGCAGCATCTACGGCATCTCGAGCAACTCGCGCTCGATGGCCTTTCGCCGCCCGGCCAACCGCAGCCGCGCCGTGCCGGGGCTGTTCCTCGCCGGCGGCGCCTGCCATCCCGGCGGCGGCATCCCCCTGGTGCTGCTTTCGGGCCGGATGGCGGCCGAACTGATCGCGGAGATGGAATAAAAAAAACGCGGGACGGTGTTTTCCGTACGAACGAAAAGGCTCGCATCACCATGGACCGGAGAGGAATTTTACTCAATGCCATCAGCTAAAAGGATCGTCGTCATCGGAGCCGGTTTCGGCGGACTGGCCATCGCCAATCGCCTGCAGGCGCGGGGATTTCAGGTTACCCTGCTTGAAAAGAATCCCAAGGTGGGCGGCCATGGCTATCCCCTCGAGATCGACGGCTACCACTTCGACATGGGCCCATCACTCATCACCGAACCGGCCCTGCTCGAGGAAATTTTCACCATGGCCGGCAAAAGGCTGGCCGATTATGTCGACATTCTTCCCCTCGATCCCTATTATCGTATCTATTTTCATGACAACACCTTCATCGATTATACCGGCGACAGCGACAGGATGCGCAGCCAGATGGCGCAGTTCAATCCCCGCGACGCCGCCCGCTACGACAACTTTATCGAGGCCTCGCGCGGGCTTTACCAGGCCGTCATCGTCGATGGGTTGGGCACCCGTCCCTTTATGGACTGGCGCAGCATGCTTTCCTTCGCCCCGCGCGCCCTGCGCCTCAAGGCTGTGCTGCCCTCCTATCATTTCACCAGCCTCTACTTCAGGGACTTTCGCCACCGCTTCATCTACTCTTTCCATCCCCTCTTCATCGGCGGCAATCCCTTCCGGGCCCCAGCGGTCTATCAGATGATCCCCTATCTCGAAAAGATCCACGGCGTGCTCTACAGCAAGGGGGGCATGTACAGCCTGGTCCGCGCCCTGGAAAAACTCTTCCTCGAACAGGGGGGAACCCTTCATACCAGCCGGCCGGTGCAAGAGATCCTGGTGCGCGACGGCCGCGCCACCGGCGTGCGCACCCCAGAGGGTGAAGTGCCGGCCGATATCGTCATCTCCAACGCTGATTTCATCCACACCTACCGTGACCTGATCAGGCCGGAACACCGCAAAAAGTGGAGCGACCGCAAGCTGGAGCGCGTGGACTATTCGATGAGCGCTTTTCTGATCTATCTCGGCCTCAACAAACGCTTTCCCCAGCTCCTGCATCATACCCTGGTGCTTTCGTCCCGTTACCGCGGCCTCATCCGCGACATCTTTGACCGCAAGGTGGTGCCGGAGGATTTCTCCCTCTATTTGCACACTCCCACCCGCACGGACGATACCATGGCCCCTCCGGGCTGCGAGAGTCTCTACATCCTCGCCCCTGTCGCCAATCTCAAGGGTGGCCAGAACTGGAGCGAACTCGCGGAGCCCTTCGCGCAGCGGATTCTCGACCACCTCGAGCACCATCTTGGGCTGACCGGCCTGCAGGAAAGCATCGCGGTCAAAAGGCTCTTCACCCCGGAGGATTTTCAGCGCAAGCAGAATGCCGTCTACGGCAGCGCCTGGGGCGTGGAGCCGCGGCTGACCCAGACTGCGATCCTGCGGCCGCACAACCGCAGCGAGGATGTGCGCGGGCTCTATCTGGTTGGCGCCAGCACCCACCCCGGCGCCGGCCTGCCGGGGGTGGTCCTGACCGCAGCCACGACCGATTATGTGATCCAGCGCGATCTGGAGAGGGGCTGATCTTATGCCGCAGTTCTGGCGGGATGTCCAGCTGGCCCCCTCCTACACCTACGCCCGGGCGATCACCCGGAGCTACGCGCGCAGCTTTTTCTTCGCTTCGCGCTTCCTCCCCGAGGAGAAGCGCTGGGCCACCTGGGCCCTCTACGGATTCTGCCGCTACGCCGACAACCTCATCGACCTGCAGCGCACGCGGGGCCCCGAAGAACTGATCTCCGAGCTCGGCTGCCTCTCGAAGGAGATCTCCCTGGCCTATCGCACAGGTGAGTCCGAGCACCCGGTCATCAAATCCTTTATCGACACCGCCCGGAGATATCAAATCCCCGAGCGCTATCCCCTGGAACTGATCAAGGGGGTGGAGATGGACGCCACCTTCAAAGGCTATAAAAGCTATGACGATCTCCACCTCTTCGCCTGGCGGGTCGCCGGCGTGGTTGGCCTGATGATGACCTGCCTGCTCGGCTACCGGGACGAAAGCGCCTTTCCCTACGCGGAAAAGCTGGGCATCGCCATGCAGCTGACCAACATCCTGCGCGATATCCAGGAGGACAAGCAGCTGGGCCGGATCTACCTTCCGGCCGACGAGCTGCACCGGTTCGGGGTGGCGCCGGAGGATATCCTTTCGGAGCGGATGACCCCGCAGCTGCGCGCCCTGATGGAATTTCAGGTCCAGCGCGCCCACGTCTGCTATGCCGAGGCCGAGCCCGGCATCGCCCTTCTCGACCGCGAATCGCGTTTCTCCATCTACACCGCCAGCCGCCTTTATCAGGAGATCCTAAAAAAGATCGAGCTGGCCGGTTACAATCCCTTTGCCGGACGGGCCTTCGTGCCCACCAAACACAAACTGGCCATTCTGCTGCAGGAGTATGCGCGCCGGCGCTGAACAAGGCCTCCGAGGAGAGGACGCCCCCTTGATAACCGCCCGTCACAGCAAAGCGGCGCAAGCCCTCTTTCACCTCTATATCATGCCGGCAATGAGGCGGCAGTTTCACAGCGTGCATCTGCTCGGCGATGAGCCCGCCTGGCCGGCTCACACCCCCCTTATCATCCTGCCCAACCACAGCACCTGGTGGGACGGCTTTGTCATCTACCTGCTCAACATCCGGCTCTGGCGCCGGCAGCCCTGGGTGATGATGCTCGAGGAGCAGCTCCGCAAGCGCCCGTTTTTCCGCCGACTCGGGGTCTTTTCCATCGATCCCGCCACCCCCGGCGGGGTGCGCCGCTCGCTACGCTACACCCGCGAGCTGCTCAGCGGCGAGGAAGCGGGCGGGCGGATGCTCTGTCTCTTTCCCCAGGGCGAGCTGCTGCCCTGGGATCACCGGCCCCTCGGCTACAAGCCCGGATTGATCTGGCTGCTGCAGCGCCTCGAGAGCCCGGTCTGCCTGGTGCAGCTCGGCATTCGCGGCGAGTTTCTCCAGCAGCAGCGGCCGCAGCTTTTCCTGGAATTTTCGCCGCCGCTGGAGTGGTCCGGCGGGGAGAATACCCTCCGGGAATGGGAGCAAGCCCACGCCGCCCTGCTTGAGCGCCTCAGCGGCCGCATCGCTGCCGGGGAAGAGGGCCGGATCCTCCTGCAGGGCCGCCGCTCTGTGGATGCGCGCTGGCAGCACTGGCGAGGCCTCCTGCGCAGGGAGGTGCTGTGAACGGACTCTTGATCGCCCTTTATGCTCTTCTGACCATGATCTTTCTGGTGAGCCTCTTCAACACCCTCACCGCGCCCATGGTCAGGAAGGGTCCGCAGCCGCGCCGGACGC
>JAKQKF010000133.1 GCA_029560815.1 bacterium
GGTCAAGACCCCGGCCGGCACTGCGGTCCCGGGCAATGTTCTGACCAACGACTCCGATCCCGACGGCGATCCCCTGGCGGTGACTCCCACACCGGTGGTGCCGCCCGCCCACGGCGAGCTGGTCCTCAATCCCGACGGCACATTCACCTACACCCCAGCCCCGGGCTATGCCGGCGTCGATTCCTTTGTCTATCAGGTCTGCGACACCGAGGTGCCGCCCCTCTGCGATCAGGCCGCGGTGGTGATCACTGTCGATGAGCCGCTGCCGCCGCCCAACCAGGCGCCGGTGGCCGCCGATGACTCGGTCAAGACCCCGGCCGGCACCGCGATCTCAGGCAATGTTCTGACCAACGATACCGATCCCGACGGCGACCCGCTGGTGGTGACCACTACGCCGGTGGTGCCGCCCGCCCACGGCGAGCTGGTTCTCAATCCCGACGGCACCTTTACCTACACCCCCGCCCCGGGCTATGCCGGCGTCGACTCCTTTGTCTACCAGGTCTGCGACACCGAGGTGCCGCCCCTCTGCGACGAAGCCACAGTATACATCACCATTGAATCGCCTCCGGTCCCCATGCCCTATATCGAGGCGGTCCCGACCCTGGTCACCGTGGGCAATCCCGTTCAGGTCCAGGTCTCGGTCGACAACCCGGTGGCCGCATGGGACCTTTGGGTCTACCTGGCCGACGGCCAGATCGACAGCAGCTACGGCGACGCATTCGTGCAAAAGACAGTTCTTGTTCCCGATAAATGGTACCAGATCGATCCTGATTACAAACCATTACACCTGACGACCACTGGCAAGCAGGAGATCATCAAATTCGAGATTCGCATCCTGGATGAGTACGGCAACAGCGCCAAGGCCGAGACCGGGGTGATGATTCACGAGGCCAATGATTTGTCGCTGGATCGCAATACCTATGAGCCCGACGTTCAGGACCCCCTGCAGATCAAGTTCAGGCTGAATTCCAGCCGTACGGCCCGGCTCGATCTCTACGACATCGCCGGCCGCCACATCTCGATGCTGACTGAGGAGGTCTTTCCCTCCGGATGGACCACCTATTACTGGAATGGCCTCACCAACGATGGCGTCAAAGTCGGCAGCGGTGTCTATATTGTGACCCTGCTCTCGGATGACTACAAGGACTGGAAAAAATTCATGATTGTGAGATAAGCATGACTATCGGAATTCATATAATGCTCAGGAAAATCCCTCCTCTCTGTCGTGCGCTGGCGGTGTCGCTGCTGTTCTATCTATGCGCCGCGGGGGCGGCGACAGGCCAGGTGCGCTCAGGCGCTGCTTTTCTGAAGATGCTGCCCGGTACCCGGTTGCAGTCCATGGGCGGCAGTTTCACCGGAGTGCTCGATGAGATGCATGCCCCCTATGCCAATCCCGGCACCGGCGGGCTGCTGCGGCAGTGGTACTGGTCGGCTTCCTACACCAAGTGGTTCGCCGGGGTCTATAACGCCTCTTTCCTCTACGGACAACGCGTACCGACGCCCTGGAGCCGGAACACTCACCTCAATCTGGGGCTGGTCTATCAGGGGGTGCCCGAATTCGACAGCTCAGACCGCTATGTGGCTGCCGAATCAGCTCATGATTTTCTGGTCTCGGCTAACCTTGGCCAGCCCATCTCGTTGATAACTCAGAACCTATCGGCAGGTACGACCTTCAAATACTACCAGAGCAAGCTTGGAAACTATAATGCCAATGCCTTCATTTACGATGTCGGCATGATGTACCGCACCCCCCGTTTCAATTTTATCGGGGGCAGCTCCAGTCCGCTGCGTTATGGCATTCTCGCCGGCGGCGTTTCGGTGACCAATCTCGGCAGCGACATCCAGTATCTTTCGGTGGGCACGCCTCTGCCGCACGCCCTGCGCGCCGGTCTCTCCTTCAATACCGGCACCCATAACGGATTGCAGCTGCAGCTCTCGGCCGACTATCAGAAACGTCGCGATGAGGGCGAGAATTACGCCTTCGGCGCGGAGGTGGCCTGGGCCCAGCGCTTTGCGATCCAGGGCGGCTACGACACCAACATGGATCTGATGAACCAGATCACCTTCGGTCTCTCGGTGCGGCTCGATGACCAGAATACGCCGGTCAAGTCGGTCCTGCCGGGCGAAAACAACGCCCTGCGGGTCGATCTGGCCTCGATCGATGAGAAGGATTTCTTTTCCAACACCTATCGCGGCACAGTAAGCCATATCCCGATCGGACCGGAGAGCTTTACTTTCGAAGCCCCAGCGATGGATGCCTGGATCGATACCGGCACAGTCGCGCTGAAATGGCGCCAGAGCCGCGAACCGGATCTTTTTGATGAACTCCGCTATGCCGTCGTGGTCGACCAGGACAGCACCCGGATCGCCCGATTCATGCGGAACCTGGATGCGGATCTGCCCATGCTGCAGGCCAACAAGGGCACCTTTCTCCGCTCCGAATTCGATTACACCTCCACGGCCCTGACCATGCCTCTCCTGCACGGGGGTGATTATTACTGGTCCGTCATCGCCTACGATCTCGACTGGCACATGCGTCCGGCCAGTCTCAAAGGCCGTACCATCGCCCACTTTCACATCCCCATCACCGATGTGGCGGTTGAATCGATCACCTTTGACTATTCTCCCTGGCTGACCGTGGACGATTACCACGGCATGCTCCGGATCAAGGTCGTCAACAAGGGGGAGAGGCTCATCCAGCAAACTGTGCTCAGCCTCACCGATTCGCTCGAGACCACCTATGCGGGCCTGAGCCAGTCGGAGCCCGGCGCGACCCAGGTCCTGAAGCGCATCAGTCTCAATCAGTTCAAGCCCGGTGAGGAACGTATTTTCGAACTGGAGTGGCGCACTCCCGATCTGGGACGCCACTGTCTGACCGCGATCGTCGACGAGGAGCACAAGATCCGCGAGGATGACGAGATCAATAACCGCTTCGCCGCGCGCTTTTTCACCATTCCCAAGGGCTCCATCGCCGCCAAAGATACGGTCAACGCGGTCAATTTCGCCACCCGGACCTATGATCTGCCGATCATCACCGAAATCTGCTTCGACTCTTCGAGCGCGAAGGTCAAGTACGAGTACCTGCACACGCAGGTGATCGGGCCGATTCTGGATACCCTCTCGACGCGGCTGCAGAGCGATCTCTCGCTGCACATCACGCTGCAGGGTTTCGCCGATCCCAATTCGGGCGAAAACGACGTCCGCCTTGCCGACCTCCGCAGCGAAGCAGTGCGGGACTCGATGCTCCTGCGCGGTGTGCAGCCTGCGCAGATCACCATCGTGCCCGGAGAACTGCTACCCAAACGCTACATTCCGAGCAAGGCTGAGGATGCCCGCTGGGTCTTTCAGGAACGGCGCTTTGTCCGGATCACAGCCGAGGACCGCGACCAGAGCGTGCTCTTCCAGCCCATCCCCTTCCGGGATACGGAACACCTGCCGCTGCCGGTCAACTATCTGGCGATCATCCGCGGCTATGTGCCCATCTCCGCCTCCGCTCTCGTGCTGAGCAACTCGACGGTGGCTGACACCCTCGATGTGCAGGAGTTCTTCCAGCGCGGCGATCTGAAGGGGAGTCTGGAATGGAAGATCCTCGACGAAAAATACCCAGATATCCAGGTCTGGCTGGAAAAGCCGAGTGATTACATCATCACGCTGCAGGATTCCCTCGGCAGGGAATTCAAGTCCCGGCCGAGATCGGTCTATCTCGCCAAAAAGACCTATATCCAGGAGCATACGATCGCCTTTCCGCTCAAGTTCGACCGGACTGATCCGCTCTACAATTTCTACTGGGCCAATATCTTCCGGTTCATCCGCAACATCATCACGGAGCCGACTTACCGCTTCCGCTTTTTCGGCCACGCCTGTGCGATCGGCGCGGAAGCTTATAACCTGCGGCTTTCGGACGAACGCGCCAAAGCTTTCCACAAAGGCTTCCTGGACTATACCTTCAGGAACTACCCGGAGCTCTATGATCGCGTGAAGCGGCAGACTGACAGGCCGCAGGGATTCGGGGAGACCCGGCCGGCCAGCATCATGCGCAGTACCGGCGAGATCACCCTGATCGGCGACAACAGCACCCCGACCGGGCGCAAGCTCAATCGCCGCATCGAAATCAACTTTTTCAGCACCGAAAACGTGCTCAAGAAACAGTAGCGGACAAAAGGCGTCGTCAAGACGCCTTTTGTCTATCTTTTACCGCCCGCGTCAGATGTCAATCTACCCGGAAGCCTCTTTTTACCTCCGAATGCAGTGCTTTCCCCGTTTCGCCGGAGAAAGTTCTTGACTTTCTCGTAAAAAAGTGTAACTTGTATATGCTATCGCGGGGTGGAGCAGTCTGGTAGCTCGTTGGGCTCATAACCCAAAGGCCGCAGGTTCAAATCCTGCCCCCGCTACTTCTGAAAGCCGGTCAGCATCTCTGCTGACCGGCTTTTTCTGTTTCAGGCCGCTGGCACCGCACCATTAGCCAGCCCGATGCGAAGAAATTTGCTTGTTCCTGACGCACCGATTTAGTATCTTGCTACATCCTCAATCCCCTTTCACCCAGGTGATGATCCGGAATCGAGAAGAGCATGAAACAAAAGAGCTTCGCCAGCATTATCGGCCTCAAGCCGGAATACCGGGAACGCTACATCGTGCTTCACCGCCACACCTTCCCCGAGGTTCTGCAGCGCATCCACGCTTCCCATATCAGCGATTACACCATCTTCCTCAGGCAAGAGCTCCTTTTCAGTCATATGGTCTATGAAGGGGATGACTATGCCGCGGACATGGCCGACATGGCGGCTGATCCGGCCACGCGGGAGTGGTGGCAGCTCACCGATCCCATGCAGCAGCCCCTGCCGGAGCGCCGCGAGGGCGCGAAGGAGCTGGCGGAGGTCGCGGATGAGTGCTGGCAGGCCATCCTCGCCCGCGACCTGGCCGCCTTCGGCGCCGCTGTACGCCGCTCTTTCGAGGCCCAGATCGCCATGTTCCCCAACATGGTCGATGAAGCGGTGCGCGCCACCATCATGCAGTATCGCGACCAGGCCATCGGCTGGAAGCTCTCCGGCGCCGGCGGGGGCGGCTATCTGACCATGGTCGCCCGTCAGCCCATCGCGGGCGCCATGCAGATCAAGATCAGAAGGAAGAACACCCTCTGATGGTGCGTGCGTTAAAGTCCGACCTTTCCCTGGGGCTGATCCTCATGGCCTGGATCGCCCTCAGCCTCCCTCTCCTCCTCCTTGGTTATGGCAGTGATTATGACGCCTGGCGCACCGCCATGACCGCGGAGAAACTCTGGAGCAGCGGAGTCTATACCCCCTCCCGCTCGCTCGGATTCCCGCTCTACGAGCTGCTGATCACCCCCCTGGTCATGCTCGGCGGCTGGACGCTCAGCAACCTCCTTTCCCTTATCGCCGGTTTGTTCATTTTTCTGGCCCTGCGCCGCCTCGCCCGCGCC
>JAKQKF010000144.1 GCA_029560815.1 bacterium
GAGGAGCAGAAAGGCCGCGATGAGGGAAGAGATGCAGCGTCTCATGATGTTATCAAATAGGTTGATGCATAATTCACCCTTAAATTAACCAAAATTTCCCAAAAAACCACTTTTTTTTCGGGATGAATTATTGTTTGAATATGATGCATCTTTTGCCTAAGTTACAAGATATGGAGCTTGTCCGCTGCGCGTGTACAGGGCTCCGTCCTGAAATGGTCTCATAAATCGAAGGCCCCGCTCATGGCTGACGAACAGCAATCCCTTCTTTTCGAAGATCCGGAGACGCCGCTGCATCTTCTGCACCTCAACCGTCCCCTGGTCTTTTTCGACCTCGAGACGACCGGACTCGACACTCAGCTCGACCGCATCGTCCAGTTCGCCTTCATCCGGATCGATCCGGACCGGAAATTGACCGAGTGGAAGGAGCTGGTCAATCCCGGCATGCCCATCCCGCCCGAGGCGAGCAGGGTCCACGGTATCACCGACGCGATGGTGGCAGACAAGCCGCTCTTCGCCGGTTTTGCCGAGCGCATCAGCCGCCTGCTGCACGAGAGTGATCTCGCCGGATTCAATGCGGCGCGCTTTGATGTTCCCTTTCTGCAGGCCGAGATGGAGCGCGCCGGCACGCCCCTCGCCAGCGGCGGGCGGCGAATCATCGACGCCCAGGTGATCTTTCACAAACGCGAGCCGCGCGATCTGACCGCAGCCTACCGCTTCTACTGCGGCAAGGAGCTGAAAGGGGCGCACGACGCCCTGGCGGACGTCCGCGCCACCCTTGAGGTGCTCGAAGGCCAGCTCGCCCGCTATTCCGATCTGCCCCGGGATGTCGCCCGGCTCGGGGCCTTTTGCGCTCCGGCCGATGACGGCCGCTGGGTGACCTCCGACCGCAAATTCTACTGGAAACACAACCAGGCGGTGATCGGATTCGGCAAACACAAGGGCAATACCCTGCAGTGGATCCAGGAAAATTACCCCGATTATCTGCAGTGGCTGGCCGGGACCGATCTGGCGGAAGATACCCGGGCGATGCTGCTGGCGGCCATGGCTGGCGATTATCCGCGCAAAGAGAAGTAGAAAGCGAGAAATGTGATCCAGGCCGCGAACTATCCGGGCGCAGCGGCGTTAGAGGGTATGAGCCGGTCTCGTACCACCTCACCCCGGCTGCCGGTTTTGCAGTGCGGGGGCAAATGTACTGGAGCGCTGAATGGTTAAATATACAGCTGCGGCCGCTGCGGTGTTATTGCTGCTGCTCTCGGCCTGCGAAATCGATCACGGCCTGGGCACGATCGACTCGCGGATAGCGGGCAGGGTGATCTTTCTCCATCCCGAGCTCAAGCCCGAGCGCGTCGACGCCGTCCGTGTCGTGGCAGTGGTCAATTTCCCCCCCCAGAGCCTCGGTGACCTGGTCTTCACCAACACCTCGATCAACCTCAGCCAGCCGGCGCCCGTTTATTATCTGCCCGCCCCCCTGGCGACCTACGCGCTGGTCGGCGCCATCTACCGGGAAAAGGGCAGGGAGTGGGATTATGGCAAGATCCTCGGCTTTTACGGCGCCAATCCGGACAGCAATATCTACACCGTCAAGACGGTGACCCTGAACGAAGCGAATCCCGTGGCGGATACGATTGACATCTATTGCGACTGGGCGATGGTGCCACGGAGCGGCCGATGAACAGGGTTTTCGCCCTCCTGCTGCTTCTTGTCGCCCCGCTGCAGGCGGCCGCCGACGGGCATATCAGAGGGCAGGTCCTGGACGCGGCCACCGGCCAGCCCCTGCCCGGCGCCAACCTCCAGATCACCGGATCGGTGCTGGGGGCGATGACGGACAACCGCGGCCACTTTACCATTTTCGAGGTTCCGGAGGGGAAGCAAACCCTGCGCGCCACCTACATCGGCTACGAGCCGGCTGTGCTCGACTTTATTCTGGCCGCCGGAGAGAACCGCGAGGTTGTGCTCCGCCTCAAACCGACGGTCATCCCCATGCACCAGGTGGTGGTGACCGGTTCGCGCCAGCCCGAGACCCTCGCCTCGGCCGCGGCGAGCATCAGCGTCATGGACCGCTTGGCGATGCGGCGGCGCAGTCTGCTCGGGGCCGCCGAAGCCCTGCAGCTGGTCTCCGGCGTCACCATGATCGGCGAGTACATCAACATCCGCGGCGGTTCGGGCTATAACCGCCTCGGCGGCAGCCGCATGCTGGTCTTGCTCGACGAGGTGCCCATCCTCACCAGCGATCTCGGCGAGGCCAACTGGAACATCCTCCCGGTCACGGAGATCGAGCGCATGGAGGTGCTCAAGGGAGCCGCCTCCTCCCTCTACGGCTCGGGCGCCCTGAGCGGGGTGGTCAACATGATCACCCGGCAACCGACCCGGGAGTTGTCC
>JAKQKF010000162.1 GCA_029560815.1 bacterium
GAGGAGAGATCAGCGAGCACATCGTTCATCAGCGCAAGGGTGGGTTCAGAACCGCTGAGGTCGAGGATATCTTTCAGGGACTTGCCCAGCCGCGGCCGGGTTTCGGCCAGCCAGATGGCGTGGATATGCGCCTTGATGAGATCTTCGTTGGCCAGATCCATGCGCGGTGGCGCCACCTGGCCTGAGACCATCAGCTCGGGCCGCTTGAAAAAGTACTGGTCATGGGGACTGCCGGTGGTGCAGTAGGTAAAAACCACGGCGGGTTGTCCGCTGCGACCGGCCCTGCCGCTGCGCTGCGCATAATTGGCTGGGGTGGGCGGCACATTGCGCATATTGACCACATTCAGCTCGTCAATGTCCACGCCCAATTCCATGGTCGGCGAGCAGTAGAGAATGGGCAATTGGGCTGTTCGAAAACGCCGCTCGCGCTCTTCGCGCAGTTCATTGGGCACCTGGGCGGTATGTTCGCGCGCTTCGAAGCCGCTGGTTTGCAGGGCCGTCTTTTGATAGTAGTGGAGGAAATAGGGATTGGTCCGGCCGCATTCAGCAGGGAGATGGGGGACGCGGATGGGATCGTGAAAAGCTCTGCGGCCATCGCCCGCGTGCCAGGTCATGGCTGCGGCGGAGAGCTGATAGCCGGGGCAATCGGGTTCACTGACATCAACCGCAACCACCAGTCCGGCCTGAGCAAGAATGGCCAGGAGATCGCAGATGATCCGCTCGGTCTCATCCAGTGTGAGTTTCCGGCTGAACTGCCGAAAAGTGTGCGGACGGCGGAGATAGATGCCAAAGCCGCTGCGTCCGGAGAGATAAACCTGGCCCCAGGCTTTGGCGTCTCCGCCCGACCGGGGAAAAAGGATCATGCCGCGTTCCATTTTCTCATCTTCGTCCAGAGCCCAAGGGGTGATGAGATATTGGTTGCTCTGCTGCTGGATCCGTTCCTGAAACTCCGCGGCAAGATAATCGACCTTGATCGCCAGCTCTCGGCGCATGAAATCGAGCAGAACCTTGACGACCTGGCGGCGCTCCTCAAGAGCTGCCGAGGCGAGAGCGGGATGGCGTTCCTGCCAGAGATCGTCGGCCTGGCACACCTCATCGAGCGAGGTGTAACGGATTTCAAGCAAGCCGCACTGTTCCAGGTTGGGCGAAGTGATACGCCAGCCGCGCAGCAGATCGCGATAAAGACGGTAGCCAAGGACGTTGCGAAAAGCCCTTTCGGCATTCTCCTTTTCGGCGAAGCGGGCGTTGGGGGTGACTGCCCATGCAGTCGGCGGCAGGTTCAGCTCTTGAAAAACCGCATGGGTCAAATCGTCGTGGCGCAGGCCATGGCCGCGTGCGTTCGACGCGGCGCGATAGAGGGCGGCGCGCAGCACGCCGATTTCGATAAAATCGTTAAAATGCCCTGCTTGCAGCGAAGCATCCTGGCGATTATCGGTGAAGCTCAACAATTTGCGCGCTTTAGCAGGCAGGTCATGGGCTTGCTGCATAAAGAGGATGGAGGACATGCTGAGAATGGTAGTGGCTGTGCTGCGGCCTTCCGAGGAAAGTGTGGAAAGCTTGGCATAATCGCTCTTCTGCCGGCTGCCGTAAGCGACACCGCAGTTGAGGCAGAAGGAAAAGGGACGGTTGATGTAGTAGAATTCCATCCCCTGCTCATCAAATTGCCCCCTGCTGTTCAAGGGCAATCGCAGGGGCATTTTGGGACGGCGGTCTTTGCGCACAGCAGGCTGGCCAGCGCGCATCTCCAGCCACTCCTCCGGCAGGCGGGTCAGCAAATCCTCGGGCTTTTCGCTCCAAGGATTGGTGCTGCTGAAATAGAGAAATCCGGCCTGCTGTTCCTCATCGAGAGGCTGGTCATTCAGACCGCGCGGCGAGACCACCGGGCCCTTATGGGTTCTGTTGAGATAAACAGTATAGTATTCCTGGCCGCATTCTCGGCAGAAAGCGAGAGGGAGGAGGATTTTCTCGCGATCTCCGGGCACGAACTGCTGTCCATAAAGGGTAATATGGCGGCGCTCCTCCGGCTCAAGCGAGGCATGCACGGTATCGCCGCGGCTGATAAATTGATGCAGGCGGTAGACAAACGGCGGAATGGCGCTCTCCGGCAAGGGCGTGCACCGGTTGCCGGCCAGCAGGGCCTCTTTGATCATACTGGCGCAGTGGCTGATCTCCAAGCCTGTCAGTTTGGCCAATTTCTGCGCCGCGCCTTCATCGCCGCCGATGGCGCAGGGCTTGGCGCGCACCAGCCGGCCGCTCGCTGGATCGGTGGTCACGCCAAAGGTCGATTCGAGCCAGGATGAGAGCGGCTGGCAGATGAATTGAGAACCTTCTGGCGGAAAATCCGGCTTTGCACTTGCTTGCTGAATCAGGCTGGTGCAGGCCGCTTGCTGAGAAAAATCCAACTCCGGAGTCAAGCGCTGCAGGGTTTCGCCGATCACATGTTCCGGTTTGACCTCGGCGCCGAAAAGCTGGCTGGCGACTTTTGCGACTTCGCGCTGCTGCTCCATGAACGTGCCCTCGCCCGCCAGTGTGGCTGAGGTGCCGATGCACTGCATCTGCCAGGCGCAGAGAGTTTCGCGCACGCGGCGGAGAAGCAGACTGACATCGGCGCCCTGACGGCCGCGATAGGAGTGCAGCTCATCGAGCACCAGAAATTGCAGATTGCGCGCGGCCTGAATAAGTCCCCTCTCTTCGGGACGGGTGAGGATCAGCTCGAGCATAACATAGTTGGTCAGGAGAATGTCCGGGGGATTCTGG
>JAKQKF010000167.1 GCA_029560815.1 bacterium
CATCGAGTTCGCTGAAATCGGCTTTGGCAAGATCGTCGCTGCTGAGCAGACGCAGAGGATAGCCGGCGGCTGCGAGGCAGGAGGAAATCTCGTCCCCGGCGCCCATGATGTAACCGATGCGTCGCCTGGCGGCCGGCAGGGGCAGTCGCAGCAGCTTGACCTCTGCCGGGGCGAAGAGGGTCTGGCTCGGGATGTGCGGATAACTGATGGTGATCAGATCGAGGTTCCATCTCCTGCTTGCGGCGGTGGCCAGAGCGGTGACCCGGCCGTCCTGAGCGCCGGATGTGGGGCTGATCCGGAATTCCAGATCCAGACCCTCCTCCCTCTCCGTCAACTTGAAGGGTATGCTGTCCGGCACGCAGCTCCAGCCTTCGGGCAGGGCGAGGGTGACATGGCCGCTCACCGCACGGGTGAGGCTGCGCAGCTGGAGCCTCAGTGGCTTTGCCGCAGGATCGGTGAAGAGGAGCAGGTTCTCCTTGCTGTGCAGAACCACCGGCGGGCAGACGATGAAGGGACGATAGAGGTCGCCCTCGACCGGATCGGTCCATCGGTAGAGTACGGGAACGGTCATGGGCAACCTCTGCTCGCCGCAGCGCAGAAAAAAGGTCACCGTGCCGGCCGGAGGGGATTCGGGCTCTCCGATCAGATGGGTTTCAGCGACCGTGTAGATGCCGCGGCCGGCCGGCTGCTGCAGCCAGTACGGTTGGGTGACGGGCAGGCTGCCGGGCAGGATCAGGAGTACATTTTGTTCGAACGGCTGGTTATCGGTCAGCATCTCATGCAGGAGGGTGTCGCCGTGGCCCCAGGAGAAGGCGATTTTGTCCAGAATCCAGGGCGCAGTACTGCGGTTGACAACCTGCAGGGCGAGTCGCAGCGAGTCGCCTGCGGCTGCGGCGGGCCGGTCGGCGGCAGCCTCGAGCCAGAGCCCGCTGCAGGCGCGGATCGCCGCGGTCAGCTCGTTCCGTTTCTGGATCACATAGGGGCTGTCGGGCAGCAAGTCCATGAGGCGCCAGGCGCGCAGCAGCGGCGGCAGGGAGCGTTCCGGCCTTTCCGGCGTGAAGAGCCGTTGGGCGTCATCGAAGAGCAGGGTGAGCGAGTCGGCCGCGGGACCCAGCCGGCGCCAGCTCAGATCGATCCCGTCGAACAGGTCATGCGGCCCGTACTCGCCACCGAGGTGGCGGAAAAATTCGATGCGGCTGCCGCGTCGTTCAGCCGAGCCGAAGCCCTGGCTTTTATGCATGCTGCGGCTCCGGGCGGCGATTTCGGTGTAGGAGCGGCCGAGGAGGGGATTGTAGAGCCCGATGTCGATCTGGAGGAGCGAGTCCTCTTTGGCCGGATCGAGCCGCCAGCCGTTCCAGAGCAGGCGTTTGGCCTGCCAGGGCTTGAGCTCGCCGAGCTGTTCGGGAAAGCGGCTGCTGTCGGCCGCGGCGATAAAAGCCGCGCGCGCGAGCAGGGCGGAGGCGGCGTGATGGCCATGTCCGCCGTTGTCACCCTCGAGAAAGCGGGCGATGATCACCTCCGGCCGGTAGCGGCGGATGATGTGGACCATGTCCGACAAGACGGCCTCCTGGCCCCAGATCTGCAGGCTTTCGTCGCTTGACTTGGAGTAGCCGAAATCGATGGCGCGGGTGAAAAACTGATGCGCGCCGTCGATGCGCCGCGCCGCCAGGAGCTCCTGGGTGCGGATGATCCCCATCAATTCGCCCTTTTCACTGCCGAGCAGGTTCTGGCCGCCGTCACCGCGGGTGAGGGAGAGGTAGGCTGCGTCGACGAGCCGCTCATTGGCCAGCCAGGCAAGCAGAGCGGTATTCTCGTCATCGGGATGAGCGCCGATGTAGAGCATCCGGCCGAGGACGTTGAGCCGGGCGAGGGCCAGCTGCAGTTCGGCGCTGTTGGGCTGGCTGACCGGCTGGCTGTGGATATTGGAAGCAAGGAGGATCAGGGAGAGCAGAATCAGACGGAAGAATTTCACGGCACAACCTCGCTGCTGCAATGGATTTTGCGAATAAATTGGCCATTTTATGGCTGAGAATCAAGCACTTTATCGGCTGAACCCGGTATCTTGCCGCCGTCCGGCCGGGCAGGCATCGCGCACGCCCGGCAGGAGCGGGCGTGAAATGACTCTCCGGCCGGAATAAATGAGCACCCCACGCTGATTAAACTAATAGGCTTGCTGACTTCAGCCGGGTGACAATGCCGCTATGATCAGATGCCATGCACTGCAACTTTTTCTCCTCAGGTGCGTCTATTATGTGATGCAGCAGGGGGCTATTTAAATCAAATCCAAGGAGTCCACGGAATGAAAAGAACCGCTCTGCTTCTCCTCCTCCTCCCGGCCCTGCTCTTCGCAGCACTCCCCGGCCGGTTTATGGAAAATCCCGACATCCGCAACGACCTCATCGTCTTCTCCTACGAAGGCGACCTCTGGCGCGTCAGCGCCCAGGGCGGCCTGGCGGCGCGTCTGACTGTCTACCCCGGCGCTGAAACCGCCGGCAAGATCTCACCCGACGGCGCCTGGATCGCCTTCACCGGCGACTATGACGGCGGCCGCAATCTCTATCTCATCCCCGGCGACGGCGGTGTCCCCAAACGCCTCACCTGGCATCACAGCGCCCAGGCCCTGACCTGGACCCCGGATGGCAAAAAGATCGTCTACCGCACCTCTTACGAGAACAGCTACCGGCCGATATCCAAACTCTTCTCCGTCTCGATGGAGGGTGAATGGCCCGAGCAGCTGCCGGTGCCCCAGGGCATCCTCGCCAGCTACTCCCCGGACGGCAAAAAACTGGCCTACTGCCCGAAAGGCCGCGAGGAGTATTACTGGAAACGCTACAAGGGCGGCCAGTACGTCGACCTCTGGCTCTATGATTTCACCACCAAAGAATACACCGACCTGACCGATTATGTCGGCAAGAGCGCCTATCCGATGTGGATCGGCAGCAAACTCTATTTCGTCTCCGACCGCGGCGACAACGGCATCTCCAACCTCTACACCTACGACTTCGCCACCAAAGTGGTCCAGCAGATCACCTTTTTCAACGATTTCGATGTGCAGATGGCCTCGTCCGATGGCGAGCAGATCGTCTACATGCGCTCGGGCTGGCTCTATGTGCTCGACAGCAAGACCAACACCAGCCGCAAGGTCGACATCCAGATCCCGAGCGACCGCTGGCAGCTGGCCGACCGTACGATCAATCCCAGAGAGTACATCCAGAGCATGGCCATCGCGGGCGACGGCAAGAGCGTCGCCTTTGAGGCCCGCGGCGATGTTTTCATCGTGCCCGCCGATGAGAAAAAAGAGACTATCAACCTCACCAGGAGCGCCGGCTCGCGCGAGCGCTACGCCCAGCTCTCTCCGGACGGCCAGTGGGTCGCCTTCTTCTCCGACAAGAGCGGGGAATACGCCCTTTACATGATGAAGGCGGATGATCCCGGAGCAGAGTGGCTCAGGCTCACCGATGACCTCAAGACCACGGTCTACCACCTCGAGTGGTCGCCGGACAGCAAGAAAATTCTCTTCGGTGACAAATCCTTCACCCTCTGGTATGTCGATGTGGCGGCGAAAAAGCTGACCAAGATCGCTTCTTCGAACCGGCTCAAAAATGACGAGTTCACCTGGGAGATGAGCGATTATACCTGGGGTCCGGACAGCAAATGGATCGCCTACTCCTTCGTCCAGGAGAACCGCAACTCGGTCATCCACCTCTACAGCCTCGAGCAGGCGAAGAGCTACGCCATCACCGGCGAGTTTTATGATAATCTCTACCCCACCTTCGACGCCAACGGCGACTATCTCTATTATCTCTCCTACCGCAACTATAATGACGTCCAGATGGATGTCTTCGAGGACAACCACATCCTGCCGCGGCCGGTGCAGGTGATGCTGGTCCAGCTCAAGGCGGGCGAGGCGCCGCCCTTCGAGGACGCGGTCCGGCCGGAGCGGGGGCGCGGATTCGGCAGGACAATGCCGCCCGATATAGCCGGCGGGCGTCCCGCCATGGAAAAGGGCGCCAAACCCAAAGAGGATAAAGCCGGGTCCGCCGAGCCTTTCCGCATCGATCTGGCCGGCATCCAGGATCGTCACTTTGTCGTGCCGGTGAAAGCGGGCAACTATTTTTACGCCAAGGCGGGCAAGGGCAGGATCACCTTCGCCGCGGTCGATGATTTCACCGATGAAGAGTATGAAGAGCTCTATCTCCCCGGCGGCCGTGACAAGTGGGAGCTGCACATCTTTGACGTTGCCGGCCAGAAAGAGACCGTGCTCGAGCAAAAGATCTCCGACTGGCGCATTTCTGCCGACGGCGAGAACATCCTCATCAAAAAGCGTGATGATTATTACACCGGCGGCCTCGCCAAAATGAACGGCAAGAGCCTCGGCGAGAGGCTCGATCTCGGCGGCATGCTCTATACCGTGCAGGCGCAGCCCGAATGGAACCAGATTTTCAGCGACACCTGGCGCTGGTACCGCGACTTTTTCTACGACGTGGATATGCACGGCCGC
>JAKQKF010000199.1 GCA_029560815.1 bacterium
ATCCCCCGTCACAATCCGCACCTGCGCCGCGGCTGCCGCCGCAGCCATGGCGCCGACGATGATCTCGAGGTCACTGCAGGCCAGCCCTTCCTCGATGATAAAACCGGCACTGAGCCAAAGGGGGCGGCTGCCGCACATGCAGAGATCGTTGATGGTGCCGTTGACCGCGAGATCGCCGATGTTGCCGCCCGGAAAGAAGAGGGGATCGACGACAAAGCTGTCAGTGGCGAAGGCGAGGCGGCCGCCAGGCTCAGGCAGGATGGCGCCGTCATCGAGGGCATTGAGCTGGGGATTGGAAAACCGGCGCCTGAAGAGGTCGTGGATGAGCTCGTTCATCATCCGGCCCCCGCTGCCGTGGCCGAGCTGGATTCTCTCATTGTTCATGCCGCACCTTCCGATCCAGGGCTTTTGTCATCCCTTCCTTCCGGCATGCGCTGATAAGAAAAGTAGGCGGCGCAGGCCCCCTCTGCCGAGACCATCGGGGCGCCGAGGGGGTGGCCGGGGGTGCACTCGCGGCCGAAGGCCGGGCATTCCGGAGGTTTTTTCAGTCCCTGCAGGACCAGCCCGCTGATGCATATTCCCGGCTCGGTGCTGGTCTCCGCCGGTGGTCCGAATTTTAACTGGGCATTCCAGGCGCTGTACTCCGGCTTCAGGGTGAGGCGGCTGGCCGGAATGAGGCCGATGCCGCGCCATTCGCGGCCCCGGCTCATGAAGACGTTCCAGATGGCATCCTGCGCCTGGAGATTGCCCTCATGATGCACCACCCGTTCGTAGGCATTCTCGACCCGGGCCTCGCCCGCCTCCAGCATCTGCACCACCCGCAAAATGCCGCGCAGCAGATCGATGGCCTCAAAGCCGGTGATGACGATGGGGACGTGAAATCGGGCGGCGAGCTCTTCATAGGGCTGCCCGCCCAGGACGGCGCAGGCGTGGCCCGCGGCGAGATAGCCCTGCACCCGGTTGCCCGGATCCTCGAGCAGATAGCGGATGGCGGCGGGGACCAGAACATGGGCGGAGAGCAGCGAGAAATTGGCGACGCCCTGGCTGCGGGCGCGCATGACGGCCTGGGCGCTGCCCGGGGCGGTGGTCTCGAAGCCGATGGCGAAAAAGACCACTTCGCGATCCGGATTGGTATGCGCCAGCTCCAGGGCGTCC
>JAKQKF010000205.1 GCA_029560815.1 bacterium
AGAACCGGCGGCGCACCGGCAGCAGCGGATAATCGTCGACAAAGGTACTGCGGTCTTCGCTCTTCGGACCGATACGGGTGCCAATCAGGTGGCGATCGATCTCGCCGGAAAAAGTCTGAAGCAGGCTTTCGACGCTTTTGCGCTTGTCGGCTTTTTTGGCCAGAACCACGCGCCGGGTCACGGTTTCGACATCGGTATCGGAGAGCTCGACGGCGATGGTAAAGCGGTCGCGCAGCCGCTGCAGCAGAGGCACGCTGCCGGCCAGAGCGGTTTGACCGGATCCGATCAGCAGGAGCCGGCTGTCCAGTTGCTTGCACAGCGCTTCAGCCACTTCCTGAACCTCGGTCGAACGCTGCGCGCTGTCGCCGATGAAAAGCTGCACTTCGTCCAGGACCAGCACTGTGCAGGGCAGCTGGCCGTTGCGGGGGAGCACCTGGCGGATGGTCTGGATGAAATCGGCGGTGGAGATATCCTGGACAACCGGAAACTGGTTTTTAAGGATGGAGCGCACTTCTCTGGCATTGGGAGCGAAATCAGGATAGACCTCTTCCAGGGCGCGGGCGATGACCGGACTCACATAGAGATCATCCAGTTCGGTCAGCAGGCTCTTGCCGGCTTTATCCACGACAGCGGCGACCTGATCGAAAATTCCGTTTTTTTTAAGCCAGAGCCAGAACCTGGCCTGGGGGTAAGAGGTCGGCAGATTCAGCGAGCGGAAGAGGATGCCGAGAATGGCGAGACGGACGCTTTCTCCGCCGCCGGAAGGAAGGGTGCCGCTCGCGGCATGCAGACCGCCGGTGCGGCGGCTGAGGGTGTCCAGCTCCTTCAAAAGATCGGTGACTTCGACCGGAAGATGCACCAGCCCGCGTGCGCTGGCGCCGTCCGAGGCGAAAACCGTGTTGACCCAGAGATGGCGGAACATTTTCAACAGATGCGACTTGCCGCTGCCGAAAAAGCCGCTCACCCAGGCGGCCGGCTGCACGGCGGCGTCCACGCTGCCGAGGTAGGACTCCAGGATGCGGATCAGGCCGGACTTGTACTGGCCTTCGCAGACAAAATGCTCCAGCTCGAAGCGAAGGGTTGCTTCCTCTTTTTCCGTGCGGCCTTCGTTTACGGCTGCCACGCCGTCGTTCATCAGTTGAACCGCCAGAGGATCCCGTTGAAATAGTTCCCTGTTCTTCATTCATCCACTC
>JAKQKF010000217.1 GCA_029560815.1 bacterium
GGGACGGCTATATGCGCGGCGCCACCAACGTCACCACCATCCTCGAGAACTGCTGGACCTGGGGCAACGGCTGGCTCAAGGACGGCAGCGATCCCGGCTCGCAGGCCAACGGCAACGGCTTTAAAATGGGCGGGGGCGACATCAGCAACCGCGACATGCTGATGCACCATTTCGTCCTCACCAACTGCCTCGCTTTCAACTGCAAGGCCAAAGGCTTCGACCAGAACAATAACGTGGGATCGATGACCCTCTTCAACTGCACCGGCTTTGGCAACGGCACTGCCAACTACCGCATCACCAAAACCCTGGCCGCCGGCCAGAGCCTGACCGTGAAAAACTGCCTCTCCTTCAACGGCGGCGCCGAACTGGGCGGCTTCGCCATCCAGGAGGCCAACAGCTGGCTGCCACCTTTTATCGTCACTGCCGATGATTTCGTCAGCATCGATCCCATCCTGGCGGCGGCTCCGCGCAAGGCAGACGGCAGCCTGCCGGATATCCCCTTCATGCATCTGGCCCTCGGCAGCGATCTGATCGATAGGGGCGTCGATCTCGGCCTGCCCTTTCTCGGGACCGCTCCCGATCTCGGCGCGTTCGAGTCCTATTATTGCTCAAGTGTCGAAGAGGGCACCTCGCAGCCGCGGCAGCTACGCCTGGAGCAGAATTATCCCAATCCCTTCAATCCGGAGACCACCATCAGTTTTATGCTGAGCAAGGGCGAAGAGATGAGTCTGCGCATTTACAATCTGCGCGGGCAGATGGTGGCGAGCCTGGTCGAGGGCTGGCGTCCGGCGGGTGAACACCAGGTGCGCTGGCGGCCGCAGGGGCTGGCCGCGGGTATCTATATCGCCCGGCTGGAGGCCGGAGCCTTCACTGCAACCCGGCGGCTGGTGCTGGCCAAATGAGTCCGTCGCCGCCGGCCGGAATGGCCGCCGGAGGTTGTCGTGACGGAAATTACGGGATTAGTGGATGGAAAAGGTAACCCCTAAGCAACGACGATGAACAGAGAATTGTACCTGTAATGAGAACAGTTTTGCCTGTTTACCAAAGTTGAAAAAGACCAAAATTCAGGAGTACATGCCATGACCTTCCTCTATCTGAATTCCGACCAGATGGGCAGCGGCGATCCGGCCCTGGGTAGGAAGCTGCTCAAGATCTTTCTGGAAAAACTCGCCGCATCCGACGTCCAGGTCGATCTGGTGGGGTGTGTGAATTCGGGGGTCTATCTGACTTCGGAGGGCAGCGAGGTGCTGGATAGTCTCAAAAAGCTGATGGAGAAGGGGGCGCGCATCGCCACCTGCGGTACCTGCCTTGATCACCACCATCTCAAGGAAAAACTGCAGATCGGTGAGATCGGTACCATGGACCAGACCGTGCAGGTCATGACCGCCGCGGACAAGATCATCAGGCTCTGAAGCAGTATTATTCATCCGGTACTAAATGCAAAGCCCGGGATGCCATAAGCATCCCGGGCTTTGTTTTACGGTTCAGCGCAGGTTGAGCAGTCTCCGCCGGACCGGTTTGGCGTTGGGTGTCACTCTCCTGGCCGCCCTGGCGGGCGATCAGGCGAGATCGAAGCGGTCCAGATTCATCACCTTGTTCCAGGCCTCGACGAAATCGCGCACGAATTTTTCCTTGCTGTCGGACTGGGCATAGACCTCGGCGATGGCGCGCAGTTGCGAGTTGGAGCCGAAAACCAGGTCCACCCGGGTGCCGCTCCACTTGAGCTGGCCGCTCTTGCGGTCGCGGCCCTCAAATGCATCGCCCGCATCGGAGAGGGACTTCCACTCCGTGCCCATGTCGAGCAGGTTGACGAAAAAGTCGTTGCTGAGCACGCCGGCCCGTGAGGTGAAGAGGCCGTGTCTGGAGCCGTCCGCGTTCGCGCCCAGCACGCGCAGGCCGCCGACGAGGACGGTCATTTCCGGCGCACTGAGGGTCAGCAGCTGGGCCTTGTCGATGAGCAGATGCTCCGCGCAGTGCGCATAGGCCTTTGGATGGTAGTTGCGGAAACCGTCCGCCCTGGGCTCCAGCACCGCGAAGGATTCCAAATCGGTCTGCTCCTGGGAGGCGTCCATGCGGCCGGGCGTAAAGGGCACCTCGACGGCGTGGCCGCCGGCTTTCGCTGCCGCTTCCACAGCCGCGCAGCCGCCCAGCACGATCAGGTCGGCGAGGGAGACTTTCTTGCCATCCTTCTGCGCGCTGTTGAACTCTTTCTGAATGGTTTCAAGCGCGGAGAGCACCTTGCCCAGCTGCGCCGGCTGGTTGACCGCCCAATCCTTC
>JAKQKF010000227.1 GCA_029560815.1 bacterium
TCATTCCGGATCAGCGCGGGATCGACATAGGGCTCCTCAAAGAGGCCAAGTTTGAATTTGTAATAGAGAAGCGGACGCACCAGGCCGTCGATGACCTTCTCCTCGAGCCGTCCCGAACGGACCAGCTCAACCAGAAGGGGATAGCAGTCGCCGTCAGGCAGCTCAATATTGACCCCGGCCTGAACGGCGAGCAGGGCCGCTTCGCTCTTGTTCTCCGCCAGTCCGTAGCCGACCGTGTCCTCCTTGTAGTGGAGCTCGGTGATGGCGCAATAGTCGGAGACCAGCATGCCGGTGTAGCCATACTCCTCGCGCAGAACGCGCTGCAGCAGCCAGGCATTGGCGTGGGAGGGGATGCCGTCGATCTCGTTATAGGAGGGCATGATCGCGGCCGGATCGGCCTGCTTGATCACCTGCCGGAAGGGATAGAAAAAGATATCGCGCAGGACGCGCTCTGAAATATTGGCCGGGCCGATATTCGAGCCGGACTCGGGTTCGCCGTGACCGGTGAAGTGCTTGAGGGTGGCGAGGAGGTGCTCCTTGTCCTTGAACTCGCCGTCTCCCTGCAATCCCTTCACCGCCGCGATGCCCATGCGGGCGGCTACATAGGGGTCTTCACCAAAGGTCTCCTCGGCACGGCCCCAGCGCGGCTCGCGCATGACATCGATGACCGGCGTCAGGGCGAGGTGGGTTCCCCGGCTGCGGGCGTCAGAGGCGATGGCACTGTAGATTTCCTGGACGAGTTCGGGATCGAAGGTGGAGGCAAGGCCGATAGGCTGGGGATAGCTGGTGGCATTTTTGGCGGCGAGTCCATGCAGACACTCTTCGTGAAAGATCACCGGAATGCCGAGACGGGTCTTCTCAATGAAAAATTTCTGCAGTTTGTTGCTTACCTCGGCGAGGGCTTCGGGTGCGAGGCCGCCGGTGAGATCGCTCGGCCGCGCGATCTGTCCCATGCCGTGGCCGCAGTAACGTTCCATTCCGTCGGTGTCGATCTCGGTTGTGCCGGGTTTGAAGATATGCTCGCGCAATCGCCAGAGGCTGATCATCTGGGCTACCTTCTCCTCGAGAGTCATGCGGCCGAGGAGATCGGCCACCCGCTGCTCGATCGGGAGCTGCGGATTTTTATATTCAGGGTGATGCGCTGACGGGGCCGGGGCGGCGGGTGCAGCGGCGCCCCTTTTGTGACTGTCCATGGCGAGCTCTCTACGGTATGATGAAAGGCGAGTGGCGGACAATTTAACGGGTTTTAATTTGATTGAACCGTTTCAAATATAAATAGTAGCCATTTCAAAGTCAAGCAAAAAAAGAAAAAATTGCAGCGCAATGTTCTGCCGCCGGCCGATGTGGCGCCACGGCGTTCTCCCTCTGTATCCCGCCTTGTCAGCCGCGGCCCTGCGCCGCCCGCACAAAGGCCGCGATGTTGGCCGAACTTACTCCGGGGGGCATCCCTCCGCCGCAGGAGAGAATGATCCGGCTGTTATCCTGGAGGGAGGCCGCGAGCTCCCGGGTGGCCGTTTCCACGCTCTCCGGTGTCCCGGCCGCCAGCACGTCGCGCGGGGGCAGGTTGCCAAGCAGGGTCACCCGGTTTCCGGTCAGCTCCTTGAGAGTGTCGAGGGTGATATCAAAACCCATGTTGAAGAGGTTGACGCCGATCTCCGGCAGGAAGGGGGCCGAAACCTTGCAGGGGGCGTCGTTGTGGAGAAATTTGACCGAGACCGGCAGGGCATAGAGTTCCTTGAAGTAGGGCAGTCCGAAGGTCCTGAACTCGTTCTCGCCGATGAAGCCGATGATATCATCGAGGAGGAAAATGCCGTCAATGGAGGGGAAGGTCTTCATCTGCAGGAGCAGCCACGACTTGAGGAAAGCGGTGATTTTTTTCATCAGGGCTTCGGCCTTTTCGGGCTCGAGCATCATCGCCATGAGGAACTCGGTTGAGCCCATCAGGTAACTGGCGATGTTGAGCGGACCGCGCGCGACGGCGAAGCGGATCTTGTGGCCGGCGCTCTCGATGGCCGGCTGGGCGAGCCTGAGCCGGTTGAGCACGAAGGGGAGGAGGCCATCAGTGGCGGGATCGGGCAGCGGCAGGTCATCGATTTCGGCCGTTGAGCGGATCACACGATGTGCGTGGGGAAATTCGTTGGCCGGGAAGTAGGTGCGCGCGCCAAAGGCGGAGGGCTCGGTGCACATGCCGAATTCGGACCAGAATCCGGGCAAAAAGATCACTTCCGGAAAATCAGCAAGTGCCTTGAGGTTGGCTTTGAGCCAGAGCTCGTCGTTGGAAAAATAATCGAGGATGCGGATGCCGTACCAGTTCGGCAGCCAGGGGCAGTCGATGATAAAGCCCACCGGCAGGGGATCGACGCGCTCGCCCCTGATGACCCGCTGGACAATTTCCCATTGTTGATCCGTCATGGCTCAATTCCTTTCCATTTGCTTCAGTTTTTGCTGTATTCAAACCAGTGATAGATGGCGCTGCTGCCGCTGCTCTGGCCGAGAGAGGTCGCGTGGAGGGCGAAGAATGAGCCGACAAATCCGCCGGCGATGCGGGTGCTCAGGAAAGGTCCATCGACCCGGTCGAGCAGCAGTTTCCACTTCCCTCTTTTTTCTGCATAGTAAAAAGCGTAGCTGCCGCCGGCGGCAGTGATCCTCAAACCGAACTCGCCGTTGAAGGCCGACCTTTTGAGCGGGATCGATTTGAGCAGGAGCAGCGAGCGTGCCGGCGTTTTCGAGTCGGTGGATTTCCAGAGCTGAAGCGCCGGTTTTTCCTTTTCCAGAGCGAGGCAGAGAAAGTAGTAGTGGCTCTCGTTCTGAAAGATGGTCAGGCCCGCTTTTTCGTTCTCCGCCCTGGGCTCGAAGGTCAGCGCGGTTGAGGCCGTGCAGAAGGCGTGCTGCTGGCGGTGGCCGAGAAAGGCGGGATGGCCCGTGCCCGACAGGGTCTCAGGCATCAGCCGGATCTGCAGGGTTCCGCCGCTCAATGCGTGCCACGGCTGCTGCGGCGTGCGCAGAAACTGCCAGGTGGGGGCGAGCGAGCCGGTATCGAATTCATCACGGAGAGGAAAGTGGCCGCTCGCCGGGAAGGGGGACCAGGCCGGCACTGTGGGCAGCGGGGCGGGATAGGTGGGCTGTACTTCGGCATGGTCAGGATTGATGACCGGCCAGCCCTCGTTCCAGCGCACCGGCGCCAGGAAGGTCTCACGCCCGGTATTGTAATAATTCTGCTCCACCGGAGGATAGGGCCGGCAGCCGAGAAAAACGGCCCACCAATCGCCCGCCGGCGTCTCGACAAAATCGGCATGGCCGGTGCTGGTGACCGGCGAGGGCCGGCCCGGATCGAGATGACGCTGGGTCAGAATCGGATTTTTCTGCCACGGCAGATAGGGACCGTCGATTTGCCGGCTGCGGAATACCACCACGGAGTGGTTCTCGGCCGTGCCCCCCTCGGCGGCGATGAGATAGTACCAGCCCTCCCTGCGGAAGAGGTGCGGAGCCTCGATCCAGACCGGTTTTTGGCTCAGGTCGACCCCGCCGTTGACGAGGATCTTTTCCTCGCCGGTGACCTGCAGCTTGCCGCAGTCGAAGGCGCGCAGGCGGATGGTGCGATGGCCGTCATAAAGGGGCTTGCCCTGCGGCGCAATGCTGTTGTAGACGAGCCAGGCTTGCCCGTCCTCGTCGAAGAAGAGAGAGGGATCGATCCCGTCCACCTCCGGCAGCCAGACCGGATTGCTCCAGGGACCCTCCGCCGCGGGGGCGGTGACGACGAAATTGCCGCCGCGGTCGACCAGTGTGCAGACCACATAAAAGCAGCCGTCATGATGACGGATGGCCGGTGCGAAGAGCCCGCGCGAGACTCCGTGTCCTTCAAGGTCGAGCTGATCCGGACGATCCAAAACATGGCCGATCTGCTGCCAGTTGACCAGGTCCCGGCTTTTGAAGATCGGAATGCCGGGAAAATAGGCGAAAGAGGAGGTGACCAGATAATAATATTCGCCGACCCGGCAGATGCTCGGATCGGGATAAAAACCGCTGAGGATCGGATTGTGCACAGCGGTGAGTTCTCTGCGCACAAAGGTCTCGGGCGGCCCCAGATAGGAGGCCCTGGCTTCGCCGGTTTCGACCACCAGCCGCTGCAGCACGACCCCCGGATCGACCGCCCAGAACTTGAGCACCTGCAGCCCCGCTCTGGCGATGGTATGGGTCGTGGATTTGACCACGATGTTGTCGCCCACCCATTTTTCCCAATCCATGCCCTTGTGCATATCGACGATCTGCGGGGTCTCGTCATTGAAGGAGACGGCGAAGCGCAGCCCCCCGGCGTGGTGATAATCGAGCGTCGGCGAGAGCATGGCCTTGACAGTCACTTTGCCACTGCTGAAGAGATGGAGCAGATACTCCAGGCGCGGGCTCTCCCCGCCCGGCGCTGCCGCCGGCGCGGTGACCGGAAACGGAGTCATCCCGGAGAGGGTGCGGCCCAGTTCGGGGATGTTCTGCCAATGGATCGTCCCGCTGTTCAGAGCACGGGTGTAGTGCTCCGCCTCGATGGCGACTGCGCTGCCGGACTCGAGAAAGAGCCCGGCGAGCATGGGCTCCGGCTCAGCGGGTTTGAACAGCGGTACCGTGACCACCACTATGCGGCCACCGGGGCCGCTGATGGTGAGGGGGACCCGGTGGCGCCCGGCGGGCACCTGATCCCACGCCACTGTGACGGCGATGCGTTTTTCATCCTCGATGAACGAGCGCTCATCACTCAGACGCAGCCACTTCCTGCCCGGCTGGATGGCGTAGTTGAAGGGGGCTTGCCCCCGGTTGAAGAGCTCGATATGGGTCGACTGTTTGATGAAGGGGTCGAGTTCGGGGAGCACAGCTTCGCCCTGTGAATCGGGCCACCACTGGGAGGAACCTTCGATCGCCACACCCATTTCGGCGGCGGCCGGCACACTCCTCCGCTTCACCTCCGGCATCGCGTTCGAGTCCGGCTGCTGCCAGTAGGTGTAGCCGATGTGGGTCTGGTCCATCATATGGCTCCATTTGCCCCCGGCCAGCTCGTGGTTGTAGTAAGCGCTGATCTCGGCATCCCGTGCAAAAAGCGCTTCTGCTCTTTCGGCCAGGGTGTTGGTCGCGGCGCGGCCCTGGCTGGCATAAACCCGGTTTACAGCCACCGTGTAATAGAGCTCGTAGAGGTTGGCGCAGGCGGTGACGGGGTGGAGGACGAGCTGATAAAAGGCGTCACGCTGCGCCGGCGGGAGGAGATCATTGAGGCGCTGCGCTCTCTCCGCCAGCCCTTTATAGTCGGAGACCACCTTCTCCCACTCGCCATAATTGTTGAGGCTGAAGGTGACGGGCTCGAGCAGCTCGGGCTTGCGCCGGCTGTTGAAGCGGGTATAGCCTTCGAGCAGGCCGGCGATTTCGGCGGCGTGCCCGGCGCCGAACTGCCGCGCAGCCCACTGCCGGGTGTATTCGGGAATGCGCTCGGCCGGCCAGGCTTCGGGGTTCCACGCATAGTCGAGAAAGAATTCGGTCGGCAGTTCCATCGGTTTGATATCGCCGACATTTACAATCCAGATCCGCCGCGCGCCCATTTCGTAGGCGAGGTGCATCTGTTCCCAGGTGCGCGCGACCTGATTGGTATTGAGCCACTTGTAGTTGCGCGGGCCGCCGACATAGTCGAAATGGTAATAGATGCCATAGCCGCCGCTGCGCGGGGCTTCGCCCGGCCGCGGCAGCTTGCGGATGTTGCCCCAATTGTCATCGCAGAGGAGGAGGGTGACATCATCGGGCACCCGCATCCCCTTGTCATAATACTCCTGCACCTCCTTGTAGAGGGCCCAGACCTGCGGGGTTTTTGCGGCCGGTTGGCCGGTCACCTCGGCGATGATCTGGCGCTGGTCTCTGACGATGCGTTCGAGCAGGGCGATATTGGCCTCTTCGCTCATGGGTTCGTCGCCGTCGCCGCGCATGCCGATGGTGACGACGCTCTCATACGCCCCCATGCGTTCGATCCCTTCCCGCCAGAAATTTTGCAGGGTCTCCTCATTGGACTCATAGCTCCATTTTCCCCGGCCGAATCGGGCCCACTCCTCGTGGGCGCGCATCATCGGTTCATGGTGCGAGGTGGCGATGACGATGCCGTATTCATCGGCCAGCTTGGGATTGAGGGTATCCTCGACGTAGAACATCCGGCCCCACATCGCCGGCCAGAGATAGTTGCCCTTCATGCGCAGGATCAGTTCGAAGACGTGCTCGTACATGCGGGCATTGAAACCGCCGAATTTGGCAAAGGCCCAGCCCGAGAGGGCGGGGGCTTCGTCGTTGATGAAGATGCCGCGGTATCTGACTTTGGGCTCGCCCAGGGTGTGGCGGCCGGGCGAGACATAGAGTTTCTGCTGCTGCGGGGGCGGGACGTCGCTCCAGAAATGCCAGGCCGAAACCCCGATCTGGCTGGAGAGATCGAACAGGCCGTAGATGGTGCCGCGTTTGTCGCTGCCGGCGATGACGAGGGCGCGCGGGACCCCGGGCAGGGGATTTTCAATGATCTGGGTGGCAAAACATTCCCATCGGCCCGCCAGGCCCGCCGTGTCCAGCTTTCCTTCGGAGGCCAGCCGGTCGATCAGGGGGCTGACGCCGAGCGTTCCGATGAGGATGATATCCCCGGCCGCCGGCGGAGCATCGAGTAAAAGCTCCGGAGCGGTTCCGGTCACCCGGGCCAGATCCTTCTGCAGATGGCCGGCCACGCGCAGCACGCCGGGATACTCCCGGCTGCTCGCCACCAGGAAAGCGCTGCGGCCCGGTTCGGCGAGGACGAAAGAGCCGGGCTGAGGCGTCTCGGTGACATAAGTGGCGGCAGCGGTCGATAGCCCGGCCGGCAGGAGCGCAGCCAGCGCAAGGATCAGGCAGGTACGGATTTTGGCGGGGGAGAAGATCATGACGGCCTCGAGGATAGTATGTTTTTCAAGCATGCGCGGCACCTGCGCCTCTCAAGCGGGAGAGCGGCCGGTCCGGTTCCGGCCGGCGGTCTCAGGGCGCGTAGATCCGGAAATTGCCGCTGAGCTGGAGCAGGGCCAGCATATGGAGCAATCCATCATAGTAGCGGCCGGGCCCGTCGGGAACCGGCTGCTCCCAGACCGCCCGGACAAATTCAGTGCGCAGGGGGGTGGTCGCCGCCAGCGCGGCGACGCTGTTCATGGCGATCAGGCCGGGGCTGCGCTCGGCGGAGAGCGGCTTGCCGTCGAGGGTATACTGGTTGGCGTAGCGCTCCAGCCCCTCGGAGTGGAAGAAGTCGAGCAGGCGGTTGGACTGTTCGATGGCCCATTCATCGCGGGCAAACCAGATCCAGTCGACGGCGACATTCATCGCCGTGCGCCAGGCGTCGAAGCGGAAGGCGTCATGGCCGCCACCCCAGGGGGCGTCGGTGGCGGTGCCGTCAAAGTTTGCATAGTCTGGGGTGAGGCCGGTCCCGGGATGGGCCGCTTTTTTGAGAAATGCGCGGCTGATGATTGCAGCTTCGCGCCAGAATTCGTTCTCCTTGTCCGCCCAGCGCGCCCAGAGCTCGTAATAGTGGGGCAGATGATAGGAGGGATCGGTAAAGCCATCGGCCTCCCCGTTGGGCACAAAGACCACCTGTTTATGCTCACGGCTGAACATGTTGGTGATGACCGCCTGGAGATCGGATTCGGGCTCCTTGCTGAGCATGGCGTCGAGGATGGCCTGGGCTTCAGCCCGGTAGTTGAGAATGCCGGGGCCGTCGCCCCAGCGGTGGGAGGCGAAGAAAAGGGCGGTGACGATCCACTCCTCGCCGTCGGAGGCGGCGCTGACGCTGAGCTTTTCGCCTTCCGGCGTGCAGTGCCAGGCGAAAAAGCCCTTGCTCGGCCCCTCCTGGTGCTGCATAAAGGTTTTGGCCCATCTCCAGAGGCGGTCGAACTCGGCCTTCTTGTCCAGCTGCACAGCGATCATCATGCCGTAGGAGATGCCCTCGGTGCGCACATCGTTGTGGAGGATATCCTCAATATAGGCCATATCGGGACCGGCGGGATAGCAGATGCGCTGGGTGCTGTCGTCGCCGTAAAAGAGCTGCTGAAAAGCGTTTTCGATTCGCTCCTGGACGAGGTTCTGCTCGATGCCGAGCAGACCGGAGAGAAGATTCGGGTAGAGGCCGGAGGCCCCGGCGCCCTGACGTGGCAATGGATGGCGGCAGGAGAGGAGGAGGGCGAGGCAGAGCAGGCAAAGAAGCGGAGTGGAACGACTCGTCTTTTTCATCAACGCCTCGCAAAAAGAGTGTTAAATAATTTGAACCGATTCAAATATAGGGATGAGGGGCAAAAAAGTCAAGCAAAAAACAAACCGCTGTGCGCGCAGGACCCCGGCCATGCCCGGGGTGTAATATTCCTGAAAACAGGGAAGAAAGTAGTTGTTTTTACACTTTAAAAAAATTATATTCATCAATAAAAATCGAACCGTTTCAATTCCTGGGATTGAGTCATGCGGCCGCAGAGGCCGGGGATGATATGAAAAGAATAACCATAGAGGATGTTGCCCTCAAGGCCGGGGTTTCCAAGGGCACGGTCTCGGCTGTACTCAACGGCAAGAATTCCGTCAAGCCGCATACGCGCGAACGCATTCTCGATGTCATGAAGGAACTTAATTTCCGCCCGCGCGGCATGGCCCGGAACCTGAAAAACGGCAGCGAAGACCGTTCCATCGGCATCATCATCAAGGATTTGAACTATCCTTTCTATACCTCGATCGCCACCGGCGTGCGTGAATATGCCATCCAGCGGGGTTATCAGGTCATCGTCACCAGTTCGGAAAACGACCACGAGTGCGAAAAAAAGTTCACCCATCTTTTCTCGACCAAGGATATCAAGGGCGCCATCATTGCCCCGATTGTCGAGGGCCAGGCGGAGATCGAACATCTTTTCAAGCTGAAAATGATCAACTACCCCTTTGTCCTGCTCGAGGAGGTCAAGGGCATTCAGGCCAATGCGGTGGTCATCGATAACCTCAAGGCCATTCGTCAGGCGGTCAAATACCTCATTGATGGCGGTCACCGCCGCATTGTACATTTTGCCGGCCCCCCGCAATCCTCCCATACCCAGGAACGCATTGAGGGTTTCCGCTATGCTTTCAGCGAGAGCACGCTCGCTTTCACCGGGGAGATGATCATTTCGATCGGTTCGCGGCATGAGGAGAGCTATCGCAATACGCTCACCTGGTTCAAAAGCCTGGCGAGGGCGGACTATCCTACCGCGATACTCTGCTTCAATGACCAGCAGGCGCTGGCGGTGATGTCGGCCCTGCGCGAGCTCAATATCCGTGTACCTGATGATATCTCGGTCATCGGCAACGATGACATCGATTACGCCCAGCTCTATCCGGTGCCGTTGACGACAATCCGCGCGCCGCAAAAGGAGATCGGCCGACGCGCCGCGGAGATCCTTATCCGCAATATCGAATCCCCGGTCCTGCTGCCGCAGGAGCGGGTTCTGCTCGAGACGGAGCTGATCGTCCGGGACTCTTCGCGAACCCTCTAAACCTCCCCCTGCCGGCCGCACCAGGCCGCCCTCCAGCGAGAACATCGTCAGTGCGGCCGGTATTCATATCACCCGGGGCGCAGTGCCCCAATTTCAGGAACAGATCATGCCGCGATTCGAGATCAACAGAACCCTCCCCGCCGGGGCCGGCCTATTGGCGGGGCGAAGGCTGCACCGGGCTCTCCTGCTCTTTTTTTTACTGTCCGGTCTGCACTCCCTGGCGGCCCAGACCACGGGAGTGGTGCTGCGGGATTCCAATCTGCCCATCCTCATCATCGATACCGGCGGGAGGGAGATCGTCGACCTGGTCCGCATCCGCGCCAGCATGAAGATCATCTATAACGGCCAGGGCAAACGCAACGCCATCACCGATCCCCCCAACAACTATGACGGCCTGATCGATATCGAGCTGCGTGGCAGCTCCTCCATGGCCTATCCCAAGAAGGGCTTCCGCCTCGAGACGGTCACCTCTTCCGGCGACAACCGCAACGTCTCCCTGCTCGGCATGCCGAAGGAGAATGACTGGATCCTCTACGCCTCGTACGACGATCAGTCGCTGATGCGCAATACCCTCGCCTACCGCATCTCCAACGAGATCGGCCGTTACGCCCCCCGCGTCAAGTACTGCGAGCTGGTGCTCAACAACAACTATCGCGGGGTCTATCTCTTCATGGAAAAGATCAAGCAGGACAAGAACCGGGTCAACGTCACAGAGCTGGAGAGCGGCGATGTGAGCGGAGACGCGGTCACCGGCGGCTATATCTGGAAATTCGACAAGGAGGAGGGTGAGCAGACGGCCGGGTGGGTCTCCATGCAAGGGCTGTACTATCAATATCACGATCCCAAGGCGGACGATCTGGTCGCCGCCCAGAAGAACTATCTGAGGGGGGTGATGAACGTCTTTGAGTCGGTTATGCTCATGCCCAACCGCGGCGATACCACGTTCGGCTATCCCCGCTACATCGACGTCGCCTCCTTCGTTGACCACTTCATCCTCAATGAATTCTGTAAAAACATCGACGCCTACCGCATCAGCTTTTTCATGCACAAAGACCGCGACAGCAAAGGGGGCAAGCTCATCGCTGG
>JAKQKF010000273.1 GCA_029560815.1 bacterium
TGCCGAATTCCCCTCAGTCAGTACAAACTTTTCGCTGACGCCGGCATCCGCGCCCACTTCGGCGGTGATATGCTCCGCATCGGTTCGCTCAAGGCCTTTGCTGATGGATCGCTCGGTTCGACCACGGCCCTCTTTTTCGAATCCTATGAGGGCAGCACCAGCCGCGGCCTGCCCATGGATATCGTCCTCGACGGCCGCATGGAGCAGTGGGCCCTGGCCGCCGACAAGGCGAAACTCCAGCTCTCCGTCCACGCCATCGGCGACAGCGCCAACAGCCTGATGCTCGATATCTTCGAGCGCTGCGTGCGCGAGAATCCCGCCTGGGACCGCCGCTTCCGGCTGGAACATGCCCAGCACATCGCCGCAAAGGATATTCCCCGCTTCGCCCGCCTGGGGGTGATCGCCTCGGCCCAGCCCTTCCACGCCATCGATGACGGCCGCTGGGCCCACAAGCGCATTGGCGAGAAGCGCTGCCACGAGGCTTACCCCTTCCGCAGCTTTCTCGATCAGGGCGTTCATCTCTGTTTCGGTACCGACTGGTCGGTCGCCCCGCTCAATCCCCTGCTCGGCATCTACGCTGCTGTGACCCGCCGCACCCTGGATGGCAGCCATCCTGATGGCTGGATCCCCGAGCAAAAGATCAGCGTCGCCGAGGCCATCGCCTGCTATACCCTCAACAGCGCCTACGCCTCCTACGATGAAAGGAGTAAGGGACGGCTGGTAAAGGGCTATCTCGCCGACCTGGTCGTTCTCTCCGGGGACCTCTTCGCCATTCCGCCTGAAAAGATCCGGGAAGTGCAGGTGGATCTCACCGTCCTCGATGGCCGGGTCATCTTCGAACGGACCGGGGGCGAGACCATCCCCTCCAGGTAGACCGCACCTCATACCCTCCCCGCCCAGTAATTCTGGGCGCGGAGGGTTTGAATCCCACCTTGTGGCCGTGTGATCCCCCGCACAGAACAGCAACTCTTTCTTACGCAAACAACCGTGGTGGCGGTACTAATAGATACCGGAATGGCGCCCGGCAACCAGGCTCCGGACCG
>JAKQKF010000165.1 GCA_029560815.1 bacterium
CCTGGGCGGCGATGGCGGTATGGCTGCCGATCTCGACATTATGGGCGATCTGGATGAGATTATCGAGTTTGACGCCCGTGCGGATAAGGGTGGCGCCGAGGGTGGCGCGATCGATGGTCGTGTTGGCGCCGATTTCAACGTCATCCTCGATGACGACGATGCCGGTCTGGGGGATCTTGTGGTAGCGCCCCTCCTTGAAAGCAAAGCCGAATCCGTCCGATCCGATCACCGCACCGCAGTGGATGATCGCCCGCTCCCCGATGCGGCAGCGTTCGCGCACCGAGACGTTGGCATAGAGTATGGAACCGGAGCCGACCTGCACCTCATCGCCGAGTACGACCCCGGGATGGAGCTGGACATCCGGCCCGATCGTGCAGTTGCGGCCGATGACGACCAGGGGTCCGATCGCGCTGGAGGGATCGATACGGCATCCCTCCGCGATCACCGCGCCGGGATGGATCCCCGCGGGCAGCCGCGGCGGCCCGCCGTAGAGGCGCTCGACCAGGAGCATAAAGGCGTAATAGGGATCGTCGCAGCGCAGCAGGGTTCTGGTACTGGCAGGAAATTCTTTGGACACGATGACCGCCGCGGCGGCGGTATCGCTGAGATATTTTTCATACCTGGGATTGGCGATGAAGGTCAGTTCGCCGGGTCCGGCTTCTTCGATCTTGGCCAGGCCGGTGATCTCCAGCGTTTCATCGCCATCGACGACGGCGTTGATCCAGGAAGCGATCTCTGCAAGGCTGAAGGCCATCGAAATTCCTTAAAAGGGGTCGTTTGTGCATGATAACAACGGGGCATGACAACCTATTCCAGCGCGCCGGGCGCGCACCCGGCGGCCGGGAAGAGGGCGCGCTGAGGCGCCCTAAAAAAACCAAACACGGAATAGCGGGGGCACCGCCGGTTTCAAAAACCGGCGCTGGTCCCGGCCGCAGCCGGGACCAGGCTCCTGCCAGTATCCGTGTTTTGCCGCTCCCGACCGATCATCGGGGAGGCCCCTCCGGCCATGCCGGAGAAAGGATCAGCGCGGTGTTTTGGGGGTTGTCTTGGCCGGCAGCCCCTTTTCCAGTTCAGCAAGGACCTCGTCGGTCAGATCGATCTGCTTCGGGCTGGCGTAGACAATATTGCCGTTGATGCTGTCGAAGACAAAATCATAGCTCTGCTCTTCGGAGATCTTTTTAATGGCCGCATTGACCTTGTCGAAAATGGGCTGCATCATCTCTTCCTGCTTCTTGTAGAGCTCGCCGGTCTGGCCCCATTTTTCAGCCTGATACTGCTGAATCTTCTGGTACAGATTCTGCAGCTCCTGCTGCTTCTCAGCCTTGCGCTCGTCGCTCAAAAGCAGGGACTGGGATTCGAGCTGTTCGCCGAGTTCCTGGAACTGCTTCTGCATGAGTTTGGCCTCTTCTTCCCAGCCGGCACTGATTTTGTTCAGGCGCTCCTGGGCATCCTGAGCTTCTTTGTAGGATGCAATGATCTTCTGGGAGTTGATGTAGGCCAGTTTCTGTGCGGAAGCTGTACCAGCGGTCAGGGCGACCATAACAACAGCCAGAACAACCCATTTCATTTTTTTCACGTTAACCTCCTGGTATTTGGATAGGGATTGCTTGCTTTTTTGGGTACTCAGAAACTGCGTCCGAAGACGAAATGCATCTTCCATTTGGGATCGGAATTGCCGTTCGCATCCACGCGGTCGAAGCCATAGCCGTAATCGAAACCGATGATGCCGACCATGGGCATATAGACGCGGCCGCCGATACCAACCGAACGCTTCATGGTGAAGGGGTCGGCATGGCGGAAATCGGACCACACCTTGCCCGCTTCGCCGAAGATCAGAGCGAAGATAGTGGGATTCGGGGCGATCGGGATGCGCAATTCGGCGGTATATTTTAGATAGGATTTGCCTCCTGATTCAATGTAAGAAGTGCTTTCACCGAGCGGGTCATCATAGCCGCGCAAGGGTATCGAACGTGAGAGACCGTCGCCACCCATGAAAAAGTATTCGAGATAAGGGATGCTGGATTTGTCGCCGATGGTCTCCATATAGCCGGCCTGAAAGCTGGAATAGAGCACGAACTTCCAGTAGGCGGGCATGAACCAATCCATACGCAGCGTGTGTTTGTGGAAATCGACATTGCCGCCCAAAAAAGTCCCGCTGAGCTCGTTGGTCAGAGTCACTTCCGATCCCGCGGTGGGGAATTCGGGGCGGTCGAGGCTGTTGCGGGTGAAGATCTGGGTGATACTGCTGCTGGTGAGCGGCCACTTTTGGGTCACGATTCCGTTGGGGTTGGCGGCGACATAATAGGAGTTAAAATCGGAGAGCGTGGTCTCGTCGAGGCCGTAGATCCAGTCGCCGCGGAAAAAGTTGTCCGGCCAGCTCAGATCGCGTCCGATGCGCAGCGAAAAGCCCCGGCTTTCCTGCTTGTAGCCGTAATAGGCGGCGTCGCGCTTGGTGTCATAGACCGAGGCGCCGGCGAGGGTCGGGGTGTCGCGCAGCCAGGGCTCGGTGAAGCTGATATTGAAGGAGCGGTAATAGCGGCCAAAATTCCAGTCGGTGCTGAGGCGCTGGCCGTTGCCGAAGAGGTTGGCCATGGCCAGGCCGACCGAGCCGATGAACTTGTCGACTTCGGAATAGCCGGCCGACATGTTGGCGGTATCGGTCGATTTTTCCTCGACCTTGAATTCGAGGTCGACTTTCTCTTCGTCGATGGGTTTGACGTTGGGCTCGACGTTGCCGAAATAGTTGAGCATCCACACCTCGCGCTGGCTGCGCTCGAGCAGTGTGCGGCTGAAGGTATCGCCGGGCAGGATCTTGAGTTCGCGGCGGATCACTTTCTCCTTGGTGCGGGTGTTGCCGACGATATGGATCTCGTTGATGCGGGCCTGTTTGCCTTCGCTGACCGAAAAATCGATATTGAGCACATGGTTTTCGGCCGGCACCTCCGTGGGCTCGACCTGGGCGTAGATATAGCCGCGGTCATAGTAGAGAGTGCCGATGCGCTTCTGCAGGGCCTCATCCAGTTTTTTCTTGCTGTAGACCTCTCCCTTGGCAAAGCCGAGATTGCCGGCCAGGACCTCGGTCGGAAAGACGGTGTTGCCCTCCCAGGTGATGTCGCCAAAGGTGTACTGTTCCCCCTCATGGAGCCAGATCTCAACGAACATGTCGCTCTGGTCGGGGCTGTAATAGAGGGAATCGCGCAGGATTTCGGCGTCGCGATAGCCGTGATTGAAATAGAAATCGAGGAGTTTGCCCTGGTCCTCGGCGTATTTCTCCTTGTCGAAATCGGCCCCGCGCCACCAGCGGTCTTCCTTGGTGCCCTTCATCTGCTTGCGCAGCTTTTTGTCGGCAAAGCGGGTGTTGCCGTGGAAATTGACCTGTTCGATCTGGACCTTGTTGCCCTCCTCAAAGACGAAACGGACCAGCACGCGGGCGCTGTCGCTCCGGCTGACGTACTGGTTGGCCTTGATTTTGGCGAGCAGATAGCCCTTTTCCTTGTACTTGTCATAGATCTTGCTCTTGGCGCGGCTGATCAGGGTCGGGCTCACCACCTGGCCGGGGTAAAAATTGAGAATGCTCTCGATGTCGTCCTTCTTGAGCTTTTTGTTGCCTTCGATCTCGACCTTTTCGAGGCGCGGATGCTCCTCGACATGGATGGTGAGATAGGCGCCGTCGGCCAGTTCGCGGTCGACGAGGATCTGCACATCGGAAAAGAGCGAGAGACGCCAGAGCTGGCGGATAGCCTCCTGAACGGCGTCGCCGGTCACTTCGCTGCCAATGTTCAGTCCGGAACTGAGACGGATCATGCTGGCATCGACAGTTTTGTTGCCCTCCACGGAGAGGCCAAGAATCTTGACCGACCGCTTCTGGGCGATGCCGGCCAGAGGCAAAATCAGTAACAGGACGAGTAGAGGAAAGATGTTCCGGCGCTGCAGTAGTGTCATGAAAGGTCAGCCTTTTTTCGGTTTATTCAAAACTTTTAAATTTACTGATTTTTTGCGTTCTTTTAAAGAGAAATATTTTATTTCCCGACGATTTGACCCTGCTTTCAGAACGGAAACCAGTGACGGACCATGATCCGTTTGTCATCCCGGTTGTACAGCATCAAACTATCATAATCGTACTCAAGTTCCAATAAAACTTGCGGACTGATGCGGTATTCCAGGCCGAGGCTGTGGCGCAGTCCGAGTCCCTTGGCCTGATAGCGGTACTCCACACCGGCCTCGACCTGCCCGGTGTACTGCAGAAAGATGTTGCGGCTGAGATATTTGCCGAGGATGATCCGGCTGCTGCGCAGCAGGGCGAGCCGGCTGTTGACCTGCAGGTTGTTGTTGAGATTGGCGTCGAGAAAATTGCGGGTGAACCGGGAGCTGAAACGCACATAGTCGAGCTGGAGAAACTGCTCGAGGGTCCGCTCGACCGGTTTGAAAAAGGGACGGAGCAGATAGTTGTCGGTATTGATGCCGATCACGTCCATCGCCTTGGTCTGGAGCGTCCGTTCGGAATAGCCGAGGGAGGCGAGCAGCTGCGCCTCGGTGCTGCCCAGGTTGGGATTGTCGGTGCTGAGCTTGAAGCGGATCTGGTCCCAGCGGCCGCGGCGCTCCTCCTGGCGGACGATATCATTCACCTCTTTTTTCTCCATGGTCGCATCGACGGTCTGGACCGTGAGAAAGATCTGGGAGGTGAAGCCGAGAGAATCGGTGACGGTGGTGCGCGCCTGTCCCCAGGTGACCGGATAGAGGCTGGCGCGGTCCCAGCGCGCCCCGCCCTGCTCGATGCGGAAAGTCATGTCCAGATATTCGATCACCCCCGAGGTGGTACGCGCCTGCCCGAGGATGCGGAAAGTGGAGTCGAAGGTGACGCCGGTGAACTCGATATCCTCACCCCCCTCCTCGATGAGGATGCTGGTGTAGACCTTGTCGAGTCCGCCGGGAAGAGATTTGACATAGCGGACATCCTCGAGCACGCGCACGGCCACATCCCAATCGGCGCTCATGAGGACATCGTAGACGATGCCGTCCTCCATCGGAGGCAGGGTTTCATCGAAGGGGAACATGAATTCGGCATTGGCCGCCTTGACGAGGCCGCGGAAAACCGGCCGGTGGATGGGGCCGGCGATGTAGAAGGATTCGCCCGGTTTGCGTCCTTCCAGCCAGAGGGTGCCGGTCTTGCCCCTTTCCATCAGGCCGAGGATGTTGACTTGCAGGCCCTCGGCCCCGTTCTCCAGGGCAAGGACCCCGAAATTGAGTCCCCCCCACTGCGGAAAGAGCAGATTTTCGAGCGGCCGCTCCGCGAGCCCGGGGTGACTGAGGTAGCTGCGGATGCGCACCGGACGGCCGCCCATGCGGGCCTGCAGTTCCTCGAGCTGGAGAAACTGCTCCTCCGGCCGGAAAGCGATCTCGGCGCTCAGCTCGCTGATCACGGGCAGAACCGATTCAAACCTGATCATCCCGTGGCGGATGGAGAGGCGGGCATCGCTGATCTGCGGCCGGCCCCAGGTGCCGCCCAGACGGGCGCTGAGCCGGCCTTCGCTGGCGCTCTCAAGAAACCACGGGTTGACATCGGCGAGGAGTGCGAGGAAATTGCCTGTTCCCTGCAGGCCGATATCGATCTCATCACCGCCCCGCAGAGGCAGGGAGCCGCGGGCGACGAGTTCCAGGACCCCCTTGCGGTGGATAGCCAGGCGCTGCAGAGGGAGGCGCGGTCCTTCTCCCTGTGGCGGAGGAGATATCGTCCCCTCATCCGGCCCGAATCGGGCCTGGAGATCGTCGAATGCAATGCCGTAGCAGCTTCCGTTCTGGATCCGGATTTGGCCGCTGAGCAGGGGCCGGTGGAGGGTGCCGGCAAGCACAAGATCGGTCACGGTCTGACCGGTGAGGGGTTTGATGCCGGGCAGCAGTGCGGGCGAGAGGCGCAGGATCTCGAAACCCGCGCCCTGCAGGCGCAGATAGAGGCTGTCCCCTTCGCTCCTGTACCAGCCGTTGGCGAAAAGGAGGGTATTCTCTTCACTCGTCAGCAGGAGGCGTTCCAGGACCACGCCGCCGGCGGCGATGGTCAGCGCGCCCTCGCTCTCGAAAGGCCCGGCAGAGCGATACCTTCCCTCCTGCAGGCGCAGCGTGGTGTGAAGACGCGGTTCCCGGGTGGTGCCGGTGAGGAGCAGTTCGCCGTCGAGGACGCCGCGCGGGCCGCCGGCAGCGTTCCCGCTTAAAAGCTCGACGGGAAAGTCCTGGAGAAAACAGGAGCCGGAGAGAAGGCCGTTGCGGCCGACCTGGACGACTCCGGAGAACCATTCGCCCATGGTCCAGTCGCGCAGGAGCAGCCGCGTGCTGTCGGCGGCGAGGGCAAAGTGACCCCGCACCTGGCCGGTCTGCTCGGGTTTTAAAACAGTGGTGCCAACGCCCTTCCAGGAGCCGCCCTGGCGTTCGAAGCGCGAGGAGAGGGTGAAAAGGGTTTCAGCCGGGCGGCCGGAGCTGCTGCGGACCAGCCGCGCCTGCAGACCGTAATGGCCGCCCAGATGATTGAAATGGAGTGAGAGATCGAGCCCGCGTTTCCGCATGGCGAGGGCCGGAGCGGGCCAAAGCATCTCCAGCCAGGCGAGGGCGGCCGGCAGGTTCAGGGCGAACTGCGGCTCTTCTCCCGACCAGTCGACGACGCACCTGAGTCCCTCCTCCTGCCCGCCGGCCGGATTGAGTGCAAGGCGGCGCTCGCGCAGGCTGAACCGGGCATCGGAGGTCGTGGCCGCTCCTGCGCTGTTGGCGAGGCTTAGTTTCAGGCTCCCCTCCGCGGCCGGCGCAGCGGCAGGACCGGAAATCAGGGCTGAGAGGGAGATGCGGGCCTGGCGCAGCTCCCCGGCATAGGCGGGCGGCAGGAAAGGCATGAGCTCGCCCGCGGCGGTCAGCCGGCCCTGCAGTCGGGTCGAGTCGCCGCTTCCGCTCAGAGTGCCGGCGGCGGCGAGCACGAGCCCCCGCCAGCGTCCCGTGAGGGATTCGACCTGCAGGCTGTCGCGCTGCCAGATGCCGGTCAGGCTGACCTCCTCCAGGAGCTCCTCCTGCAGGCGCAGGGCTGGTGAAAGCGCCTGGATCCGCACCTGGGGCGAGGTGAGGCGGCCTTGCAGAGCGGCGGTGAGGGCGATCCCGCCGGTCAGGCCGCGCAGCTGTTCGGGCAGGGCGTCGCGAAAGCTCTCGGCCTCGATCTGCGGTGCGGTGAGGATCAGTTCCAGTGTGGGGTTGACCGGGCCGGAGATCATGCCGTCGAGGGAGACGGGGGTCTGGTTGATCCAGAGGGCGGAGCGTTCCACCTCTACTTTCCCATCCCGGAGCTGCAGGGTGAAACCCGACCGGTCGCAGCGGAGATGATGATCCGGCCAGGAGGCGGCCAGGTTGGCCACGCGGATCCAGCCGGAGAGGTCCGGCTTGTTCTCCCCGCCGGGCCGCAGGGAGAGCGAGATATCGGCTTCGGCCTCGCCGCTGTGGATCGTCCACGCCCTGCCGGTTTTGCGGGGCAGGGCATGCGTCAGGGGGAGACGCGAGAGCGTGGCCCGAACGGTATCGAGCCCTCCCTGTTCGAGTCCGAAGCGGCCTTCGAGGGTCATCAGGCTCTGGCGGGCGCCGAGGGGATGGCCGCTCAGGCGCAGCAGCAGGGTGTCCGGGTTGTCATTGATGAGCCATCCCTCGAGGCGGGTGAGGAGGGGAAAGCGTTCCCGGCCGTCGAGATCGAGCGCCAGCTCGCCCTCCTGGATGGAGGCCATCTTGAGAAAATCGAGTTTTTGCAGGCTGCGGAGATAGAGGCGGATCTTTTCACCCTGCGGCCAAAAGTCCGCCACGGGTGCGCCGGCATGGGAGCGCAGCAGGATGACCGGTTTCTTGATCATGACATCCTGGGAGAAGGCGCGGGGATCCATGCCGTAGCGGAACATCCGGACGGGGTTGATGCCTACGCGCAGGTCGTCGATGTGGATCGAAAAGGGCTGTTCGCCGGGCGGGATATAGAGGCCGAGGAGGTGGATATTGCCAAAGCTGATACTGACGCGGTCGATGGCGCAGGCGTCGCCGAGGATGGGCTGCATTCTGGCCAGCAGGTAGAGTTTGGCCTTTTCGTCCATCCTGGTCCAGCGCCAGGCGCGGGGCAGAAGGATGGTCAGAGCCAGAATGAGAAGGAGAATGTGCAGTACCCAGGATCGCTTGCGCAAGGATCGAATGCCTTCAGCGGGTTAGCGTGCAGAGAGCCATCAGGACACAAACCGGAGAGCAGAGAGCGCGAGCGGAGGAGCGCCTGATGATCAGGTGACCTTGCCGAAACGTCGGTCGCGTGTCTGAAAGGTCTCGATGGCGTCCAGGAATTGATCGTGGCGAAAATCCGGCCACAGGATCGGGGTGATATAGAATTCGGAGTAGGCCAGCTGCCAGAGCAGAAAGTTGCTCAGGCGCATTTCGCCGCTGGTGCGGATGAGCAGATCGGGATCGCCGATTTCGGCAGTCTGGAGGTGGCGGGAGATGCAGGCCTCATCGATGGTTTCGGGATCGAGCGTGCCGGCGGCGGCCTGGCGGGCCAGTTCGCGGACGGTCTGGGTGAGCTCCTGTCTGCCGCTGTAGCTCAGAGCGAGATTGAGGATGAGGCCGGTATTGTTCTGCAGGCGGGCGATAGTCGTCTTGAATCCGATGCGCGGGGTCGCCGGCAGCTTTTCGAGGTCGCCGATAACGGTCAGGCGGACGTTATTGCGGTCGAGTTCGGCCGCCTCGCGGCGGACTGTGCGGATGAGCAGGGACATCAGCGCCGCCACTTCGCTGCGCGGCCGTGCCCAGTTCTCCGATGAGAAGGTGTAGAGGGTGAGGGCTTTTACGCCGAGCGCTCCGGCCGCTTCAACGGCGGCGCGGACCGATTCAATCCCCTCCTTGTGGCCTTCGGTGCGGGGCAGTCCCCTGCCCCTCGCCCAGCGGCCGTTTCCATCCATGATTATCGCGACGTGGCGGGGCACATTGCCGCGTGCCTTGATGCGGTCGACTCGTTCCTGATCGATCACGATTTGCTCATCACCAGACTACATGCCATACGGGCCAGTCGGGCGGCTGCGCCATGCAGGGCCGCCGCCCGGGATTTGCTATAATAAACACAATAAATAGAACATATTCAAGGCAAAAAAAAGCCCCACAGACGGGTGTGGGGCTCTGCTCCTGCGGAGAGCGCTTACTTGCGCATCTCTTCTGCTTTGGTGAAAAATTCAGCGCCCTTGGTCGCTTCGCCGACATTGACATAGGCGACGCCGAGGTTGTAATAGACCGCCGAGTTGTCGCCCTTGATGGCGATGGCTTTTTCCAGGAAGGGAATGGCCGAGCGATAGAACTCTTTCAGCTTGGCGACATCTTCTTCAGTGACAGCCTGCTTGGCGTTTTCCTTCTCGACCAGGGTCTTGCGCAGATCGTCCGCCATGGTCAGGTAGGCGTTGCCGACGTTGAGATTGGCATCATAGTCCTCAGGACTGAGGGTGATGACTTTCTGGAACATCGCGATGGCCTTGTCATACTCCTTGTTGAGGTAGTTGAGACGGGCCAGGTTGAAGATCAGATCCTGATCCTCGGGATTTTTCGCCAGCGCGGTTTCGTAGGTCTGGATCGCCATTGCGTTCTGCCCATCCAGGTCATAGGCCATGGCGAGATTGGAGATGGCATCAATGTTCGCGGCATCGACGCTGATTACAGTCTTGGCGGTCTCCTGAGCCTTGACGTACTCCTTGTTTTCCAGGTAGAGGCGGGTCACTTCGTTCAGGATCGAAATCTCTTTGGGATTGATGGCGAGATAGTCCTGGTAGGCCTTGATCGCGCCGGGCAGGTTATTGCTGCGCAGATGGGTGTAGGCCAGGTTCTTGTAGGACTCGATGTGGCTCGGATCGATGAGGATGGCGTCATTGAAAAACTTGGCCGCGCCCTCGAGATCGGCGGTCTCGCCCTCTTTGGCGTTCACTTTGGCGACGCCCTGATTGAACATGCCCACCCAGTACTTCTCGCGGGTGTTCTTGATCTGCGTGGAGAAAGTCGGCGCCAGTGCGTTGGCCTGATTGAACATCTCGTTCATCTTTTCCCAGAGGCCTTTGTTGCCATAGCCCTCGCCGAGGAGGTAACGGGCCTCGACGTCATTGGGATAGAGCTGGACGGCCTGTTCGAGCTGCTCGATCGCCTTGTCCCAGTTGTTCTGGCTGATGTAGACTTTGGCCGAGGTGACTTCCTTGGTCTGGCAGCCCATGGTCGACATCAGGGCGACCAGCAGGGCCATGGTGAGGACAAAAGTGAACATCTTTTTCATTGTTTTCGCTCCCAGAGGTTTGGTTTTTTATTGGATTAAATAATTTAAAATAAAAAAAATTGCGAATCAAGCTTTTACTTGCAAACCGGCCAAACTTTCCTCATATGGCGGCCTGAAAAGCCCCTTTTCGGTGATAAAAGCGTCGATCAGCTTGGCGGGCGTGACATCAAAAGAGGGGTTGAGTACCGGCACCCCTTCGGGTACCACCCGGGTCGTCCCGCACAGCTCCACTTCCGCCGGGCGGCGCTGTTCGATGGTGATTAGATCGCCGCTGCGGATCTCCGGATCAAAAGTGGAGAGCGGCGCGGCCACATAAAAGGGAATGCGATGATGGCGGGCGAGGATGGCCAGTCCGTAGGTGCCGATCTTGTTGGCAGTGTCGCCGTTGCGGGCGATGCGGTCGGCGCCGACGATGACCAGCTGGACCAGGCCCCTGGCCATGGCGTAGGCAGCCATGTTGTCGCACAGCACGGTCACCGGAATCTCATCCTCGGCCAGCTCCCAGGCCGTGATGCGGCTGCCCTGCAGCAGCGGCCGGGTTTCGCAGGCATAGACCTGCACCTTTTTGCCCTGGCTCACCGCCGTCCGGATAACGCCAAGCGCCGTGCCAAAGCCGCCGGTCGCATATGCACCGGCGTTGCAGTGGGTCAGGATCGAAGCCGTCTGGGGCAGCAGCGCCGCGCCGACGTGGCCGATCGCCCGGCAGCGCTCGATATCGTCGGCGTGGATCTTTTGCGCCTCCTCAAGAAGGGCCAGTTTGATCTCGCGCAGCGGCCGGCTGAGCAGGCGCATCAGGGCGGCGCGCATGCGTTCAAGCGCCCAGAAGAGGTTGCGTGCGGTCGGCCGGCTCCGGGCGAGGGCTTCGCTCGCCTGATTGACGCGCTGCAAAAAAGCGGGGCGGTCGGACTCCTCCAGCGGCCAGACGGCGAGGACAATGCCGTAGGCGGCGATACCGATGGCGGGCGCGCCGCGCACATTCATCTCCGTGATTGCGCGGATGATGCCCTGATAATCCGAGATCTCCAGCAGCACCAGTTCCTCCGGCAGCCTGGTCTGGTCGAGGATCCGCACCCGGCCGTCGTGCCAGGATATGCCTTGCAGCTCATCCAACATGCTTCTCCTCTTTTCTCTTCAAATGGTGGAGAATGGACTCCACGACCCGCTCGCTGGCGCCGAGATTTTCACGGACCAGAGCGCCGGCTTTTTCTCCGATCCTGCGCGTCTCATCCCCCCCGTTCAGGTATTTTTCCAGGGCTGCGCCCATCTCTGCTGTGGAGGTGATGAGTAGACCGCCGCCGCGCCGGATCAGGGCCGCAGCTTCGAGTGAATTGACATGATGCGGCCCGAAGCAGACGGCGCAGCCGTGAGCTGCCGGTTCAAGGACGCTGTGCACGCCGGGTCCAAAGCCCCCGCCGACGAAGGCCAGGCCGCCCAGAGCATAGAGGTTGGCGAGTAGACCGATGCGGTCGATGAGCAGCACCTGAAAGGAATGAGTGTCCGGCTTAAAATCAGCCAGACGGACAAAGCTGATCCCCGCGCCGGCGAGGTGGCTCTCGATGCCGCGCAGGTGTTCTTCGGTGGTCTCATGGGGTGCGATGATGACGGAAAAGCCGGGATCCTTCGCCAGCTCTTCAGTGACGGCGGGGAGAACGATCTTTTCATCCGAAGGCCAGGAACTGCCGATCACCATGCAGCGCTCGCGGGTGAACCGGCCGCTCGCGCGGAGAAACGCGATCTTGTCGGTCTCGAGGGCGCGACGGCTGACCTGGTCATAGCGGGTGTCGCCGCAGACGTGGATGCGTTCGGGCCAGGGGTAGATGGGGTGAAAATGGGCGACATTTTCGGGGGTGGTCACCAGCACTTCGTCGAAGGTGGCGTAGACCGGCCGGATAAAGGCGCGCAGCCGGCGGATAGTGCGCAGGCGCTGCGGGGTGAGGCTGGCATCGGCCAGCAGCGACGGGATGCCGCGGCGCTGCAGCTGCCTTTGCATGTTGGGCCAGATATCGTGACGGATAATCATGTGCAGGGAGGGTTTGAGCAGATCGAGAAAGGCCCTGCTCTTGCGCCAGGAATCGAGCGGCAGATAGGTGATCAGGTCGGCCTCGCGGTAGCTGCGGGTCGCTTCATAGCCCGAGGGCGAAAAGAAAGAGAGTGCGATCGTGGCCTGCGGAAGGCGTTGGCGCAGGGCCTGCACGATAGGCCTGGCCTGCTCGAATTCTCCGAGAGAGGAGATGTGAATCCATATCCGCGGCCCGGCATCGGGCAGTGCGGCGCATTGTTCAGCGAGACGGTCGAAAAGGCCGCGCCGTCCCGCGACTCCACGGGCCACTTTATCGTTGAAAAGGGCCGCAAGACGGACGGCAAGCATGAAGAGGGGGATGAATATCCCATTATAGAGCAGAAAGATGATGGACTGCATTCCTGTCAGCTGGTAGGTGCGGTAAAAGAAAGCCTCCCGGGGTGGGAGGCATTCGTCATCAGTGCTTTTTCTTGTATGCGCGCAGATCCTTGTAATCCGAGCCGATAATGAGATCGACATCGCTCTGCGAAGTCTTGCTCTCGATGGTGAGGATGCGGTCGCGGGAGACGCCGACCAGCGCAGCGATCTTTTCGGCTTCCTTGCTGCTGATCTGGCCGCGGTTGATCAGGACCGATTTCTCATAGTCAAAAGTCTCGGCATTGCCGGTATTGACGACATTATAGTGTTTTTCGCGCAGGGCATCGGCGAAGACCAGGGCAACGCCCTTGACGCCGCAGCCGTTCAACACAGAAACCGAAGTGCTGCTGCTGTCGACGATCGAGGTGTCCGTTCCACCCGAGGGGATAATGATCTTTTTGACCAGAGAGGCGACGAGTATGACATTGATAACCAGCAGCCCCCAGATCAGAATGGTCTTCGACCCCTTTTTGATCGCTCCCGTATCAAAAGCGCTCTTTTTGCCCGTCTTGGTGCTTGCGGGTTTCCGTGCATATACCTTTCTGGTAGCAAACGATCTCTTGTTCACAGCCTTCTTCCTTCCCTTTAACCGTATTATTGCCGGCTCATCCTGTGCAGCGCACCTCAAGTTCCCCGGGTTCCTCACCGGGCGCCCCGTCTTTCCATCCGCCGGCAGGCGCGCTCTCCCCTTTTGACTCAGGATCCGGGTGGCGGCGGCCGGCAGCTGCTGAATGAACGCGAGGAGCAGCATCCGTTTCAGTCCGGCTTACAGCTCGGCCGGTCTGATGGTTTAACAGCATTAAAGATATAAAAATTAACCAGAAAAACAACAAATAATTTCAGTATTTTGCCCCTTTACGGGCGGCCCGGATCCGGCGAAATCCGCAGATTGTCGATCAGGCGGGTGGTGCCGATGTAAACGGCAAGCAGCGCCCGGACATCCCGGTCGATCACCGTCACCGGCTCGAGGCTGTCCGGATCGACGATGGCGATATAGTCAATGCGGCTCGAGGCTACGCCATCGATGAGTTCCCGCATGGCTTCGATGACCTTGCCGGCGTCGCGCTCGCCGCCGCGGACCACTCCTTCGGCCAGACGCAGGGACTGAAAGAGGACGGTGGCTTCGGCGCGCTCCTGCGGGGAGAGATAGCTGTTGCGCGAGCTCAGGGCCAGGCCGGAAGATTCGCGCACGATGGGAGCGACATCAATTTCGATGCCGAAGAAGAGATCTGCGCTCATGCGCCGGATGACGGCGGCCTGCTGGTAATCTTTGGCGCCGAAAACAGCCAGGTGCGGCCGGACCAGATTGAACAGCAGGGCGACCACGGTGGTGACGCCGGCAAAGTGGCCGGGACGAGAGGTTCCGCACAATCCCTGCGTGATGTTGGCGACGCTGACGGTGGTCTGAAAATCGGGGCCATAAAGAGCCGCGGCCTCGGGCGCAAAGATCAGGTCCGCCCCCTCGGCGGTGGCCAGAGCAATATCGCTCTTGAGGTCGCGCGGGTAGGAGGCATAATCCTCGTTGGGGCCGAACTGGATAGGGTTGACGAAGATGCTCACCACCACTTTGCCGGCTTTCTCCCGGGCGCGCCGGATGAGGCTCGCATGTCCTTCGTGCAGATAGCCCATGGTCGGGACCAGGGCGATGGTCTCGCCGGCCAGGCGCCAGCGTTCGGTCATTGCGGCCATCCCGGCCGGACTGGTGACGACCGGTATTTCACTCATTTCCATTTATACTCCCGGAATCAATAGCTCTCCTGCGGGCCGGGAAATTTTCCGGCCCGCACATCCTCACCATAGCGGCGGCAGGCGTCGCGGACGGACTCGCCCAGTTCCGCGTAGCGGCGGACAAATCGGGGTCTGAACTCTTCAAAAAGGCCGAGCAGATCGTAGGTGACCAGCACCTGGCCGTCGCAATCGGGGCCGGCACCGATGCCGATGGTCGGAACCTCCAGCTCGGCGGTGACCCTGCGGGCCAGCTCAGCGGGAATCTTTTCCAGGGTGAGGGCGAAGATGCCGGCATCCTGCAGAGCAAGAGCATCGACGCGGAGCTGCTCGGCCGCCCCCTCCTCCCTGGCCTGGAGCCCATAGCCTCCGAATTTGCGCACCGACTGCGGGGTGAGTCCGAGGTGCCCCATCACCGGCATGCCGGCCTGGGTGATGCGGCGGACGGTCCCGGCGATGGCGGCACCGCCCTCGAGTTTGAGGGCATCCACCTCGGCCTCCTTGAAAAAGCGGGCGCCGTTGCGCAGAGCATCCTCCGGGGAGATCTGATAGGACATAAAGGGCATATCGGCGACCAGAAGAGCCTGGCGGATGCCGCGGCGCACCATGCGGCAGTGATAGACGGCTTCATCCATGGTCATCGGCAGAGTGGAATCACGGCCGGCCGAGACCTGGGCTGCAGAGTCCCCGACCAGCACCAGATCCACACCGGCGGTATCGAGCAGCCGGGCGAAGAGAAAATCGTAGGCGGTCAGCGCGACGATCTTGCGGCCCTGCTGCTTGAACTCCAGCAGGCGCGGAACGGTGATCGGGGTTTGGGTATCCTGTGTCATGATCTCCCCGTGTTTAGAGGTAGAGGTGAGGCGCGTTGCGGCAGTGGATGGGGCCCGCTAAAAGCTGCCTGTGAGGGTGAACCGGTTGAGAACACCCAGGGCGCCCATCGAGCTGATGGCATAGTCGATCTGGAATTCACGCCAGACGGCGCCCAGTCCGAAAGCGGCGCCGGCGAAACTGTCGCCGGACTGGTCGACGTGCATCTCTCTACCGGCCTGATCGTAGCCCAGGCGTAAAAAGACGTTTTCCGTGAGTGTGAACTCGCCTCCGAGTGCGCCATGCCACTCTTCATCCGAATACTTGTAGAGCTGCAGGCTGAGCATGAGAGGCAAATGAGCGAGGCGTTTTGCAACGCCCATCCTCAAGACCGAAGGCAGGGGATCCTTGCCGGAGATGAAGGCGCTGAGGACCTTGCCCAGGTTGGCGAAGCTGACGCCGATGGCCATCTCCTGGGAGGGGATGCGGTAGAGCACCCCTCCGTCCATCGCCACGGCATCGGAGGCGTAGCCATCGATCGAGGCGCGGATGTATTTGAGTCCGGCGCCGGCGTAGAGATTGGGGAGAGGCTGCATGGCGTAGGCCCCGGTGAAAGCGATGCTGCCCGCGCGGAATTCGCCCAGTTCCTGGTTATTTTGATCGCGCCGGTCGAACGAGCCGTAATCCATATAGGTGATCGATCCGGCGATGCTGCCCGGCCCGACGCCGGGATGCAGATAGCCGACATGGCCCGCATTGAAATCGAGGAGGTGGTTCAGATAGCTAAAGCTCCCGGTGCGCCGGGTCAGGAGAGCGATGCCGGCGGGATTGCAGGAGATAGCGCTCATGTCCGGGGCGACCGCGACCAGGGCGCCCGCCATGCCGGCGGCGCGGGCACCGGAATAACTCTTCAGAAACTGGAATCCGGCGGTCCCGTTGGGAGCGGCTGCCTGGACCAGCGTACTCATACCCATCAACCCGATTGCCAACCAAATGCGCTTCATATTTTTTCCCGAATTCAGGTCCATCCTGTTAGCCGCTTCTATAAATAGTTCGAGCCACCTGTCGGAATCGAACCGACGACCTGCTCATTACGAGTGAGCCGCTCTACCGACTGAGCTAAGGTGGCTTTTCATGGTGACCTGTATTTTAAATCCTGTTAATTTAGGCAACCCTGGCCACTTAATCAAGAAAAATCTCCCCCGATTTCGCCGCGGCTGCCGGCCGGCTCCGCCGCCCGGCCGAGGTTGTGCATCCGTGAAAAGGGGCTTCCGTTCAGAAGCGTCCATCCATGTCGGGCATCCAGAAGGCGTTGCGGATGTGCTGCAAACCGCCCTCCGCCCGGCGCAGATCGATGGCGATGACGTCAAAGCGGCAGTCCTGATCCTCACAGTGGTTCTGGTGGATCCAGGTGAGGGCGGCGCCGGCGACGCGGCGCTGTTTGCGCGGCGTGACCCAGCTCTCAGGCCGCCCGAAGGCGTCGGAGGAACAGGTCTTGATCTCGACAAAGACCAGTACCCCCTGGTCACGGACGATGAGGTCGATCTCTCCGCGCCGGGTGCGGAAATTGCGGGCGACCACGGTGCAGCCCAGCTGCTGCAGGTAGCGGGCGGCCTGATCCTCCCCCTCCCGGCCGACGCGCTGCTGCCGGTTCGGTTCTTCCACGGTTCACTCCTCCATAAGAGCTTTGGGATGAAACGAACGCCGGTGGACCGGAGAGAGGCCGTGCCGGCGGATGGCCTCGATATGCTCGCGGGTGGGATAGCCCTTGTGCCCGGCAAAGCCGTACTCAGGCCAGGCGCTGTGGAGGCCGGTCATGATCCGGTCGCGGGTGACCTTGGCGATAACCGAGGCGGCGGCGATGCTCATGCTGAGGCTGTCGCCCCGGACCAGGGCCCGGCCGGCTGCACCGCACTCCGGCAGCCCGCGCCCGTCGACAAGCAGATAGTCGGGCGGAGGGATCAGCATCCCGGCCGCGCGCTGCATAGCCAGATAGGAGGCCTGCAGAATATTGATGCGATCGATCTCTTCATGGGAAGCCAGACCGATGCCGACCGCGAGGGCCGAGGCGACGATCCGGCCATAAAGCCGCTCCCGCATAGCCCCGGAGAGTTTTTTTGAATCGTTGATGCCGCTGATGACCGGGGTACCGGGCTCAAAGATCACGGCCGCGGCGACTACCGGTCCGGCCAGCGGCCCCCGTCCGGCCTCATCTATGCCGGCGATGCGGCAGCGCCCGGCTTGCCAAAGCTCTCTTTCAAAAACCAGCCAGTCCATGGCGCAGCGTTATTCCTTTACTTCTCCCCGGTGGAGAGGGAGATATTTTCAGGCCGGAGGCAGCGGAGCGATTCGCCATCGCTCTGGAAGATGACCGCGCCGTGTTCATCCGTGCGCAGCACTCGGCTGCCGTTTCCCAGCCAGCGCGCCACCACTATCGGATCGGGCAGGGCGAAGCGGTTGTATCGGCCGACGGAGATCACGGCCCAGCCGGCCCCGGCGGCGGCGAGCATTTCCTCCGAGCTGGCAGTTGCGCTGCCGTGATGGGCCACTTTGACCACATCGCTGCGCATAAAATCGCTGCAGCGGAGGAGTGACCTCTCCCCTTGCGCCTCGATATCGGCGAGAAAGAGAAAGACCCGGCCGCCATATTGCAGACGTATAACCATTGAACCATTATTTTCGTCCCATTGTTCCCCGCCGGCGCCGCCGGCCTGCAGGATGCGGAGCCAGGCCCCCTGCGCGGGGAAAAAATCATCGCCGGCGGTGAGCGGACGCACCGGCACCCCGCACTGCGCCGCCAGGCTGTCCAGGGCGCGAAAGGCCGGCAGCGCCGCCCCGCCGGGGTGGCCCAACTCCCTGATCCGGCCCCGGCGCATCAGGGTTTGCACGCCGCCGGCGTGATCGGAGTGGGTGTGGGTGATGAAGGCCATATCGACGGCACGGATGCCGTTCCGCCGCAGCCAGGGAAGGAGCAGGCTCCTGCCGCAGTCGAACCTCTCGTTGGCTTCGCCGCTGTCGATGAGATAGTGGACGTGGTTGGGGAAAGAGATCAGGGCGGCGTCACCCTGGCCGACGTCGAAAAAGACCACCCTGATATCGTTCTGCGGCCGCAGCGCGCGCGGCCAGATCCAGAGATTGGCGGTCACCAGGAGAGCCAGGGACCAGGCCAGAACCGCTCTGCGCTGCGGCCATGAGAGGATGAGCGCCACCGCCATGTAATAGCCGGCCAGCACGGCAAGCGGAGGCGTCGGGACCTCCAGAGCGGAAGCGGGCAGCGCCGCCGCGCCGTGGACGATGCCGGTGAGCAGCTTTAGCAGCAGCCAGTCGCACTGCAGAAAGATAAAGCCGGCGAGCGGCGAGATCAGGGCGAAGAGGACGGCGATGAAGCCGATGGTGACGATCAGGGAGACCAGGGGAACGACGGCCAGGTTGGCCGCCAGGCCCCAGAGCGGCAGGGTATTGAAATACCACGCGGTGAGGGGCAGGGTGGCGATCTGCGCCGCCAGGCTGACCATGAGGAGTTGGAGGGCCGATTTGCGCCAGGGGTGGCGCCATTGCCGCCACTGCGGCAGACGGGCGGCCGCCCAGCGGTCCAGCCGCCGGTAGATGAGCAGGATGCCGAGGGTGGCGGCAAAGCTGAGCTGAAAACCCGCCCCGAAGAGATCCAGGGGATTGAAAAGGAGGATGATCATCGCGGCCAGGGCAACGGCGTTGACCGGATTAAAGCGCCGCTGCAGCATGGGCGCGGCCAGGAGCAGGGCGGCGGTGACGGCGGCGCGCACCACCGGCGGAGCCGAGCCGGTGATGAGGACGTAGAGGTAAAGTGCAGCCAGCAGCACGGGCAGGCGGGCTCTATGGGGAATGCGCAGCAGGCTGATGAAGAGCAGCAGCGCGGCCAGGATAAAGCCGACGTGGAGCCCGGAGACGGCGAGGACGTGGACAACGCCGACGCGGGAGAACTCTTCACGGAGTTCATCGTCGATCCCGGTGCGAACGCCGACGAGCAGGGCGCTGAGCAGGGCCTGTTCCTCGCCCGCGAGTCCGCTGCGCACGGTCGCCAGAATGTGGTCGCGGATGGGGCGGATTACCCGGCGCTGCAGCAGGGGGTCCTGGTCGCGTTCAAGAAGGAGGAGCCGGCTCCCCCCTGCTGCGGTGAGCTGGACATGGATCCCGCGGGCGGCGAGCCAGGCGCGATAGTCAAAATCGCCCGGATTGTGGGCGCCGCCGGGGCTGCGCAGCATGCCCTTGACCACCACCCGGTCGCCCTGGCGCAGGGTGGTGAGGGTATCATACCAGATGACGCGGGCGTGGCCGCGCGCGGCAAAACCGCGCTCCTCGCTCCAGAGGGAATCGACTGTGAGACGGAAAATGCTGCGGTCGGTGCGCTCCTCCACCGGGGCGGAGATAACCCCTTCCAGGCTGAGGGGAGCGGGCCAGTCCGCCATCCGCCGGATATCATCCGGCGGCACGACCTGCTCGACGAGGGCGAGGCGCAGCCAGCCGGCGCAGAAAAAGGCGGCCAGGGCTGCAAAAGAAAAGAGGCAGGAGGCGCGGCGGCGGACGATAAAGGCGAGCAGGAGTAAAAGCGCGGCGGCTGCAGCGGGCCACGGCCAGGCGAGGCTGAATTGGCGGGCGCAGGCGATGCCCGCCATGAAGGGGAGCAGGATCTTGACAGCCGGTTTCCCGTGCAGCAGGGGATGCATGATCACCTCGCAAAGGAGCGTCCTCTACCCGGCCACTATCCACCCGTCCCGTTAGAATTGTTTGCACTCCGGCCGTCCGCTCCCGGCCGGAGAGAGGCGGTGAGAGCCTCGGCGCGCTCGAGCAGCCAGGTGTGCATCGCCGCCACCCGTGTTCTCAGCTCCTCGACCGTGCCGCTGTTGTCGAGAAGATAGTCGGCGCGGCAGCATTTTTCGGCCTGCGCGATCTGGGCATTGAAACGCTCCTCCACCTCGGCGCGGCTGATGCCGTCACGGGCCATGGCCCGCTGGAGGCAGAGATCGAGCGGAAGATGGACCACCACAACCAGGTCCACTTTTTTTTCAAAACCGAGTTCATAGATGAGGGCGGAATCCACGACCATGTACGGGGCCCGCCCCGCGGCTATCCGCTGCATCTGCCGCTTGACGATCGCGAGCATCGCCGGATGGATGATGGCGTTGAGCTTTTGCCTCTCCCCGGGGTCGGCGAAGACGATGCGGCCGAGGGCGCTGCGGTTCAACTCTCCCTGCGCATCAAATACCCCGGGGCCAAAGGCGGCGCGCAGCCGCCGCAGTACGCTGCTTCGCCCGGCTGCGGCACGTCCCGCCAGATCCATATCGACGACGGGGATGGCGTGCTCTTGCTGCAGCATCCGGGCGGCGAGCGACTTGCCGCAGCCATAAACTCCTGTCAATCCGACGCGCAGCACCGGCCTCCTCCCTACCGGACCACGGCCAGTTTGCCGAGCCTGACCATGCCGGCGGCCGCGATGCGGTAGAGATAGACCCCGGCCGGCACCAGTCTGCCCTGATCGTCGCGCACATCCCAGACCAGTCCGCCGTCGCCGTTCTCCTCATAGAGGATGCGCAGGGTGCGGCCTTCGGTGGTCATGATGCGGATCTCCGCTTCGGGGGTGAGATTGGCGAAGGTGATCCCGTCCGGGTCGATCCACAGCCGGTAGGGGTTGGGAAAAGTATGGACATCGTCGAGGTTCCGGGCGGCGAAGAGGAGCTGGATGGTGTCGCCGCGCCCCGGCTTCATCGCGGCGCCGCCGGCGCTCTGAAGGCCGCTGACCTTGAGGGTGAGGGGTTTGCCCACTGCGCCCCAGGCGACGCCGCCGGTGAGATGGAGGCGGACGAAACGGTAGTCCGGCGCGACCGCCTGCGCCCAGGCGACATGCAGGCCGGGTCCCGGGTCGTAATTGGCGATCTCCTCAAGTGAGGCCTTTTGCATCGGCTCGCTGAACTCCAGCTCGACGACGCCGTTGGCCAGGGCCCGCACGGAAGTCAGATAGGGGGCGCCGGCGGAAAATGTGACCTCGAATTCAGCGCGGCTGCGGAGTGTATCGATGGGGATGGCGTCGCCGTCCTCAAGCCCGCGGACCTCGACGCTGTAAAAGCCGGACCCGGCGAACGGGGCCTCGAGGCTGAGCAGCACCTCGGCTCCCGAGGCCAGCGGCAGGGCGGTGGCCGGACGGCCGATCTCGGGGGTGATGGCATAGTGGCGGACATCCTGCAGCAGGCCGGTGTTCATGGGTCTGGTGAAGCGGAGGCGCAGGGAGCTTGCGCCGCTCATCACAGCGGAGAGCAGCGCGGGCGGTTCACCGGGCAGAGCGGAGACCACTTCCGAGCGCAGGCTCACGGCCGGGGTGCGCGTCGTATCGCGGCTGGCAACCGCGTAAAAATAGCGGGCGCCCGCCCGGACCAGGCTGTCGGTGAAGGAGGGCAGGAGGATCTCCTGATAGAGCATCAGGCTGTCGGCCGCAGGGCCGCGATAAAGCAGATAGTGCTGCGCTCCGGGCACGGGATGCCAGGCCAGCGCGACAGTCGCGGCGTTTAAAGGCCTGGCGGTCACGCCCACCGGCATGGCGGGTCCGGTCAGGCTCCCGGCCAGCACGCGGGGGCGGACCGCTTCGCCGTCACTCGCCCAGAATTCCATGAGGGCATCGCCATCGCTGTCGACCACGGCGACGGCGTTGGTCCGGATGGGGGCGGCGTGAAAGGTGAGTTCATAGCCTCTCTCCGGGGAGTATTCGGCGATATAGAGATCCGGAAAGGCGGCGATGAAGAGTTCAGCGCGGCCGTCGCCGTCGGCGTCGGCGCACGAGACTCCGCTCTCGAAATCCCGGGTCGACTCGTAGCCGAAGAAGCGCCATTCGGCGGCCGGCGCAAAGGCGTTGTTGCCCGTGTCCTCATAGATGCGATAGCACCAGTGGCGGGAATCGTAGCTGTGTTCGGTGTTCAGGTTGGGGTCGGAGTGGGAGCCGGCCGCGAACTCTTGCTCGCCGTCGCCGTCGAAATCGCCGGCGGCGATATAATCGATGGCATCGAACAGGGGCAGCCGTTCCTGCCACGTCAGGGAAAAGGCGCTCCCGTCGTACTCATAGATGTAGAGATCCCCGTCGCTGTCGCCGAAGAGGAGTTCCGGCCGGCCGTCGCCGTCGAAATCGCCGGTTTCGCAGCGCGGCACGCCGTTAAAGTTGTCCCCGGCGGTGGGATTGGGCAGCGCGGCCATGGTCTCGAACTCGCCGCCGCCGGTGCTGCGCCAGACTTCAAAGAGGTCGGAGGAGGTTTCGCCGGTCCGGACCACGCGCATGATCAATTCGCTGCGATTGTCCCCGTCGAGGTCGGCCAGGCGGCTGCCCCAGTACTGCACGCGGCTGTCGCCCTGCCAGCGGCGCACCAGATTCATCCGGAAGGGATCGGGGCCGCCGGCCTCGTAGAGCCAGGTGGTAAAGCCGTAGCCCGCCAGCAGTTCAGGAACGCCATCGCCGTCGCTGTCGCCGCTGCTGCGCGGGATGGCGGATTCGGGCAGGGTATAGAGCTGGCGGAAACCGGATCCATCCCGGCTGAAAAGCGTGGTGAAGAGCCTGCCCTGGCTGTCGGCTGCGCCGATGACGATCTCGGGCCGGCCGTCGCCGTTGAAATCGGCGGAGCGGTCGAGCAGATGGCCGTGCGGGAGGCTCTCCTCGAGGCGGGTGTAGCGCATGGTATTCAGCGGCGGCGGGCTCAGGTCCACCCGGAGCAGGCTGTCGGAAACAGTGCGCAGTCCGGCGGGATTGTCCACGCTGATCCGGACATCGAGCACCTGCGCGCCGAGATCCCGGGTGAGATGGAGCCGCGGCTGATAGCTGCGATAGCTCATCGGCGCCTCCTGCCAGGGAGCAGCGCCGCCCGCTGGGCGGAAAAGGATCTCACCCTCGCAAAGGTCATCGGTTTCGAACTGGAGCAGGCAGGAGGGATTGCCGGCGTCGTACATGGGGATCAGTTCGATGTTCGAGATGACCGGGGCGGTCCGGTCGATGAAGATCCTCACCTGGGACTGTTCGACGGAGCCGTTGCTGTTCTGGATCCGCAGGCGGATAGTGTAACTGGTATCCGCCGCAGGGAGTTCCTCCCAGCTGCCCAGCAGGCCGTCGATGACGCGGTTGGGGCTCGGCGGTGTGATCGGGGACCATGCGGCGGGGTTGTCTCCCATCCCCCACTCCAGGGTGTAACTTTGCAGGGAGGGTGTCCAGGCGGAGCCCACGATTTCGATCGGGCTCTCCTGGAAACCCTGATCGAGCCATGGGGAAGTGATGCGGACCTCAGCGGCGAGGCCCGGAGCGAGTGCGCGGGCGAGATCGAGCCTTCCGGCCCCGTAGTAGATATCCCAGCCCTGCGGGCCGAGATCCTGAGCGGAGGTGGTCAGGAGGCTGCGCACGCCATCCGGGGAGCGTTCCCGCTGCTGCGAGAGCAGCAGGGCGGCCGCGGCTGAGACAAAGGGGGCCGAAAAAGAGGTACCGCTGAGGGATGAGTCATACTGCGCGCCGCGCGCGGTGGTGAGGATATTGACGCCGGGGGCGACGATATCGATCGAAGGGCCGTAATTGGAAAAACCGGCGAGCTGATCGGAGGCGTCGGTTGCGCCGACGGAGATGGTGTTGGCGAAGGCTGAGGGATAATGGATCTGATCGGTGGCGCTGTTGCCGGCGGAGGCGACCAGGACCGTATTCAGGGCTGAGGCATAGTGAAGGACGTCATCCAGGAGGCGGGAGACGAAGACGTCTCCCCAGCTCATGTTGATGACCGCCGCGCCGTTTTCGATGGCATAGAGAATGGCGGCGGCGACGTCGTCTTCCTCACCGTTTCCGCCGGCGGTGAAGGCGCGCAGGTTCATCACCCTGCAGCCGGGGGCGGTCCCGGCGATGCCAAGGCCGTTGCCGGCCACGGCGGCGATGATGCCGCCTACAGCGGTGCCATGCCCCATCTCGTCCATCGGATCGGCATCGCGTCCGCGATAATCGCCGCCGTCCGGATAGTTCGGGGCATCGGTGAAATCGTAGCCCTGCACGTCATCGATGAAACCGTTGCCGTCATCATCCACGCCGTTCAGGTCGAGGGAATCGGCCAGGCCGTCCCCGTTCAAATCCTCGCCGGCGTTGACCCAGAGATTCTCCTTCAGGTCGGGGTGGTCATAGTCGATGCCGGTGTCGATCACGCCGATGACGATCTCGCGGCTGCCCCGTCCGCTCTCCCAGCCGGCCGGAGCGGAAATCTTGCGCAGGCCATACTGCCGGCTGAAGAGGGGATCGTCGGGCGTATAGTCGAGATGAAAGCAGCGCGGCGCTCCGGCCCAGATCACCTCCGGAAGCCGCTGCAGCTCTTCGGCGAGGGCATCAGTGCCGGCCGTCGTGGCCAGAGTGAGGATGAGCCATTTTCCTAGTTCGATCCGCTCAGGCGGGATAGATGCGCCGGCGGTGATCCTGTCAGCGGGCGGAAAGAGGGGTTTGATGAGGGCGACCTCCGGCCGCGCGGCGAGTGCGCTCAGCGGCCCGGTGCTCTGCTTGCGCAGGGCGCCGGCCTCATCGCGGGCAGCGGCAGGCAGAGGAGCGGCCATTTTGACGAGAAGGGTTTGCGGCTGTGCCCCGGCCGGAGAGAGCGGGACGAGAAGCGCGGCGGTGAGCAGGAGCGCCGGAATAAAAAATCCGGTCCTCCTCCCTGTGGGTGGATGCAGCGGTTTCATCGGATAAAAAGTTTCCTGGCCTTTAGGGCAAGCAGGCGCGCCTGCAGCGTCAGTCGCAAGATCAGCGCAACGAATTTTGTGGCGAGCCGGTCGTATCGGGAGCGGTCGTGAGCGCTCAGGTAATCGATGAAGGAGCGCGTCGAGGTGACCAGCATCCGCGGCCGCTCGCGATAGACGCTGGCTCCCTTGTGGTGGTAGACGAAAGTGTCGCTGCAGAACCAGATTTTCCAGCCCGCGGCGATGACCCGTTCGCACCACTCCACATCGCTGAAGAACATGAAATAGCGTTCGTCGAGGCCGCCCAGGCGGTCAAGGAGCACCTGCCGGGCCAGCAAAAAAGCCCCCTGGGGCTGATCGACGAAGCGGCTGTGGCGATGGTCAAAGTCGGTCATCTTCCAGTCCCTGCCGCCCAGCCGCCGGGTGATGTGGACCAGTCCGCTCACCTCGAGGAGCACATCGCGCCTGCGGGGAAAGCGCCGGCAGGAGGGTTGAATCCGGCCGTCGGGAAACCGGAGCTGCGGCGCCACAATGCCGATGGCAGGATCGCGCTCGAACTGGCGCAGCAGAATGGTCAGGGCCTCCTCCGGAATAACCACATCGGGGTTGAGCAGCAGAATGAAATCGCCGCGGCAGTGCTGCAGCCCCTGATTGACCGCCGCTGTATAGCCCCGGTTTTGCTCATTCCGGATAAGGAGAAAATGGTGAAATTGCGAGGTGCAGCGGCTGCGGGAGGCCTCCAGCAGCTCACCGGTGCCGTCGGTGCTGGCATTATCGATGAGGTAGAGATGCGTGGTAAAAGATGCCGAGGCAAGGTGGAGCGCGTTCAGGCAGGCGCCGATTTCAGCGTGGTTATTATATGTGACGATCACAACAGAGATGACCACGGCCGTCCATTTCCACCGGTGAGAGCGAGCAAGAGCTGCAGCGCCCGGGCGGATCGAGGAGATTTCGCCCGGCCAGCGCTGCGGCGCAGAGGCTATTTGCTTTCATCCTCCTGACGTTTGCGCAGGTATTCAAGTTTGGTGCGGTACCATTCGTTTTCGGGATTCTTTTTCAGCAGCATCTCAAAGACGTTGATCGCTTTGGCGTACTGGCCCTGCGCAGCATAAATTTCGCCCAGAGTAGGGGTGACAAATTTTTCCTTGGGCTTTTCGTCCACGGGCTCCTCCGGCGCCATAGGCTCCTCTTCGGGCGCCGGCGGCTGAAGCGGACGGCGGGGCGTCTCCTGCTCTTCCGGCCCGGCCTGCTGGAGCGGCTCCTCTTCGGGCTCCTCATCCCAGGGCGGAGTAAATCCCTTTTCTCCGGTGGTGGTAAGGAGATCCTCTTCCCCGTTCTCGAGGGCGGCTCCGCCCAGCCGGTCGAGGTTGGAGAGGAAGCTGCTGAACTGCTCCTCTTCCTCCTCTTCGCTCAGAGGCTGGTCCTCCAGCTCGTCGCCGATGCCGCGGCCGTCAGCGGGGCCGAGCTGAGAGGCTGCTTCGCGCTCGCTGAAAGGGCCGGATCCGGCGGCCGGGGGTTCGAGGCGGATGGGGCTCTCCGGTTCAGGCGGCGTGTCGAAGACAGGCTCATCCGGCCACTCTTCATCGCCTCTGAAAGGCAGCACGGGCGACATCCTGCGCTCTTCCGGCAGCGGCTCCGGCGGAGCTGGAGGCTCTTCAAAGGGCAAAGGCTCCGGCTCCGGCGCGGGTTCCGGTTCAGGTTCGAAGCGGTAGAGCGGTTCGGGTTGCGGCGTATAGCGTGGTTCAGGATCCGGGTTCGGTATGTATCGGGGTTCAGGATCCGGGTTCGGCTTATAACGGGGTTCAGACTCGGACTCCGGCGTCAAGCGGTATTCAGGTTCATCTTGCAGCGCGAAGGGAGGTTCTTCCGCCGGCAGGAACTCTTCAGCCTCGGGCGCCGGGGGACCGAGTTCGGGTTCAGGCTGCAGGGCTGCGCGCTGGAGGGTGCTGCGCTCTTCCAGCTCACGCCGGGTCTCTTCATCGCGGCTGAGGCTGAACAGATCATCGAGGATTTCCGAGAAATGGACCTCTTCCCGCTCAAAATCGTTTTCCGGTTCGTGGAGGGGTGCGGCCGTTTCGGCAATCGGCTCGACCGTGCCGGCGAGTCCGGCCGGTGTTTCGGCCAGCTCCTCATCAGCGGGGACCTCCAGCGCCGCCAGCTCGCGGGTAAAGGCGTCGAGATCCATCTCCGGCACAGGGGGTTTGTAATCGCTCACTACGGATTCGGTGGGGCGGGCATCGGCGGCGGCAGCCTTCGGCGTGATCACCGGCTCGAAAGGTTCTGCCGGCTCAGTTTCGATCGCCGGCGCACTGGGCGCGGCCGGCGGAGCCGCCCTCTCCGGCGCAAAACGCTCGACCGGTGCGGGCGCTTGCTCCGCCGCAAAACCCGGTTCGGCCTCGGTCAGGGGATAGAGCGGGTCCAGATCATGAATTCTGACCTGGCTGTCGCGTTCACGCAGGGAGAGCCCCATCCTCGCCATCAACTCGGAATAAAGTTTGTGGCCGTTGAGGTGGCGTGGGTCCTGATTCAAAAGATGTTTGAGGTGCTTCTCCGCTTCCTCATACTGCTTAAGAGCGAGATGGCATTTGGCCAGAACAAAATAGGCACTCGTGTATTGGGGATGGTTGCGCAGTCCGGATTGACAAATCTCGATCGCCTTCTGGACTTCGTTGAGATGAAGGTATTTATCAGCCAGACGCGCAAAAATCAT
>JAKQKF010000279.1 GCA_029560815.1 bacterium
AGATGGAAGATATCGCCCGCGAGGCCGGTGTGGCCGTGGGCACGACCTATCTCTATTTCGAGAACAAGGATGATTTGATGATTTCCATCTTCGAGGAGGAGATGGAACCGCTCATAAATCGCATGCGCGAAAATATGGCCACCAAAACCACTGCGACTGAAAAAATCGCCACCTTTATCCACAGCCATCTCACCTTCGTCGAGCGCAATCCCGATATGGCCCATCTGCTCGAGGTAGAGATGCGCTTCTGCAGCCAGTTCATCCTCGGCTACCACGGCGGCCGTTTCAAGGAATATCTCGATCTGATCTCCGCCGCCCTGGTCGAAGGACAGATCTCGGGCGAATTCAAGACAGCAATCCACCCCTCCATCTTCAAACAAATACTCTTCGGCGCGGTGGACCAGATCGCCACCAACTATACGGTCAGCAAGCCCAAACGGACGCTGCTCTCCAGCTTTGCCGACGAGATCACCTCGGTGATCCTGCACGGCATCGCCAAATAGGTTTCTCTCCGCTTCACAGGCGCACATTTATTTATTCCCAGCCCGCTGCCCGGCCCCTGATCATAACGGTCAGGGGCACAGGCCTGTTTCAACCTGCGCCTGAGCCTGACCAGATTATTCTCCCTGAAAGGAGCATACACGCGTGAAGATCCTGGTATGCATCAAACAAGTCCCCGATACTGAGGCCCTGCTTCGCATCGCCGCCGACCAGATCACCATCTCTGTGGCGGGTGTAAAGTTCATCCTCAATCCTTATGACGAATATGCCCTCGAGGAGGCCCTGCGCATCAAGGAGGCCAATCCCGGCAGCCTGGTCCGGGCCGTGACCCTGGGTCCCGCCCGCTGCGCCGAGGTGCTGCGCAACGCCGCCGCGATGGGCGCCGATGAGGTGCTCCATCTCAGCGCGGATGAGCCCGCTCTCGACGGGCTGGCTGCCGCCCGCGCCCTCAGCCGGGCCGCCGCCAGCTTCTCCCCCGATCTCATCCTGCTCGGCAAGGAGTCGATCGACGACGGCAACATGCAGGTAGGTCCCATGTTGGCGGAGCTGCTCGGGCTGCCCTGCCTCACCGTGGTCACCCGGCTGACCCTCGCCGGCGCCAGCCTGAGCGCTGAATGCGAGCGGGACGACGGCACGGCGCTCTTCGAGGCCCCCCTTCCCGCCGTGGTCACCTGCCAGAAGGGACTCAATGAGCCGCGCTACCCCTCCATACGCGGCAAAATGGCCGCTATGGAGATGGCCATCCCTGAAGAGCCGGCTGCGCTGGAGGCGGGACGCCTCCGCATCGCCAGTCTGATCCCGCCTCCCGCCCGTGCCGGCGGCAGAAATGTCGGCGAGGGCGCCGCAGCCGTACCCGAGCTCATCCGTCTGCTTCATACTGAAGCCAGGGTTATCTAAACAGAGAAGGAGTTTTTATGCCGATGGTTTTAGCGGTCGCCGAGGCCGGCGAAAAGGGACTGCGCAAGGTGAGTTATGAAGTGACCACCCAGGCGAGGCTGCTGGCCGATGCCATGGGGGGGGAGGTAACCGCCCTGGTGATTACCGGTGCCGGGGGTTGCGCGGAGGCTGGCGCTCTGGGCGCCAGTGGAGCGGATCGGGTGCTGATCGCCGCCGATCAGACCCTCGCCGTTTTCCAGGGCGATCACTATGCTCAAGTGGTCAAGGCCGCGATCGGGCAATGCGGGGCGAGGGTCGTCCTCTTTCCCGCCACCTCGGCGGGCCGGGAATTGGCGCCGCGCGTCGCCGCGGCCCTGGATGGAACCCTGGCCAGCGATTGCATCGCCATCAGCTGGCAGGAGGGCGGCCTGACGGCCCAAAAGCCTCTCTACGCCGGCAAGGTCGTCGCTAAAGTAGTGCTTGCGGGGGATCTTCAGATGGCTTCCCTGCGCCCCAATGTTTTTCCGGCGGGAGTCTGCCGTCCCGGTGCAACTGCGCCGGTGGAGCCCCTCGCCCTGCCGCCCCTGGCCGCCCGGACCCTGCTCAAGGAGGTGCGCAGG
>JAKQKF010000298.1 GCA_029560815.1 bacterium
CTCCACTTGAGCCAGATTTGCCTTGACTTTCAAGCTTTAAAGACCTAAAATAAGGCGTGAAAACGTGCAGCGGGCCCCACCCTCCCGCTGCGCCCGTCTGACCCCATCCCCAGGAGGAGCCTTATGCTTTCCCCTTTTCACAATGAGTCTTTCACTGATTTCAGCAAGCCGGAAATCCGGCAAAAACAGCAGGAAGCCCTGAAACTGGTCGCCAGCCAGTCCGCCCGGGAGTATCCCCTCTTCATCGGCGGCCGGGATGTGACCACCGGCAGAACCTTCAAGTCGATGAACCCCTCCCACACCAGCCAGGTGGTGGGGACCTTTCACAAGGCCGGACAGGCCGAGGTCGATCTCGCCATGAAGGCCGCCCTCGAGGCCTTTGAAAAATGGCGCTGGGTCGCCCCCAAGGAGCGGGCCATCATCCTGCTCAAGGCGGCGGCGGTGATGCGACGGCGCAAGCTCGAGGTCAACGCCTGGATGATCACTGAAATCGGCAAAAGCTGGCCCGAAGCCGACGCCGACACCTCCGAAGCAATTGATTTCCTCGAATTCTACGCCCGCGAAGCCCTGCGCTGGAGCGAGGTCAAGGGCGCCACTCCATTTCCCAACGAGTTCCCCGAACTCAACTATATCCCTCTTGGCGTCGGCGCCATCATCCCGCCCTGGAATTTTCCGATGGCCATTCTCACCGGCATGACGGCCGCGGCCATCGTCACCGGCAATACCGTGCTGCTCAAGCCGGCCTCCGACACCCCCTGCATCGGCTATCTGCTCGTCGAGATCATGCGCGAGGTGGGGCTGCCGGCTGGCGTCCTCAACTTCATCCCCGGCAGCGGCGGCGAGATCGGCGACTATTTAGTCACCCATCCCAAGACCCGCTTCATCTCCTTCACCGGCTCCAAGGAGGTCGGTCTGCGCATCATCAACCTGGCCTCGCAGGTTTCCCCGGGCCAGATCTGGGTCAAACGTGTGGTCGCCGAGATGGGCGGAAAGGACACCATTGTCGTCGATGCCGACGCCGACCTGCAAGAAGCGGCTACTGCCATCGCCGCCTCCGCCTTCGGCTTCCAGGGGCAGAAATGCTCGGCCTGCTCCCGCGCCATCGTGGTCGAGGAGGTCTATGACAGGATCATCGCCCTCCTCACCGAGCGGGTCAAAAAGCTGACCGTCGGCCCACCCGAGGATCCCTCCACCTACATGGGACCCGTCGCGAACCAGGCCTCGGAAGAAAAGATCCTCGGCTATATCGAGATCGGCAAGAAGGATGGCCGCCTCATCTGCGGCGGGGCCAAGGCCCCGGGCGAGGGTTATTACATCCAGCCTACCATATTCGCCGACATCCAGCCGGGCACGCCCCTGGACCAGGAGGAGATCTTTGGGCCGGTGCTGGCAGTGATCAAGGCGAAGAATTTCGAGGAGGCCATCCGCATCGCCAACAGCACCGAATTCGGCCTCACCGGCGCAGTCTGGACCCGCGACCGCTACAAGATCGAGGAGGCCAAGAAAAAATTCCACGTCGGCAACCTCTACGTCAACCGCAAATGCACCGGCGCCATGGTCGGAGCCCATCCCTTCGGCGGCTTTAACATGAGCGGCACCGACTCCAAGGCCGGCGGCATGGACTATCTGGGGCTGTTCATGCAGGCCAAATCGGTCTCGGAACGGCTGATCTGATCGTC
>JAKQKF010000311.1 GCA_029560815.1 bacterium
TCCGCCTGCTCTACGACACCTGCAAGCAGCGGGTGGAGGAGAAAGGCAAACATCCCCATCGGGAGCGCCCCGCCCTCGGCATCCTCGTCACCGGCGGCTACGGCCACATGCTCGCCTTCGACGACGACCACGATCTCATCCTCCTCCTCGATTCGGAGGAGCCCGGCGACCACGCCTACTATATCGACATCCTCAAGCGCATGCACCGGGAGATCAGCCGCAGCGGTGTGATGCCCCACTACCGCCTCGGCGACCATTTCGGCTCCTTCATCTGCACCCCGGCGCAGATCAAATCCCTGCTCGCCGCGGAGAACGGGGAGCGCTTTATCGACATGTCGCAGCTGCTCGGGGCGCGCATGATCGTCGGCGGACGTTCGCTCTGGGACAAGTTTTACCGGGAGATCATCGTGGAGGGGATTTTCGTGCACAAGGGGGAGTATGTGCAGGCGATGCGGGAGGAGATCGCGCGCCGGCACGGATATTACACCGGAATACCGGGGGACGGGAACGGCCTCAATCTCAAGGAGGCCCCCGGCGGCCTCCGCGACGTCGAGATGCTGCTTGACATCTTCCGCGCCCGCTTCGAACTCTATGAGAACTCGAACTATACCATGTTTAAAAAACTCGAGGCCCTGCTGCCGCAGCACGCCGCCGTCCTGGAGGAGCTCTACCGCCACTACGAATTCCTGCGCCTGGTGCGCAACCTCAACCGCCTCGCCGTCGCCGCCGATGATCAGATCGACACCCTGCATCTGCAAAAGGTCATCGAGACCTGGCGCATCAGGGGGCTGCGCGAGAAACACCCCGAAACCCTGCAGGCGTGCATCGAGCGGGAACTCAAAAGGGGGGAGGAGATCATGCAGGAGCTTCTCGCCGCTTTCTGACTCGCTCCCTAATCTCGCTCCCACCCGGCCGGGTGGGAGCCGCCTCCCCTCTCGTTCCCACCTTGTTCGCGCCTACCGGCCTGGCCCCCAAATCTCGCACCCACCCCCTTCGCGCCCGCCAGCCCCCAACTCGCTCAACCCTCCAGCCCGAGTCTCGGTTTTCGAACATAGCCTGCTGGGTGATAACTATCGAGCTGGTGCGGTCTATGGCGAAAATTTCCCCCAAAATCACTTGCACTTGAACTGCGAAAGTACTAATATCCGGCAACAGATTAAGTACCCCCGTTTTTGAGGTGTATGATGGCTGAAATTACCCTTGAGAGTCTCTACCATCTCGTTGAAAATATGGCCGACTTTATCATGACCAAAGTGGCCACGAAAGAGGAGGTCGGCCAGCTGGCAG
>JAKQKF010000373.1 GCA_029560815.1 bacterium
ACCCTGTTGCAGCAAACAAACCGGATCCTGCGATTCAATGGGAGGTCATGTGAAACGTGCGGTTGTGGTCCTGATGCTTCTCTGTTCGGTTCCGCTTATGGCGCAGAGAAAAGGCTCGACGGAAGTCGGGGGATCCATCTCTTTTCATTCCAGCCAGGATGCCCAGCAGCGGAACTATAGCGATCTGGGTTTTGACGGCCTGATCGCCTATTATTTGAGCCGCAATATCGGCATTGACATTGAGCCCGGTGTCGGCATCAGTTTTCAGCCCGATTCCGTGAGCATCTCCACACTTATAATGGGCAGTGTGCGCATGCGGCTTTTCGATCTGGTCCCCTCGGGCTATCGCAAGAATGATATCTACCGGCTCGACCTGGGGGTCAGCTCATCCATCTTTGCCAATCTCGGCGTCGGCCTCTGGTCGGAGGGCTACTCCCTGTCGCAAAAGCCCAACACCACCTATTCAGGTCCGGCGGTAATGGCCGGCATCGGCACTTTCTCCCAGTTCGGCCGGTTTTCGACCCTGCGCGTCAAGCTGCAGTTCATCGAACTTTTCCCGGGCGGTGAGGTCTTTAAGAAAAGGCGGACGCTTGTCCAGGTCGGCGTCGGATTCGGCCTCTTCCTCCGCTCCTGAGGCCGCCGGATTTATCGTTGACTTTGAGGGGCCATTTCGCTATATTCAATAAATCTGGAAAAGGCAAAAGGGTCATCCTTATGCGCAAAATTATCTTCCTGCTTCTCGCCATGGCTTGCCTGTCCACGCCGGTGCAGGCCCAGCTCTCCAAGCGCGAGATCAACAGACGGGATTCTTCCCGGCCGGGCAGCAGAGAGGACTATTTCATCAATACCCTGCAGCTGATCGACCTGCCGACAGCCAGCCTCCTCAAGGGTGGCCATGTCAGCGGCAGTCTCCTCCTCTTCGAGGAGGGCGGCATGCTCGCCCGTCTCTCGGCCGGGATCTCGGAACGAATGATGTTCGGCATCTCCTACGGAGCCGATTACATCATCGGGGACCAGCTTATCAAATGGAATGACGCCCCCGCCGTCCACATCGCCTACCGTGCGGTCGACGAAACCTCGCGCTTTTTCTCGGTCGTCCTCGGACTCGATACCCAGGGCTACGGCAAGTACTGGCGGGATTCCGATTATCCTGGTGTCCCGCAGGGATCCATCGACGCCACCAAGGTCCCCTACAAACGCTATACCTACAAATCCCGCGGCTTTTACGTTGTCGCCTCCAAGAACTACCGGGCCTTCTGGAACGTCGGCTTGCACGTCGGCGCCAACTACAGCCTGGAGACCAGCGACAAAGACCGTTTCCCCGATCTCTTTTGCGGTATGGATTGGCAGCTGGGGCGTGACCTCGCCGTGGTCGGTGAATACGCCTTTGGCTTCAACAACGACGCGATCCCGATGCCCGTCGGGAGCAATGGTCTTGTCAGGAATAATTTCGGCAGCAAGGGATTTCTCAATGCCGGCGTGCGCTGGGCTTTCCAGCCCAATATGTTCCTTGAATTCTCCGCCAAGAATCTGCTCGCGGACAATCTGGGTAACCGGGACTATGTCCGCGTCCTCAAGATCGTCTATTTCACCCGCGCCACCGACCGCGACACGAGATACACCCAGACGAGGAAGATTTCGATTTGGGAGCGTATTTTCGGCAGCCGGAGAAGAGATGACAACTACCGCGACCGGTAACCGGGCGGGAGAAAGCCGCTCCTGCACTTTCACATTTTAGAGTAAGCCGAAACTGGCTGTGAGCAGGCGGCGCTGTTTGAGGTCGTCATTTTTTAAGAACAAACCATATTTCTGGAGCACGATGAAACCCTATCGTCTGACAGCTGTTCTTCTTCTCACCGCGGTGATCTCTTTCTGCGGCTGCTACACCATCATTCGCCTGCCGCAGGCCGCGGCCGAAAACGATGAGGAGTATGTGGAGGAGTGGCGGCGGATGCCGCTCAACCCCTCCATTCCTGCCGCCCATGCCGGCGATTTCGACTGGCTCTTTTACTATCAGCTGCCCTGGTGGCAGGATGCCGCCGAAGCTTACTATGACCAGTCGTCCGGCCAGTCCTTTGCCCCGGAGGAGTTCCGGCAGCGCTATCCCCAGAACTCTGACTATTCGGGCAGTTACTCGGGCAGCTACGCCCCGACGGTCACTTCGCCCTCGCTCGGCAAGCAGCCGGCCGACAGCAGCAAATCCTCCGGCGAGACCCAGCCGAAAGATACCCGCCGGAGCTTTAACCAGAATTCCGGTTCCTCCTCGCCGGCGAGCACTCCGGCTGCAGCCGGCACCGGCACCGATTCCGGCTCCGACCGCCGGGAATCCAAATCGTCTGGCAGCGGAACTGAAAAAACCAAACGGCGCTGATCCCCGCACTGCGGGAGCACAGCTTTCCTGAAGGCAAGAGTTCCCATCTCTTGCCTTTTTCATTAACGGAATAAAAGATGTCTTTCAAGCAGCGTTTCGCTTTCATAACAACCATCATCCTGCTCTGTGCAGCGGCCTTTATCCTCTTCGGCTACCTCTCCATTCGCCGTTCCGTCCCGGCTGAAAGCGGCACTTTCTCCGCCTCCGGCCTGGAGCGGCAGGTCGAGATCGGACGGGATGAATGGGGTGTTGTGCACATCGATGCCGGCAGCGAGCATGATCTCTACTTCGCCGCCGGGTACAGCTGCGCACAGGACCGGCTCTGGCAGATGGATATCCTGCGCCGCGCCGCCGCAGGCCGGCTGGCGGAAATCCTCGGCCCCGAACTGACCGAAGTCGATCTCTTCGTGCGCACTATCGGCTTCAGCCGGAGCGGCCGCCGGCTCCTGCCGACGCTGCCCGCCGCTACCGCCGCCAACCTGCGCGCCTACAGCGACGGCATCAACGCCTATATCGCCACCGCCAAACAACTGCCGCTCGAATTCGGTGCTCTGCGCTACAAGCCGGATCCCTGGCAGCCGGAGGAGAGCCTGGCCTGCATGCGTCTGATCGGCTGGCTGCTCAGCATGGGCTGGAACATCGACCTGGTCTACACCGAGACCGCTGTTAAAGTGGATTCGCTCAGGTTCGTCCGTCTCCTGCCGGAGGCCCTGCCGGGACTGCGGCCGTTTCCGGTCGAGGTGGAGGAGAGCGACTCGACTGCTGGTGCACCGCTCAAGCGTCGTTCGCGGATGGACCGCTTTCTGCGCAGTCTTTTGCCATTGCCGGCCCCTGACTCTCTGCGGAGAACACCCCGCCTGGAGGGAAGGGATGAAAAATCCGGTGAGGGCGCGCCGGTCAGTGCCGTGCTCCGGCAGGGGGAGGAGGGGCTGCGGCGCTTCTTCAACGTCCCGACGGGCGGTCACGGCAGCAACGCCTGGGTGATCAACGGCCGCCTGACCGATCATGGTCAGGCCCTCCTCGCCAACGACACCCATCTCATCTTCACTGTGCCCTCGCTCTACTATCTGATGCATCTCCACTCCCCGGCCGTCAATGTGGTCGGCGC
>JAKQKF010000405.1 GCA_029560815.1 bacterium
CACCGAGGCGCACCTTTTGCGGGCCGCGCACCCCGCCGCAGCTGCGACCGATGCCGCCCCGAACGGAATGCCCCCCGCCCGGAGGATATTCCACAACCGCGAAAATATCCAGTTCCCACTCCTTGTTCACCTGAATGTGAGGTAAGGTTATGGGTTTCCGCAAATCCCCCCTGCTCCTGCTCTTCCTGCTCCTCTGCACCACCGCCTGGGCGCAGACCACCGGCAAAATCACCGGCCGGGTCACGGACGCCACCAAGGGTGAGCCCCTCTACGGCGCCAACGTCATCCTCGAAGGCACCAACCTCGGCGCCGTCAGCGATTTCAACGGCGACTTTTACATCATCAATGTGACCCCGGGTCGATACACCATGCTCGTGCGCATGGTCGGCTACGAGTCGGCCCGCGTAGAGGCCCAGGTCTCCACCAACCGCACCTTCGACGTCCCCATCCGCCTCCACGAGACCGTCATCCAGGGCCAGGAAGTGGTGGTCACCGCCTCCAAGATCTCGATCAAAAAGGACCAGACCAGCTCGATCAAGAATGTCTCCTCCGATCAGATCCAGCTCATGCCCGTCCAGGAGGTCTCACAGGTCATCGAACTCCAGGCCGGCGTCGTCGGCGGCCACTTCCGCGGCGGCCGCTCCAACGAGGTCTCCTATCTCATCGACGGCATGCAGGTCGACGAAACCCTCTACGGTGAAGGCTCCACCATTCAGCTCGAAAAAGAGGTGGTGCAGGACCTCGAGGTCATCACCGGCACCTTCAACGCCGAGTACGGCAAGGCGATGAGCGGCATCGTCAACATGGTGACCAAGGACGGCGCCGACCAGTTCCACGGCTCGATCATCGCCAACCTTGGTAACTATCTGCCCAAATCCGACGGCGTCTATGTCGGCCTCAAGCGCGGCGATGTCACCCGCATCCAGGACTACAAGGCCCAGATCGAGGGCCCGATCTGGAAGGGCAAGATTAACTTCCTCGCCAATGTGCGCTACCAGAATGACCTCGGTTTTCTCAATGGCATCCGCCGCTTTAATGTCGACAACTACAGCAACATGGCCGAGAGCAATGTCGCCGGGGCGGATATAACCCCCTGGGACGTCTTTGTCAACGGCGTCCGCTACTACTCGGAACACACCGGCGACAGCTCGATCGTGCCGATGAGCGAGAGTGAGAACTATTCCTTCTTCGGCAAACTCTCTTTCAACCTGATCAAGAACGTGCGCATGGCCGCCACCTACACCCTAGAAAAGGGCAACGGCCAGGGCTACAGCCACGGTTACAAGTACAATCCTGATGGCTATGGCAAGAGCCACTCCCGCTCCGCGATGTACTCCTTCAAGCTCAACCACGCCATAAGCCGCAGCGCCTTCCACGAACTCAAGTTTTCTTTCACCGACAACTGGAACGGCTATTTTATGTACAAGGATCCCTTCGATCCGCGCTACCTCAGCACCCAGTACGGCGGCAGCGTCGGGGGCTTCTCCGCCGGCGGCCAGGACCGCAGCCATTCCGAATACTTCACCCAGTTGATGACCACCAAATATGACTTTACCTGGCAGGCGACCAAGCACCACAGCCTCAAGGCCGGCGTCCAGTACAGCCAGCAGTATCTGAAAAACTGGCCGGTGCCTACACGCGATGTCAAATGGGACTCGCCCCTGCTGCAGGCGCGCTGGTACGACCCCGTCGCCCAGCGCATGCAGTTTTTCCCCTATCAGGCGGAGTTTGTGCCCGAAGAGTCGATCTCGATGGACCGCTACATCAAGCAGCCCTGGGATTACTCGCTTTATCTGCAGGACAAGATGGAATACGAGAGCCTGGTGATGAATTTTGGCTTGCGCTACGACTATTTCAACTCCAATACCTATTATCCCTCCAACCGGCGCAACCCCTCCAATCAGGGGCTCTACGAAGATCCCAATATGCAGTCCACCATGCTCAAGGCCCCTATCCAGACCCAGCTCAGCCCGCGCTTTGGCCTCTCCTACACCCTCGGCAGCACGGCGGTGCTCCATTTCAGTTACGGCCACTTTTTCCAGATGCCGCCGATGTATTCGCTCTATACCAATTACCGTTTCATCGTGCCGACCAATGATTTCGGCACCACTCACGGCAATCCCCTCATGGAAGCCCAGAAGACGGTCAAGTATGAGATGGGATTGTGGCAGCAGCTGCTGCCCGGACTCGGCATGGATGTCTCGGTTTATTACAGCGACATCTATGACCTGCAGAGTGCGGTGGTTTGGACCACCTATAATGAGACGCGTTACGGGGTCTACGACAACAAGGATTATGGCAACACCAAGGGGCTGGAACTGAAATTTGACTATCAGTCCGGCCCGCTTTTCGCTAATCTCAATTACACCCTGCAGTACACCCGCGGCAATGCGGACAATCCCAGCTCCACCTACAGCCGCCTGGCTGTTAACATCGATCCGGTGCCCAAGCTTATCCCGATGAGCTGGGATCAGCGCCACACCCTCAACAGCACCCTGGGCTACACCATGCGCAATCTTTCGGTGAGTGTGACCGGCTCTTTTAATTCCGGCTTCCCCTACGACTATAATCCGATCCCGACCAGCCGTCTGGCGCGTCAGAGCCTGCTGCCCAACAATGGCAAGAAACCGGCCAATTACAACTTTGACCTGCAGGGCCAGTATGATCTGCCTCTCAACGGCAACATGAAGCTGCGCTTCTTCGCCTACGTGCGCAACCTTCTCGATACCCGCAACGAGATGAGTGTTTACGGTTACACGGGCCATGCCTATGAGTCGATCATTTACCCGGCCCAGTACCTCTCGTTCCGTTCCAACTTTAACACTATCGAAGACCAGTATCAAAATCCGGCGATGTACTCCGCCCCGCGCGAGGTCAAGCTGGGCGTCGGGTTCATGTTCTAACCTTTATGCGGAGAATGGATATGCGCATCCGAAATATTTTGACAGTTGTCGCGTTTTGCCTCCTCACCGCCGGCCTTTTATTCGCCCAGACCGATTCGCGCGTCGGCACGACAGCGGCCAATTTTCTCGAACTGGGATTCGGCGGGGCGGGCAATGCCATGGGGGACGCCTATGTGAGTATGGGGCGCGACCTCAATTCGGTCTACTGGAATCCGGCCGGCCTGGGCTATTTGGAGCGCAGCCAGGTCATCCTCAATTTCCAGCCCTGGATACTCGACATCAACACCACAGCGATCAGCGCCGCCTTCGCCAATGACCGATTCGGCACCGTGGCCTTGACCCTCTACCAGACCTCCTATGGCGAGGAGAAGGTGACCAACACGGACATGCAGACCGGCACCGGGGAGACCTTTGACGGTCAGGATCTTGCGGTCAATCTCAGTTACGGGCGCAAGCTGGCGCAGTGGTTCTCCTTCGGGGCCACTGCCAAATATGTCACCTCGCGCATCTGGCATGAGCGCGCCGGCGCCGTCGCCCTGGATCTGGGCGCCATTGTCAATACCCCCTTCTTCTCCTGGACGGACAAGCCCGGCGATGGCCTCAACATCGGCATGAGCATTTGCAACTATGGGACCAAGATGGCCTACGATGGCATCGACCTCAAGGAGACCGTCGATATCGATCCGGATGAGAACGGCAACTACGCCTACATCCCGACCCGTTTCGAAACCGAGGGCTGGGAGCTGCCCCTGGTGGCCCGCATCGGCCTCTCGATTCATCCCCTGGTGGTCGGCAGCCATCGCGTCACCCTGGCCGTGGATTTCCTCCATGCCAACAACAACTCCGAGTCCATGAATGTCGGCGCCCAGTACAGCATGGCCATCCCCGCGGTGGGTGAATTTTATCTGCGCGGCGGCTACAAGGGGGCCTTCATGACCGATTCGCACTACGGGCTCACCGCCGGCGGTGGCATGCGCCTCGACTATCTGCGCAACCAGAGCATGATGATCGATTACGCCTTCAGGGATGTCGATCTTCTCGGCGGCATGCACACCTATACCTTGAGTTTTCTCTTTTAACTGCTCACTATCGTGGAGAGAATGGCATGAGACGGATCGTATCTCTGCTTTTTGTATCACTCTTGCTGCTGCTCCTGGCTGTGCCGGGCGTGGCCCAGTACGGCAAGCAGTATGAGGGCCCCGATGACCCGGCTGGCGATAAGGAAGCCGAAAGAACCGGCATCATGAACGGAAATAACGTGCTCACCTTTTTCCGCAACACCACCGAACAATCGGACTGCTGCAATCTCGGCTACTGGGTTTCCCGCTGGCCCAACGACTACAGCGGCTCCAAGATGCACGACGGCATCTGCTGCCTTTTCGGAGCGCGGGTCTATGTCGAAAATGATTCGATTCCGGTGACGGACCTGAATCAGATCCGCACCCGCGGCGATCTTGACACCCTCTTTTTCTGCCAGGGCAGCTACCGCGAATATATGGACACCAGCCCGGACGGCAATGTCGAGTGGGGTCTCTATCCTGTTTTCGGATATTTTAACGTCTCGGAAGACAACCCCAATCCGGCCATGAGCAACAAGCCCGCCTCCTGGCCCGCCGCCGGCTGGCCGGCGCGCGGCGACGAGCTCAAATGGCCCGGCACCTGGAACGGCCGCTTCGGCCTCGGTATCATGAAGGCCGACCTCGAGAGCTATTTCGTCGCCAACGATGCCCAGGACCAGGAGTACCTCGGCCCGGAAGACAGGGTCAAATATTATCCCCGTCCGGGCCGCTTCATCGGCGACAAGGGGCCCATGCCCTCTGTCCAGAACGGCCTGCCCTGGGGCGGCATCGGTTTGCGCGTCGAGGTCCGCGGCTTCCAGTGGAAGAATCCCGAGGCCGCCGACTGCATCTTCTGGGAATATACCATTGCCAATGTCTCCAATTATGACCTGCCCGAGATGTATTTTGGATATCACATCGATATGGCCGTCGGCGGTGAGGAATCCGAACCTGCCGACGACATCGCCTACTACAACCAGGATCTCGATATGGCCTTCACCTGGGACCTCGACGGCCAGATGGTCGGCGGCGGCGGCGTGCCCGGCTGCATGGGCATCGCCTTCCTCGAAAGCCCCGGCGTCTCCACCGATGGCAAGGATAATGACGGCGACGGTCTAACCGATGAACAGCGCGACAACGTCGCCACCCGCAAGATCGGGCCGACCGAAGGCATCAGCAATATCGCCGATTTCACCGCCTTCTATGGCAGCGATGACGATGGCGACGGCACCCTCTCCTTCGACTTTAAGGAACATTGGGACGCCGACGAGGACCAGGATTGGCGCGATGGCGATGATACCAATAACGACGGCATCTACCAGAAGAACGAATTCCCGGGCGACGATGTCGGCACCGACGGTTCCGGCCCCTTTGATCTCGACTATCCCGGCCCCGATGCCAACGGCACCGAATGCAACCATATGCCGGACCTCATCGAGGGGTTGGGCAGCGAGCCCAACTTCGGCTTTACCGACGTCGGCGAATCGGATATGCTCGGCTTGACCAGCTTCCGCTACAACATGAACTGGTCGATCTATCTGCTGCGCAATGACCAGGCCGAATGGGACTTTCTGACCCAGGGTATTTTCGACGAGGCCCAGACTACTCCGACCAACTTTTGTGAGCAGTTCGCCACCGGCGTCTTCACCCTCTACCGCGGCCGCACTGAACGCATCTCGATGTCCGAGCTGCATGCCATGGAACGCCTGCATGAACAGAGCGCCCCGCCCTATGATGCACCGGCCCTCTTCAAGCTCAAGGAAGTGGTCCAGTTCATCTATGAGACCGATTACCAGTTCGCCCAGCCGCCCCTGATGCCGACTCTCAAGGCCCTCGCCGGGGATGGCAAGGTCTATCTCTCCTGGGATGATATCGCCCAGAAATACACCTATGAGCCCCTGCTCAACAATGTGAATGACTTTGAGGGCTACAAGCTCTACAAATCGACCGACCCCTACATGTCTGATGACAAGATCATAACCGACGGCTTTGGCACCCCGATGCTGATCAAGCCGGTCTTTGAGTGCGATGTGGTCGACGGCAAGAAGGGCTTTACCGATTTCGGGCTGGTCAACGGCGCCGGCTATTATCTGGGCAGTGACAAGGGCATCACCAACTATTTTACTGATACTGATGTCATTAACGGCCGCACCTATTATTACGTGCTGGTGGCCTACGACTATGGCATCAAGACCGGTGACGTCCAGGTCGGGCCCTCTTTCAATACCTACACCCTCAACGTCGGCCGCGACGAGACCGTAGAGGAGGTGTCGAAGAACGTGGCGATCGTTGTGCCCCATCAGAACGCCGCGGGCTATACCTCGCCCACCCTCAAGGATATGGAATATCACGACGCGTTCGGCAAGAACAAGATCACGCCGCAGGTGGTTTTCCCCCCGTTCGTCAAGGCGGACCGCACCTACAAGGTGCAGTTCGGCTCGGAGGTCACCACCAAGCAGCCGGCCAACACCAGCCACGGCCTCTGCTATGTCAACAACAGCATCAATATCTATGATGTCAACGCGGGCGACAGCCTGATCTATACTGAAAATGACAGTGACTTCGCCGGCGACAACTTTGAATTCTGGCGCCTGGATACCCAGTTCGGTGAGTACAAGGAGGGCTACCGCTTCCGCATCGACGACGATCTTGCCACCGCTGAATTCGACGGCCTGAACCTGAGCTTCATGCTGCCGGCCCGCGAACCGGAGATCAACTATGTCGAATCGGGATGGATCAAGGGCGCCGCCCCCATCCGTCTGACCGAACCGACCGACTCCACCACCCGGGTCTTTCCCTACGATTACAACATCATCTTCACCGATAATCCTGCCGCTTATACCGGGCGCGCCCGGGCGGCGACGATGAAGGATGAGGACTTTGGCCGTCTCGATCCCAAGGAACTCTTGCTCAAGCACAATTTTAATTTCTACGTCGAGACCCCGAATCTCAAGGACTCGACCGGCGCCAACCTCAAGGCCGATCTGGTGGTCCACGACGTCGATCGTGACGGTGTCTTCAACTGGCTTATCGACCGGGTGCTGGTGGGCTTTCTCACCGACCAGGGGGCGGCCAACCGGCGCGACCTCTGGGCGGGACTGGCTTTCATCATCGATTTCCAGCTCGCCGCCACCGAAGATCAGCTGCCCAAACCCGGCGATATCTTCCACATCGCCTATGACCGCGGCTTTCTGCCGGGCGACTATTTCACTTTCACCACCGTCGGCGAAAAGCTCGTGGATGAGTCCCTGATCAAGGAAGATATGGAAAAAATCATGGTGGTGCCCAATCCCTATGTGGTCACCAATGTGATGGAACCCGCCATCGGCAACTGGGAACGCAATCAGCCGCGCCGGCTGATGTTCACCAATGTGCCGGCCCAATGCACCATCAAGATATTTACCGTCTCCGGCCTGCTCGTCGACGAGATCGAGGTCAATAATGCCGTCGGCGCCCGCAAGAGCCCGTTCGATTCCAACAGCGAGTCCAACGGCACCGCTTTCTGGGATCTGCAGAGCAAGGAGGGACTCGATATCGCCGCGGGCTATTATCTCTACCGCGTCGAATCCGGGTTGACCGGTAATGTCAAAATGGGCAAATTCGCTGTGATCAAATAAACCCCCGGCTCATCCCTAAAGGGTACAGCCTGGCATGAACTGGATGGGCCCTGCCTGCGCGGCAGAGCCCATCTCTATTTACAGGTCGATGATGAAACACTATCCCGTTATTCTGCTCCTCGCCGCGGCTCTGATCGCCGGCTGCGGTCCGGACCGCGATCTCGAGCGGCCCGAAAAGATCCTGGCGCGTGTCGATGGCAAAACCATCTCGGTCAATGAATTCATCCGCCGCGCCGAGTACACGCCGCGTCCGCCCTACTGCAGCAGCGAAAGCTATCCGCATAAAAAGATCGTTCTCAACTCTTTGGTGGCCGAGAAACTTTTCGCTCTCGAGGCGGGGGAGAAAAATCCTCTCATCACTTCGCCTAAGGTTGAAGCCTTTCTCAAAGGACGCAAGGAACAGGCGATGCGCGAGTACCTCTTCATCAAAGAGGCCTACTACAAGGCGCAGATCGACACCACCACGCTTAAAAGGGCCGCCGTCAACGCCTCACGGCGCTACTGCATCGCCTACTTCAACGTCCCCGACAGCGCTGCCGCTGCGGAGATCGAAGTGAGCCTGCGCCGGAGGGGAGAGCCGATGCTGGCCGCCATGCAGTCTTTCGCACCTCTCGACTCTTTGCCCCAACGCGAGGTGGTCTGGGACAAGACGGAGAGCGACGCGGTGATTGACTCCCTCTTCCTTGTCCGCCGTCAGGCGGGCGACCTCATCGGTCCGCTCAGGAGCGCGCCGGGGCACTATCTTTTCATGCAGGTGCTCGAAGTGAAACCCGAGGTCGTGCTGACCAACGAGCAGCTGCGCGAGATCTGGAATTCGGTCAAGGAGAGGCTCACCGACAAGGTGGCGCGGGCGAACTGGGATCAGTATATCCTCTCTGTCATGCAAGGCCGGCGCATCGAGTTCAACCGGTCGACCTTCTTCAAGCTCGCCGATCTGCTCGGCCCCCTCTACCTGAAAAACCGTGATGAGCAGGAGGCCTCTTTCGAACAGCGCTACTGGGAGGGGGAGGAGAAGGATGTCAACTGGGATGATTATTTGAGTCAGCTCCAGGCCATGGCGGGCGAGCCCCTTTTCAAGGTCGATGGCGAGGTGTGGGATGTGGAGCGTTTTGCGCGGGAGGTCCGCAGCCACCCCCTGGTCTTTCGCGAAAAAAAGATCCGGAACCGCGATTTCGGCCGGCAGCTGCAGCTGGCAATCATCGATATGGTCCGCGACCGCTATCTGACGGACCGGGCCTACAAGCGTGGGTACGACCGCCTCAGCGCAGTTGAACGCGAAGTGGGTATGTGGCGGGATTACTATAATTATCTCTTTTTCCGCGATGGCTATCTGCGCACGATGGGGGACAGCATCGCCACGGATCCTCACTTTTTACAGACCATCGAGCGCCATCTCAACGCCAAGGTCGATTCCCTGCAGCGGAAATACAGCGACCGGATCGAAATCAACCTGGAAGAGCTGGAAAAGATCACGCTGACCCGGATCCATATGTCGGTAGCCCAGGAAAATGTGCCCTATCCCAAGGTCGTGCCGGCTTTTCCCCAGGTGACCACCAGCTTCCGGCTCGATTATGGGAAAAAGATGGAATAGGCGAAAGCGCTTGACATTGTCGCTGATCTGGTCTATATTTCTGTTAAGATGGGCAATAATCAGGAGAGGGCGGGATGAACGACGCAGATCAGGGTTCCAGGGGCTTTATCGACGATCTCATTGCCAAATTGTCACCCAAGCTGGTGGCGCTTCTGGCCGGCATGGCCTTGCTGCTGCTCGCTGTTATCATCGGTATCGCGGTCTACCAGGACAAGGATGTCAAAATATTCGGCATCGAGATCTCCCAGCCCTCCAGAGCCTGCCAGGAGGAACTGGTTCGGTGTGAGAAGAATCTGCTCCAGTCAATACCCATCCTGGAGCTGCAGCAGATCATCGGCGTACCTCTGGAGCGTCCGGCTCTGGTTGATACCCTGCGCGCCCTGGCCGCTTACGCCGGGGATGCAGCGGAATGGCGCAATAACTATAACTACAAACTCTTCGAGATGGAAAAGCTGATGCAGCGCTTCGGCGGCTCGATCTCGACCCGCATCCGGGAGAACAGCCGGAGAGCCGCCTACCGCATGATCCAGGAACTGCTCAGCGAAGTTGAGTTTTATGGAGGCGAATTGAACGGAGAGCAGCAGGATACCTATACCGCCCTGGTCGCTTTTCAGCAGGATTATAACACGCGGGTTCCGGAGAGTGAAAAGATCAGTTCACTCGGAGCGTTCGGATACCAGACCCTCGAGGCGCTGCGCAGCCGCTACCGGCAGCTCTCCCGGTAGGGCAGCCCTTCACCATCCTTCATTTTCAGCGGCTGCGCCCCGGCGGTACAGCCGCATTTTTCTTTCCCACCAGATTGACTCTTCGCCTTTACGCCCGAGCAGCGCAGCGTTTTTTTAAAACCCCCGAATTGATTATTTTTATTTTTTGCCCGAACAGCGTGGCGGCACCATTATTCCACCCGGCCATGCCGATTCAGACCGGCGAGAGTTCAATATGCCGCATCAGCACGATCCAGTCCTTGTTCTCTTCCAGCATTACCGTTTCGATCTCATGCAGGAAATCCGGCAGCGTATCAGGGGCGGCGTAGTAGTTGAAACGGCTGCGCAGCTCGGTCAGGACCGTCTTCATGCTCTGGCTCCGTCTGGCCAGGCGTGAATATTCGCCGTGCGTGCGGAAGCCGCCGACTGATGCGCCGGCCGCCGGCAGAACGATGGCGAGGATGGTGATCAATTTCTCCGAGAAATGGACACCAATTTCATCCGGGGAGGGCAGGGTGAGCAGGTGGACGATGGCGGCGGCAATGGCGGCGAAGAAGATGAGCATGCCCGCACGTTCAAGAAAGCGGCTGATCCGGTCTGCGCGGGAGAATTTGTCTGCATGAAAGGCGATCTGTTCGTCAATCCACATCGCGCGTACGAAGGAGATGGCGGCTGCGCAGGTATCATCCGGGCACCGGGCAGGTTGACGAAAGCCGATCATCATTTCGCTGAACACCCGCAGAATCCAGTCATCCGATTGCAGAAGGGTGGCCTGTGCGGCCGCGGTGGAGAGGGTGCGCGGCATGAATCCACAGGCGGTGGTGAAGATGCCGGCACGGATGTGCTCGGCCAGGGCCCGGTTTTCGATCCATTTTTTCAGCACCTTCAGACGGTTGGCGGAAAATATCAGCAGGAGGATGAGGATGAGGATCGCAGCCTCGAGCGCGAGCGCGAAAGGGGCCAGCTCGCGGAAGAGGATCCCGATCGCGACGGCCAACACCGCGATGGGGGAGAGGAGATAGACGATCTGGCCGGCGCGGTGGTAAAGTATTCGGTTGTGTTTGGCGATGATCGAGGCGCGCGCATAGCCCGGCAGAAGGCGGCTCCTGACCTCACCGAGCATGGCCGGATCGAGCTGCGCGCCCGGCCCATTCCCGAAGAGCTTGTTATAGACATTGTTGGTATAGAGGTCGATCTCCTCCGGGCTGATGGGGTGGGCGTTGAACTCTTCGAGGCGGGAGAATGACTGCCACTTGAGCCCCGCGCCCCTGTTGATCTCGCTCCCTTTTCCGCTGGTGAATATTTTCACCAGCGGCCGGCCGCGCTCCTCGGCGTAGGCGATGATCTCGGCGGTCCCGCCTGTGCCTCGGGCTTGCTGGCCGTCCCAGACAGCGATCAGGAGGTCGCACTGCTCAACCACCAGTACCCCCGCGGCTCGATAGGCCTTGCCCCGCTTCTGTGATTCCCCTATGTCGTCCATCTCATTGGAAAATAGGCTGTTCCGCGGCGGCAGAGGATCCGGATCCAGCTGATAGAGGGATTCAAACTCCCTGCGTGAGGCCTCTGAAGCAAAGTCCTTGCAATACTCCTGTTTTGGAAGGGGCAGCACGGCGCGCAGCCGGCTTTCGGGGGCGATGCGCAGGATACTTTGCGCGACCAGCCGGTCGGCGCCCTCGGCGAGAGATGTGATGATGGTGAAGACGATGCCCGTCCGGTGAGCGGTGTCTTGCAGGTGGGCTCGCACCGCGGCAGGATCATCGAAGAGATCGGGCAGCTCTTTTTCGATGAACTCCTCCACCTTGCGCGCGATAGCATCCGGATCTGCGAGTTCCCGGTGGCCGGTCACGCCGATGCGGAGTCGGAAGGGTATGGCGTTTTCTCTCTTCATGGCATCCCCCCAAAAATTTCCGTGGCAAAGGCTCTTTTCAGCTCAGCCTGCAGCGGGAACAGGATGACGTCCCGCGTCTGGTTGGGTGTGAGGCGATGATCGAGCATGTCATTCAGCTCCCCGACCGTCTCGGCGTACATCCGGCAGATGAAGGTGGCCTTTTTGAGGCTTTCGGGCCCTTTCAGCTTGATCGAGATGGCGAGGTCAAGGTTGGCGACGTCATTGTCGCGGCAGAGGAAAGCGAGAACGGGCCGGGTATTACCCTCCAGCATTTGATCCACCTGCGCCCAGGCCGCAGGATGGTGCATGTCCATGAAGAGGGGGGGGTGGATCCGGCACGGCGCCGCCATTCCCTCACGGACGCTGCCGGGCGGCATCCGTTCGAGGTCATATCCGGACGCCATTTTTTGCGTGACGATGATGATCTCATCAGCCACGCCCCTGTTGGGATCAGCGCAGATGTGTGAGAAGAGCATATGCGCAAAGCGGCCGTAACCGAAGAGTATGAACACGGTCCCCTCCGTGCCAAGGAAGGCTCCGGTTTTCAGCATCTGGTATAGCTGTCTGGTCGCGCACTGGTAGCCGTTGAAGACATGGACCTTTTTGTAGGCCTCTTCCCGGAAGAGGGTCTGCTGCAAATTGTCCAGCATCTCCAGATCGCCGAGGTGGCAGTGGACGGATTGACCAGGGATCGCGGGTCCATGCGACTTTAACTCCATCAGGGCGTTGAGATTATCCAGATCCAGATTGGTGGAAAAGATGATCCGTTGGGCTCTTTTAATGCGCGCGGCTTCCAGCACCGGAAGGCGAGAAAAATCATTCTGGATGAGCCAGGCATGCGGATCCTTGCGGACGGCGGCGAGATAGGGATTGGTTTCGCTTTTTTCGATGACAACCAGTTTGTGCCCCCTGGGAAAGGTCTCCCTGATCAATTCAAAGATCAGGTGGCCGTTGCGTCCCAGCCCGCAGAGGATCGTATGCCCCTTGAGCCCGCGGGGGATGCGGCCAAGGAGTTTTTTCTGTATAAAGTCGTAGACGAAACCCGCCGTGAATACCGGCGCGACAAAGTAGAGGATCCAAAGCAGAATCGTGACCGGGGTAGAGGGAGCGCCAGGCAGGCCGATATCCATGCCGCCGAGAAAAAAGAGCGCGAGGGCATAGTAGAGGGATTTGAGCACCCGTTCGGAGGGCTCCCCGATGATCATGCCGCTGTGCAAAAAGGCGGCAAAACCGAGGAGAAAAACCAGGGTGACCATCACAGGTTTCCAGTAGAGACCCAGTCGGCGCATTACACTCTCCCGGCTATCTTTTCGCTTCGATCCTGAACCCGGCATCGGCGAGGGCCAGTGGAATGGCCCTGACCGCCTCGCGGTCCCACTCCTTGACATCCTCGGGCAGCTGCTCCCAGGGCACCAGGAAGGGGGTGGTCCTGCTGGCGTGGTCGCGCTCGCCCATGGTCCATCCGGCCGCGCTCCTCTCCCGGTTCCAGCGCTCGTGTTCCATCCGGGCGAGCCGCTCCAGTTCGGATTCGCTGAAGGTGAGCGGAGTGATGCGTCCTCGCGCCGGCACGAAAGTATAGCCGATCTCCTCCAGCTTGATCGGGATGTCGGCGGCGGCGTCGAGATTAGACTTGATCAGGTCTCCGGGCAGCTCTTTCCAGGGCTGCATGGCCGGATCCGAAGCGGGCTTGCGTCCCGCCTGATCAGCGCGATAGCGTTCATGGATCGCCATGGCGATCTTTTCGATCTGGCTGCTGAGCAGGGTCTCCTGCAGCACAAGATCGTAAAAGGCATCAGCGTCCACGTGCAGATTCAGCTGCGTGCCGGAGGGCAGGGCGGCCGGTTCGAAGGATCTGCGGTTAGCCAGCATGCTCATATCGAGGATGGCGAGCATGGAGCGGACGCCGTGCTTGTAACAGGGTACCCTGAGCAGGGCGCGCAGGACGCCGCGGTCGATGGCGAGCTTTTTATCCGGACCGAGCAGATGTCTGGCGTTGCTGGTGATGAGGAAACGCCAGAGCAGCGCCCGGCGGATTATATAATATGGATCCTGCTCTCCAGCCGGATTGGGACCCTTGATGTCAATAAAGCCACGCAGCCGGCTGATGAAATCGGGCAGCTTGGCCAACTTGTCCTCGGCGCTGTAGGTTTCGCAGTGACCGCCCTCGCTCCCCTTTTCCTGTGCGGATTTGAGTCTGGCAAAGTCGGCGAAGGTGTGATGGATGCCCCCGGCAAAGACGAAGACGGCCTTGCCGAGAGGATGCACCGTCTCGCCCTCCCGGAAGGAGCCGTCCTGGATAGGGCTGAGGAAGAACTTGAGCCAGCCGTTGGCTCCCCCGAATGTGGAGTCGAATTCGTCGAAGAAGACCAGGGGGATTTTCCCGCTCAGGGCGATATCCCTGATTTTGTGAAAGGCGGAGATCAGATCCTGCACCGTGGTGAACTGGGAGAGATTGAACTCTATCTTCTGGATTTTGCCTGGCGCGATGCTCTCCGCAATTTCGCCGATGCCGAAGGACTTGCCTGAGCCGGGAGCACCGAATACGGCCACAGCCAGCGGTTTGCTCTTTTTCTCCGAATTCAGATATTCATGGATGAGATTGTGGATGCTGCGATAGCTCTCAATCTCTGAGCGGTCGATGGTGTAGAGGTCCCTGTACTTCGCCGCGGGCACCCTGGCCAGGGCGGTATCCCAGCCATGTTCCACATAAAAACGCGCCGCCTGTTCAAGCCCCATGGTGGCCAGATCATGGAGTAGAGACCATGGCTCCGCTTCGGACTCTTCGCGGCAGAGATGACCGGGAATCTGCACCTCTTCGATAGCGGTCTTTTTGCGGGGGGAGGGGGAGAAGACGCCAAGGGGATAGGCGAAATGGCGTTCATCGGGTCCGAATCCTCTTTTCCAGATCTCGCGGGCGCAAAAAAAGCCGTTGTAGATGCCCGTGCGAATCTCCTGCTCATCACCCTTGACAACGCAAGCGGCCAGTGCGGCGGTGAAAGCGCTGCCCATGCCCGGCATGACGCCCTTGTAAAGCTGCCTGAAACTCTCCTCGCCGATGCCGGGATCGTAAAAAAGGAACCCCCTCGGTTCCGTCTCGCGGTTGCAGAGCAGTACAGCACCTTCCACGCCAAAGCGGACGATGAGAAAGGCGCTCCGCCTGAGGACGTGGAAAGAGGGATGGTTCTGATACTGCCACATCAGGTCTTTGACCGTACGTTCCCACGAGAGACGCCGGGAGATGTGCACCCCCTCCAGTCTCAGATCATCCACCTGGACGATTGTGATCAGCCGGCTGGTGAAATGGGCCATGAGATGGTCCCAGAGCAGCCCCTCTGCAAAGGGGGAACAGGTTTTGAGTATGACCGTCGCTGCTCTCTTTTTTATGATGGCGAGCGGCCAGGCCTCAGGCCGGTTCCTGAAGCCATTGTTGCTGTCATCCAGGACAACCAGGTCAGCCCCGGCCTCATCTCCCCGGATGGGCAGCAGCGCGGGTACGCCCCGCCTCGGGCCGCAGTAGCCGTTGAAGGCCTTGACGCGGAAGCTTTTTTGATCCCGCTCCTTGTCACTATTGCCAAGCGGAAATAGCTCGACATCGGCAAAGGAGTGGATGATTCTGCTGCTGGGGACCTGTCTCAAACCGCGCACGGCCGGGCTCGCGACGCGGCGGGTGCCCGCCGCGCGCAGAAAGTCGGCTACCAGCAGGACTCCACCCGGCAGGGCCCACTGCTCCAGCCGGGGCCGGCTTTCCCAGTTCAGTTCGCCGGCGCCTGCCTCCAGGCGCGGCCGCCCGCCTGCAATGCTGGTCTCAAACCAGTCGATCAGGGCATCTCCGGCGACGACGGCCAGAGGTTCTGCTTTTGCCATAGAATTCTCCTTCCCAGAGGTGAGCGGAGGGACCGTCATCGATGGGCCCCCTGTGTTCCAGGCAGCGGATGACTCTCTTTCAGAGCGGCATAGAGATGGTGGAGCAGCAGCCGGTTGTCGGCGGCAATGTAGCGCACGCTTCCGCCCATGCGGTGAAAGGATTTGAGGAAGCGCAGGTAATAGTCGGGCGAGTTCTTGGGGGGCTCCCCCTGTGACCAGTCCCAGCCGCTCTCCTGCAGATCGTTGATCACCATCAGGTGCCCGGTGAGGATGGGGCGGCGTTCCTGCAGACGCAGGTTGTTGACCGCGGAGAGGGCCTTTTCAAAGATCTGCGGGGCCATAATCGCCGAGCCGATGGAGAGGAAGAGGCCGTTCTCCATTCCGGCGACGGAGTGGGAAAAGATCTGAAAGTCCTGGTGGCTGGCGCGGCCCAGGGCGGCTCCATTGGCCAGGGGGTGGTTGTAGACGATGTCATAACCGATGCCGCAGTGCACGGTGATGGGCAGCCGGAGACGGAAGGCCTCCCCGAAGAGGGAGTATGCCTTGTGCGGATGGCTGATGGCGATCAAGCCGCCCTGCAGGCCGGCAGTGCGCATCGTCGTGAGCAGTTCGGCCCGGGCGGGGGCGAGAGGGTGGCTTTCGCGCAGATTCTGCTGGAGTTCCTTTTCGAGAGCGGCGATTTCGGGAAGAAGGAGTCCATCTTCCGCAATCATCGCACCCACCGCCTCGCCATAGCCCATGCCGCGCAGGGCATTGACCTGCACCGCCAGATTGAGCCAGCGGCCGGTCTCGTCCCAGGTGCCGAAACGGCCCTGGGCGACATTGGCGCGGACATCCTCCTCCGAACGGCCCTGGTAGGCGAATTCCCAGTCATGGATGGCGCCGGCGCCGTTGGTGGCGAGATGGGTTATCCAGCCCCTCTCCATCATCCGGATCACCAGCGGAGCGGCGCCGTTCTTGATCAGATGGGCCCCGAAGGCCATTATCACGCTGGCGCCGTGAGCGCGCGCCGCTAGCAGGCGCCCGGCGGTCTCGCGGGCCAGGCCGGCGACCTCAGGGGCGGCCGGCGGCTCCTGCTCCGGATCCACGGCGGCCTCCCGGATGGCGGTTTTACTCATCCGCTCCGCCAGGGGAAAGACACGAATTCGCTCGGGTTCAAGTCGGGGGTAGGGCATGGGCATTCCTCCTTTGCCAAACATAAAGTAATGGTTTTCATTGACTATGTAAAGACGTTTTTTTATTGCGTCGTTTCTTTTATGTGCGTAAATTGACCCCGTCCTGTTCGCCCATAAAGAGGTCCCATCCGCATGCGTCCGCTCCGTTTCCGCTATATCCGCTTTGATGAACCCCTGCTTGCCCCGGAGGAGTGGAGCGGCCGTGAGGCCCTGCTGCTCTTCCCGGGCGAGGCGGGTCGCAATGCGGCCGGACGCCTGCTCCAGACAGGCTGGGAGCTGACCGGCCTGCGCCTGCTGACGCTGGAAGAGTTCAAGGAGCTGCTCTTCATCGCCCCCTCTCCGTTGCTCAAGGAGGAGAAGCGGACCCTCGCCTTTTACACCAGCCTCGATGCCCGGGCCCGGGATCACTTCCGCATCTCTTCGTACTTTCAGAGCATCGAACTCGCCAACCGGTTTTTCGACCTCCGGGAGGAGGCCGGTGAGGCCCTTCTGGATTTGAGCGCAGCCCCCGGCGATCTCGCCGCTGCGGGGGCCGAGCTGCTGCCCTGGCAGGAGGAGAGCCTCCGCCAGCTGCTGCACATCAGCGAGGACTATTTCGCTTCGATCAGCCGGCGGGGTTTCAGCGACCGGATCTTTATCCGGCGCGAGGAAAATCTCGACTACTCTTTCTGCTCCTCCTTCAGCGAGATCGTCCTGGTCAACCCCTTCCATCTCACCCGTCTGGAAAAACTGATCCTGCGTCTGCTTGCGGAGAGGGAGCATCAGATCACCCTCATCTGCCAGATGCCACCCCATCTGATGGATGAGCAGGAGATCGAACCCCGGCCTTTCACCGCCGCCGACCTGGGGCGTGGCGGCTCCCGCACCATCACCCTGCATGAGTGCTGCAACGAGTTCGCACTCTATGCCCGTTTCATTGAGGCCGCCTCGCAAAGCCGGGTCACCCATGCCGTGGATGTCTCGCTGCAGCCCTCCGCCTTTCACCATTTTCTCTCTCCCGCCAGATTCCGTCTGCCGGCTTTTATCCCCATGAGCGAGACCACCCTCTACCACTTTTTTGCCACGCTCGGGGCGCTGCTGGAGGAGCTGGTCTGGGAAAGCCACGCCGGCCGCCTGCTGCTGCCGCTGCCCGCCCTGCTCGAAGCGGTGCACTCCCCGGCTTTCTTTCAACCCCTGCTTGAAAGCGATGATCCGGAGCAGCGTGACGCCAAAAGGGAGCAGCTCATCGGCCTGCTGCACAAACTGCAGGAGCAGGACTATCTCTACCTCGACCTGCAGGGCCGCTTTTTCCATACGTCTGTTCGCGAGCGGCGGGAACTTGAGCCCCTGGTCAGGCCGGTGCTGCAGTTGCTCGAAAAGCTGCTCCAGGTTCAGGACCCGGCCGGGTTTGTCCGGCTCATCGACGATCCGGAAGGGGTGCCCGTTCGCCGCATCGTCTCGGAGAGGGAGAGGTGCTGTACCAGCCTCATCGAGCTTTTTTATCAGAGCCTCGCCGATTTCAGCGCCATCAGCGAATTGGGCATCGTCGAGGATTGGCACGCCCTCTTCCCGGGCGAAAGCCGCACCACCGCCGTGCGCGGCATCCTCCGTCTCTTCCTCGATTATATCAAGTCGAAGCGCGTGCGCTACGAATGGAACGGGGAGCGCCAGAATCAGATCGAATTCATCGCCTTCAACGAAGCACGGGACCTCACCTTCGAGCGGCTGGCGCTCCTGCAGGTGGTGGAGGGCCAGCTGCCCCGCACCCGCTCCATCCCCTGGCTGCTCACTGAACAGCAGCGGGCCCTTCTCGGCCTCGAGACCAGCGAAGAGGTCCGCCTGCGCGAGAAATATGCCTTTTTCCGCCTTGCCCTCTCCACACCCGAGCTCCATCTCTTCACCATTGACAATACCGAGAAGAATATCCAGCCCAGCTCCTTCGTCGAGGAGCTCCTCCTGGCCTGTCCGGACTGTATACAGTTCAGGAGCCATCCCGACATCAATTACCGGGACTTTGGGGCGCAGTTTTTCAGGGAGGCAGGCGCGCAGACCATACCGCTGCCTGTGCGCGGCCGGGAGGATTTCTTCGTCCTTCCCTTTGATGCCTCGACCGATTTCCCGGCGGGAGAATGGCGCCTCTCCTCCTACGCCTGGGAGCAGTTGAAATCGAATTCGTTCGAATACGCCCTCCGCGCCGTCGGCAAGGTGCCGGCCTGGCCGGCCAGCTGGCAGACGGAGTGGAGTCACAAGCTGCTCGGCAAGGTGGCTCAGGAGGTCTTTGATCTCTGCTGGTATCATTTCAATCAGGATGCCCTGCCCTTCAGCTCCTTCGAGCGCATCTTCGACCGCTATGGTGAAAAGGCGATCGCCTCACTTTTCAACGATAATGCTGATCTCTATTTCAAACTGCCGAAGAACCACGGACTCACCTACTTCCGTGAATTCATCCTGCCGGTCATCCGCAGTTCCTGCGCCTTTTTCTATCAGCAGCTCCACACGCGCTTCCAGCTCGACCACGAAAATCCGCGCGTCTACCCGGAAAAAGAGTTCACCAGCGCCAGGGAGACCACCCCCAAGCTCCTGCTTGCCGCCGCGGAGAGCGGTTTGCCGCTGGATGTGCTTCTGACCGGCCGGGCCGACCTGCGCATCGAATACGGCGAGCCGATGTCGGCCTTTCTCATCGATTACAAAACCGGCACGGATTATAAAGATGACCAGCTCTGGTTCTATGAGCTCTTTTATTATCTCCTCGACGATCCGGCCATGACGGAGCGGGTGCGCTCCTGCTTTTACCGCATCCTCGATCAGAGGTTTGATAAATTGCATAAATCGACTAAAAAACTGGGCAAAGCGGATTTTCTGGCCAAATTCCGCAGTGATATCGCTCAAACTCTTCTCGAGATCTGCGCGGAGGGGTACCAGCCCGCACGCAGACGCAGCTGGAAAGAGAAAAACGTGGACGATATCATCCGGATGGAGATCTATCATCCCCGGTGACCGGAGAGCGCGGCAGGCCGGGTACTCAACCAAAGGAGAGAGGAGTCAGGACGACCGATGGGTGGCTTTTTCGGGATTGTAGCACAAAATGACTGCGTCAGCGATCTTTTTTACGGCACGGACTATCACAGCCATCTCGGCACCCGGCGTGGCGGCATGGCGGTGGCTCAGCCGGAGGGCTTTAAAAAATCGATCCACAGCATCGAGACCGCGCAGTTTCGCTCCAAATTCGCCGATGACTTGGCCAAATTCAAGGGCACTCTTGGCATCGGGGTGATCAGTGATTACGAGGACCAGCCGCTGCTGATCGCTTCACACCTCGGCAATTATGCCATCGTCACCATCGGCGCGATCACCAATCTGGCGGAGCTCGCTGCGCGCGAACTGAAGAGCCGGCACGGCCATTTTACCGAGATGAATCTCAACGCGATCAACCCCACCGAGCTGGTGGCCTCCCTGATCAATCAGGAAGAGTCCTATGCCGCGGGCATCCGCAAAGCACAGGAGGTGATCAAAGGCTCCTGCTCGATCCTCATTCTGACGGCGGCGGGGATCTATGCCGCCCGCGACCGGCTCGGGCGCACCCCGGTCCTCATCGGCCGCCGCGCCGACGCCACCGCCGTCGCCGTCGAGAGCAGCGCCTTTCCCAACCTCGGCTTTCAAACGGCCGCCTATCTCGGACCGGGCGAGATCGTCTTCGTCAGCCGCGACGGCTATCAGACCCTGATGCAGCCCGGCGACAAGATGAAGATCTGCTCTTTTCTCTGGATCTATTACGGCTATCCGGCGAGCAGCTATGAGGGCATCAACGTCGAACAGGTCCGCTACCGCTGCGGCGCGGCTCTGGCGCGGGCCGACAACGTCGAGGTTGATATGGTCTCCGGGATCCCCGACTCGGGCATCGCCCACGCCATCGGCTATGCGGCGGAAGCGCGGCTTCCCTACAGCCGCCCCTTCGTCAAGTATACCCCCACCTGGCCGCGCAGCTTCATGCCCCAGAATCAGGAGATGCGCGACCTCATCGCCAACATGAAACTGATCCCGATCAGCGATTTGATCGCGTCCAGGCGCATGCTCCTCTGCGAGGATTCCATCGTGCGCGGCACCCAGCTCCGCGACTTTGTCGCCCGGCTCTACGCCTTCGGCGGGGCCGAAGTGCATATGCGCGTCGCCTGCCCGCCCCTTCTCTATGGCTGCCCCTACCTCAATTTCTCCCGGTCGCGCTCGCTCATGGACCTCGCCGCCCGCCGCGCCATCAGCGAGATGTATGACCGCTTCCCCGAGGAGTTGGAGCCGTTCCTCGATCCCTCCTCTGAGGAGTATGCCTGCATGACGGAAAAGATCCGCGCGCGGCTGGGATTGACGACCCTGAAATACCAGACCATGCCGGATATGGTCAAGGCCATCGGTCTGCCCCATGAAAAACTGTGCACCTTCTGCTGGACCGGATCGGAGTGAAATGGGTGTGATGAGCACACGGATTCAAAAAGTGATACGCGCCAGCGCCGGCACCGGCAAGACCTACCGCCTCTCGCTGGAATATATCGCACTGCTGCTACGCTGCCGCGGCGAAGGGATCCGCTTTGACGAAATTCTGGTCATCACCTTCACCCGCAAGGCGACCGCCGAAATCCGCGACCGCATCTTCTCCCAGATGAAAAGCCTCAGCAGCAATGACGGGGATGCGCCCGGCCTGCGCGCCAACCTGGAACCCCTTCTCGGCCGTCCCTGGCTCGAGTCCGACCGGGAATGGCTGCTGCAGGTGCGCGAAGAGATGCTCACCAACAAAAGCCAGGTGCAGATCAGCACGATCGACGCCTTTGTCAACCGGCTCTTCAAATCGATCATCTCGCCCTACATCGGGCTCAGCAGCTACACCATCAACAGCCGCATGAATCCGCGCTACTACGCCTCGCTCTATGCCTATGCCCTCGAGCCGGATAATCTCGAGATCGTCAAGACCCTCTTCGAAAGGTCGCAGAAGCGAACTCTCACCGATTATGAAAAGCTCATCCGCGGCCTGCTCAACCAGAGATATCTCTTTCACTCCATCGGCCGGGACCAGATGAGCCATCAACCCCAGCCCGCGATCGCAACCGCCCACCTTGCCGCCTATCAACTCCTCATCGGGACCATCCTCGACCGGTTCGAAAACTATCTCCTGGAGGATAAAAAGGGCATCAGTGCGCGCGACGCCATGCTGGGGAGCTATTATGAGATGATCTTTGAGAAAGTTGAAGCGGACAGCAGCTGGCTGATGGAACTGCGCAGCCGGATGGCGGATCCCCTCTTTTTGCGACAGAATTTCAAGCAGCTCCTCAAGGATGCCAAATTCTGGAACGGCGGATCGCTGATGCGCAAGAAGGAGTACAAGGAGCTTGCGGCCGAACTCAAGGCTGGCCTCGGTGAAGCGGTGCGCGAGCTGGCTGACTATCTCTATTACAGCGATTTCCTCCAGGAAGAGGCCGAACTGGAGCGGGTCGCCGCCATGCTCCTCCGCAAATACGATGAATTGCGCTTTCGCGACCAGATCTTCGGCTATGACGATATCGCCTGGTACACCTACCAGTACCTCTATGATCCGGAACTCTCGCTGGTGGAGGATGATTCCGTCACCAACGCCTTTTATGAGATTCTCACCAGCCGGGTGCGTTTCCTCCTTATCGACGAATTTCAGGACACCAGCCTGCTGCAGTTCAATATCCTGCGTCCGCTCATCCGGGAGGTGACCAGCGGCGAAGGCGTGCGGCCTTACGGGGGCGTGATTGTCGTCGGCGATGAAAAACAGTCCATTTACGGCTGGCGCGGGGGGGAGCGCGATCTGCTCAGGGCGATGCAGATGCGCCTCGATGAGAGCGAGCCCGTCCGCCTCGACACCTCCTACCGCAGCAGTCCGGTCATCATCGATTTTGTCAACGATTTCTTCGGAGGGGAACCGCTGCAGCAGCGGTTGACCGCGCGCGGACTCGACTGGCCCTACGAGGCCTGCCGGACCGCACGGCTGGAGATGCCCGGCAGTGTCCTGGTCGCCTTCCGCACCTACAGTGATGACGAGGAGGCCGCCGATCTGGCCAGCCAGCGCGACGCCTGCGCCGAACTGGTCGCGAAGGAGATCCTGCCCCGGCTGCGGGAGGGGACGCTCCAGCCCAGAGAGACCGCCATTCTGGCGCGCGAGAACGCCAGCCTCCACACCATCGCCGAAATATTCGATGAGCACAAGATCGATTACGTGCTCGAAAGCTCCCATTCCATCCTCGAGCACCGCGCGATCAAACCGGCGATATACCTTCTGCGCTATATCGCCAGCCTCAATTTCGAAGAGCTGCTCCGCTTTTTCCGCTCCGACTATCTTCTCGCCGGCGGGGCGGAACTGAAAGAGATCCTGCTCGCCTATCGTGATGCCGCCGCCGATCCCGCCCCGCGCCCTCTTTTGCAGAAACTGGCCGGCCGCCTGCCGCAAAACCCGGCTGTGCAGCGCTGCGCCCTTTTCCTGAAATCCGCTGACGGACTCCCGCTCCTCGCGCTCTGCAAGCGCATTTTCGAGGATTTTTCCGTCCCCCGGATTTTCACCCAGGAGAATGACAGCAAGAATATCGCTTTCTTCCTCCAGCTCATCGCTGATTTCTGTCATTGTCAGCGCGAGTTCGAACCCTCCCCGGCCGGCTTTATCCGCTACTGCGAGCAGCACGAAGAAGACGAGGGCTGGCAGCAGCTCGGACTGGAGGAGGTCGAGGCCATCCGGCTGCTGACCATTCACAAGGCCAAGGGACTCGAGTTCGGCAATGTCTTTCTTTTCTGGCCGATGACTCCCCGCCGTGACGACAGCGGCCGCCTTCACTGCTACGTCCAGTACGATGCCCAGTTCCAGCGGATCGAGGCCCATGCGCTCACCTATAACCAGGAAGCCGTGCTCGCCGCCTCAAGCGCAGGCGGTCTGGTGGAACGGGAGGTGAAGAGAGATTGCATCGAGGAGCTGAATGCCTTTTATGTAGCCGTGACCCGCGCCAGGAGCAATCTTGCCATCTACATCGTGGGCAAGAGCAAGGAGGGGCTGGCCGGGCTGCTGGCCGGCGCCGACAAGGAAGATAAAATATCCGCTGCTGATCTGATCCTGACCGCCATGCACGAGCTGCTTGCTGCACAGGGCCGCCTCCAGCAGCCCGGCGCAGAGGCGGCGGAAGCGCGCTGGGGGGAGTGGCGGGGAAGCGCGGCCGCCGGACCGCGCCATGAGGGCCTGACTCCCGGAACCCTGAACGGATTTCTGGATCCGGATCGAACCGCCTGGTACCGAGCCGACCGCGCGCGCCTCGAGAAGGAACGCTATCTCGATTACAAGAGCGTCTACATCAACAAACGCCGCGTCGACCGCGGCAATCTGGTCCACCACTATCTCTCGTTCATCAAATTCGATTCACCCGCCGCCCGTCAGGGCGCAACCCGGCGGGCTTTGGCCGACTATGGCAGCCTTTTGCCCGCCGCCGATATCCTCACGCTCGTTGAAAAGGTGGACCACTTTCTCACCAGCCATCCGGACTATTTTTCCGGGGCGCTCTGGAACCGCGTCTTCACTGAGCAAACCCTCTATGCGCCCGATGGCCGGGAAGAGCGGATCGATCGCATGCTGGTGAGCGATGAGCGCCGGGAGATTCTCATCGTCGATTTTAAAACCGGCGAAAGCCATGACCAGGCCCAGCTGGACGAGTACATCCGCACCGTCTCCAGCCTGCCCTATGTGCACAGCCGCGGCTATGCTGTGCGTGGACTCTTTCTCGAGGTGGAGATCGGCTAAATCGGGGCGCACTCCGGGGAGAAACAGCGCAGTAATAAAGTCAAACCGCCGGCAGTGAGTCACCGGCCAGGAGGAGAGCGTGCCAAAAGGGCAAGTGGTTCCGGAGGAGTGGTTCAGCGAAAAGAGCGCCCTCGAGCGCCGTCTCGGCCTGACCGAGGCCTTCTCGATCCTCATCGGCCGCATTATCGGCTCGGGCATCTTCCGCACCCCCGCGCCGATCATGATCCTGGTCGGCAGCGTCTCGATGTTCTACGGGGTCTGGCTGCTCGGCGGCATCGCCACCCTGCTCGGGGCTTTTGTCTATGCCGAGATGGCGGCCATGATGCCCAAATCCGGCGGCCCCTACGCCTTCCTCCGCGCCGCCTACCCACCGGTCTGGGCTTTTTTGCGCGGCTGGGCGATGTTTTTTGTCTCCGAAACCGGCGCGATCGCTGCGGTTTCGATCGTCTTCGCAGAATATGGCAACTCCCTCTACCGCCTTATCACCGGTGCCGCCTTCAGCCGGGGCATCGAGGTCCTCATCGCCCTCGCCATTATCTGGCTTCTCACCCTGATCAACTGCTTCGGCGTCGCTCTCGGCGGCAAGGTGCAGAATATCCTCAGCCTGCTCAAACTGCTCGCCCTCGGCATGGTCATCGGGGTCTGTTTCGCCAGCGGCGGCAGCAGCGCCCATTTCAGCCAGCCTTTCTGGCCGGAAAAATTCACCTGGGGTTCGCTGCTCGCCATGGGTGCAGCCATGCGCTACGCCTTTTTTGCATTCAGCGGCTGGGAAGGGGCGACCTACGTCGCCGAGGAGGTTAAAAATCCGCGCAGGAACCTGCCGCTCTCGCTCATCCTCGGCATCGCCGGCGTGATGCTGATCTATCTCGCCGCCAATACCGCCTATCTCTTTCAGCTCCCGGCCGCCAGCATTGCCGGTTCCAAATGGGTGGCGGTCGATGCCGTCGAGGCGGCCGTCGGCGGGATCGGCGGCATCCTCGTCAGTCTGGCGGTGATGCTCAACACCTTCGGCAGCGTCAGTTCGCAGGTGCTGGTCAAGGCGCGCGGAGTCTATGCCATGGCGCGTGACGGCCTCTTTTTCCGCTGGCTCGGCGAGGTCCATCCCCGCTTCAAGACCCCCAACCGCGCCCTCATCGCCCAGGGCGTCTGGGCCACCGTCCTTCTCTTCGCCGCCGGTTTCGCCGCCCATGCCTACGAAACCATCATTGACTTTTTCTCCTTCACCTCCTCGATTTTTAACATCTCCACCTTTGCGGCGGTCTTTATCCTGCGCAAAAAATACCCCGATGTGCCGCGCTACTACAAGGCCTGGGGCTATCCGGTCACCCTGATTCTGGTGCTGATCATCCAGGTCGCGTTCATGATCATCACCCTGATCACCGCCTTCATTCCCTCACTCGTCGGCATTGCCCTGACCTGCACAGGACTGATCTACTACTATTTCAACACGCGCTCTAGCGCGGCGCAGGGCCGATGAGCGCGGCGGGAGGAAAACCATGAACACTTTTATCGGTGCGCTCGACCAGGGCACAACCTCCACCCGGTTTATCGTCTTCGACCGGCTCGGGCGCATCATCGCCTCGGCGCAGCGCGAGCATCGCCAGCACTATCCCCAGCCCGGTTGGGTGGAACACGATCCGCTCGAGATCTGGCAGAACAGCTGCCTGGTCATCCGGGAGGCGATGGCAGCGGCGCGCCTGACTGCCGCCAATCTGGCGGCCATCGGCATCACCAATCAGCGCGAGACTACCGTGATGTGGGATCGCACCAGCGGCGCCCCCCTCCACAACGCTCTGGTCTGGCAGGACATGCGCACCGACCGCATCATCGCCCGCCTGGCCGCCGATGGCGGCAGGGAGCGCTATCGCGCTGCCACCGGTCTGCCCCTGGCCACCTATTTTTCCGCCCCCAAGATCGTCTGGCTGATCGAGAATCAGCCCGCCGTCGCCGCCGCCGTGCGCGAGGAACGGGCTCTTTTCGGCACCATCGACTCCTGGCTGCTCTGGCAGCTGAGCGGCGGTACCCGCCACGCCACCGATGTCACCAACGCCAGCCGCACCATGCTGCTCGATCTCGCCTCCCTGCGCTGGGAGGAGTCGATCGCCGCGTCCATGGGGATCCCCGGCCACATCCTGCCCGCCGTGCTGCCCTCCTCCGGCTTTTTCGCCGAAGCGGTAGCGCCCGCCGAAATCGCAGGTGTTCCCCTGCTGGGCCTCATCGGCGACCAGCAGGCTGCGCTCGCCGGCCAGGCCTGTTTTCATCCCGGCCAGGCCAAGAATACCTACGGCACCGGCTGCTTTATGCTCCTCCATACCGGTTCCCGGCCCATGTCCAGCGCCCACGGCCTACTCACCACCGTCGCAGGACAGCGCGCCGGCCATGCCGCTGTTTATGCCCTCGAGGGTTCGGTGGCCATCGCCGGCGCGCTGGTGCAGTGGTTGCGCGATAACCTCGGCCTGATCCGCTCAGCACCTGAGATCGAGACCCTGGCGCGTTCGGTGGAAGACAACGGCGGGCTCTATTTCGTCCCCGCCTTCTCGGGACTCTATGCCCCCCACTGGCGGGATGATGCCCGCGGGGTCATCGCCGGACTCACCCGCTTTGCCAATCGCGGCCATCTCGCACGGGCTGTGCTTGAGGCCACCGCCTTCCAGGCCCGCGAGGTCCTTGACGCCATGATCCAGGACTCAGGCATCGGCCTCGCCGAACTCAAGGTGGACGGCGGCATGGTCGCCAACGAACTGCTGATGCAGTTCCAGGCGGACCTCCTCAACGTGCCGGTGGTGCGCCCGAGGGTCACAGAAACCACCGCTCTGGGCGCGGCCTATATGGCGGGACTGGCATGCGGATACTGGCGGGATGAAGTGGAGCTGGAGCAGAACTGGCAGGTCGACAAGGTGTGGCGGCCGGAGATGGAGGAAAAAGAACGCGAACGGCTTTACGGCCGGTGGCGGAAGGCGGTGGATCGCACCCTGAACTGGATCGAACCCGATTCACCGCCGCCGGAGCCCTGAAGACCGGCCGTACCGGCCTGCAGGGCTCCGTGTCCAGGCTACAGTCCCAGCTCGGTCAGCACCGGGTAGGAGGGACGGATATCGATCGGCACGTTTTTCAGCGCCTCGACCATCTTTTGCATCACCGGAGTCATGACCCGGTACTTTTCAACGAATTTTTTAGCGCCCTCATAATCGCCGGTCGCCTGGAACATCAGCACCTCACGAGCCAGGTCGTTGAGCACCGGCAGCACTCTGGTTTCATCCAGGGTGAGCTTGCCCTCCCCGTCGAGCAAAAAAGCTCCCTTGTCGAAACAGTAATTCCACTGGATGGCCACACCCCCGCCGTGGGCCTCATTGATCCCGAAGCGGATCGAGCGCAGCATTCCGCCCAGGTAGCTGGCGTACATCCCGTACTCCATCTCCTGCGGAAAGATCCCCTTCTCCATCATCAGCTTCATATTGATAATGCCCAGGACGTCCGCCTTGCACTCCTCGAGCACCGAATAGAGCTCTTTCATCTTTCTGGCGACATCGATTTTTTCGCCGTTCTCCAGGGTGATCATCCCAGGCCCGAGGCCGTGGCTCACCTCATGCATGAGCACGTGGTTGAAATAGGCGTCGAATGAGACCGCGGCGAGCGGCTGGTAGGCCAGCACGGTATTGACGATCGGGATCCAGCATTTCTCATACTTGGCCTTGGCGATGTTTTTGAGCATCACCTTCTTGGATCCCTTGGCCTCGCGCACCCGTTCGTCATTGGGCAGATTGAAGGCGGTGGTCTGGACGCCCGCCTTGGTGTCACCAGCGGAGAAGAGTTCCTGCACCACCTTGATCGGGGAGGAGCTGCCGCGGCCGAAATTCTTGTACTGGTCGGGGATGGGCAGGTTCGCCTCCATGTCGTTGAGATGGCCGGCGATCGCTTCGAGCTTTTTACTCTCGGCGTGATCGACGAGGCAGATGAAGGCTTCGTAGGCCGCCTTGTAGTTGAAGAGATTGTCTTCATAGACTTCGTAGGGCCCGATCACGACCTCAAGGTCGCCGGCAAGATCCATCCAGGCCATGTCGCTCTCGTAATAGTCGTCGGTCCGCAGCCCCCGGGCGCGCAGGCGCAGGAAATTGACCAGTGTGGGATCGTCGCTGAGGCTCGCTGCGGCCTCGAGATGTTTGGCCGCCTCTTCCACCAGGGGCTGCCAAAAGGTATGATAGGGCACCGCGGTGAGGCGCTCGCCGTCGCGGCGGATCACTGTAAAGCTGCCCTCGAAAGCGGCTTTCTCATCCGGGTGGGCGGCAACCCAGGCCTCGAACTCTGCGCGCGTCAGATCGGCGGGGTAAAAACCGGCTCCGGCCGGTTTGGCCTGGCCGGTCAGCCAGGGAGCGTCGTGGTCGAGGCGGTTCCACGGGCCGAACATGATTTGAAACATCTCGAGATAGGGGGCGTTTGACGGATTTTTGTCATTCTGCAGCTTTTTCAGCAGCGCGGGATTGTCGGGGTGGACCTGCCGCAAAAAGAGCTGGTCCATCACCCGGGCCGCACGCATGATCTCAACCAGGGCCATCCGGTCCGCGGGGGAGAGAGGCGAAAGGTCGCACTCGAGGGTGACCGGAGCGAGTTTATCGAGTTCGGCCTGGACGGCCGTCACCGCCGCTCTGGCCGGAAAGTCGGCCCGGGTGCGGCAGCCGGAGAGAGCAAGGGCAAGGATCATAAGGACTCCGATGGAAAGACGCATATTAAACTCCTCAGGAAGAGTTCACTGATGGATACAACGGTTTGGTTTGGGAATATAAGCCCGGAGGGAAATAAATGCAAGCCTAAAATGGAACACGCGCCGGACGCGAGGGCATCCGGCGCCGGAGGGGTCAGATGGTCCCGCGCAGGGTGAGCACATAGTGCCGGATGGGCTGCAGGGTGCGCTCCATCTGGGTGTGGTTGTGGTTGCGCGCGTTGTTGATGTGGCCGCCGAGCGACCAGCTGTGGTAGTGCCAGGTAAGGTGGAGATCGAGGTTTTTCTGCGCCACCCGGTCTTCGTAAGGATAGAGTTTGACGTTGTCCAGACGTGCTATATAGCGATAGTCGGCGCTGATCTCGAAGGGGCCTTTGGCGTAGAGCAGGGTGGTCTGGGAAATATGGCGCGGCCGGTAGGCGAGGGTCTGGTCGAGCTCCAGATCCCGCGGATCCATCCAGGTATAGGCGGTTTGCAGGGAGAGACCGGGGAGCCAGGGCTGCAGCCGCAGGCCGGTCTCGATGCCGCTGATGCGGGCGCGGGTGACATTGATGAACTGGATCTCCTGAGTGACCGTCGGCTCCGGCTCGATCAGGTCCCAGTAATCGCTGCTGAAACCGCTGATGTCCAGCGAGAGCATGGGGAGGAGGAGCAGGCTGGCGCCGATCTCGTGTGACCATGCGGTCTCCGATTTCAGATCAGGATTGGGCACCAGCTGCAGGCCTGAATAGACCGAGTTGGAAAAACGCTCGGACATCGAGGCGGCGCGGAATCCACTGCCGGAGGAGCCGCGCAGGGAGAGCCAGGGGCGGGCGTGCCAGACCAGTCCAACCTTCGGGCTCAAATTTTCATCCTGGAAGCCGGTGTCAACCCTCTGCAGGTCGTACCGGGCTCCGAGGGTCAGGGCGAGATCCGCCAAAAGCCGGCGCTCGTTCTGGATGTAGCCGGAGATGACATACTGGGTGTGGTCCCCGACCAGGCCGGATTCGACGATGTCCCACGACTCCTCGGTCCCGAAGGTGAGGGCGTTGATGTTGGAGAATTGGTAATCCCCCTGGATCTCCACCCCGATGCGGTTGGCCTGCGAGGCGTTGAGGTTGTCGTGAAAATAGTTCTTCCAGAAATTGCGGAAATAGGAGAGCCGTGTATTGAGAGCGAACCTGGAGCTCGCCGCCCAGCGGTGGAAGAGATTGAGCCCGAACTTGTCCGATTTCACCTTGTCGCCGATCGCCTCAGGGGCGACCGAGAGCGCCTCGCTCTGGCTGCGCCACATCAGGCCAGTGCCGTTATCGTTGGTCTCGAAATTGCTCGATAGGGTCAGGTTGGCTTTCGGGGTGAGCTGGCGCTGCCATTTGAAAAGGCCGTTGAGGCGCTGATACCAGCCGTTCTGGGCCTGGCCGGTGGACTGGTGGCGCCCGAGGGCGAGCATCACATTCGACTTGCCGATCCTGCGTGAATGGTCGATATCCAGATCATCGAAATGGAGCAGCCGGTCGGTCCAGCGCCACTCCGCGTACATCGGCTTGTCATAAAAGCCCGCCGAAAAGCGGACGTGGGTCACAGGTTTGGCTGTGGCGTTTTTAGTGATGATGTTGACGACGCCGCCGAGTGCGCTGGAGCCGTAGAGGGCCGATCCCGCCCCCTTGACAATCTCGACGTGATCGACCTGGCTGGCTGGGACCATACTCCATTTGATGTCGCCGCTGTCTCCGGGCATGACCGGCACGCCGTCGATCAGCATCAGCACGCGGCTGCCGGCGCCGTAATTATAGCCGGAGGAGCCCCTGATGTTGATCTGGCTGCCGATAAAATTCACCCCTGAGGCGCTTTCGAGAACCTTGTCGAGATAGACCTGGTTTTTCTGCGCCAGCTCCCGGGTGGTCATTACCCCGACGCTGGTGGGCGAATCCTCCAGGCTCTGGCGGCGCTTGCTGGCGGTTACTACCACCTCGCCGCTCTCGATCAGGGTCGGCTCGAGGGCGATGTCGAGCGCCACCACCGCATCGGTGGAAAGCGCGATGGCCTTGCGGTTATAAACCCTGTAGCCCACAGCCGAGACGCGCAGGTCGTAGCTTCCGGCCGCCAGCGAGTTGATGCTGAAGCGGCCCTCCGCATCACTGTTGGCGCCTAAAACAGTGCCCGGAATCATGACGTTGGCTCCGGGAATGGGCTCTCCGCTCCTGGCATCGATGACACGACCGCTGATCCGGCTGGAGTTTGCCCGGGCCGGCGGGGCAGGCAGCGCAATCAGGACCGTCAGCAGACAGTATAAAAACAGGCGCGCACGCATGGGTCACTCTCCTCGCCGCGATGTGGCGGTGAGAGCGCCCGGAAGCTCCTGCTCCTGCCCGCTCCGGCGGGTGGCCGCCGGGAAAATGAGATTGAGATCCACATCCAGCTTTATGGTTTCTGGATTACTGATCTTTATGCCGCTAAAGTTATAATAAGCCCCCTTGATGCTCTCCAGACCAATGCTCTTGCCCTCCTCGATGACCAGGGCGGCGACGAGCTTGTAGGTGCCGGGCTGAACCGGGATGATGTAGCGGGTTGAATCGAAACCGGCGTCGATCGGAAAAGAGAAGAAGAGGTCGAGCAGGCTGGTGGGCAGCAGGGGAGCCGTCGAGGCTGCCACTACTACCTTGCTTACTCCCGGGGGCCAGGCCCCCTGCACACGCAGCATCCCGCCAATGGCGCTGTTGACCCGGCGCTTGACCTTGGTGAGGTCGCAGAGGATGTCGATCTCCTGTACCATCTCATCCTTGCGGCTGACGGTCACCACGCCCGGGGAGAGATGATTCTCCGTGGGGAAGTAATAGCCTATGATGTTGGTTGCGTCCCAGGCCTGTCCTTTCTCCTTCCAGACCACGCCGATCGCCTGCAGCACAACCGGATCGGTATAAAAGGTGTAGCGGATGGAATCCACACCGGTGGGCAGTGCATCGCCCAGGAGGATGTCGGCGATGGTCGAGGGCGGAAAGCGCAGGGCGGCGGCGAGACGGATCTGGTCGGTGTCCTCAGGCCAGGCACCGCTGAAGGTGATGGTGCCGGTAAAGCCGCTGACATGGGTCGGGGGTTTGATGCCGCTCTCGTCGTCACAGGCCAGGAAAAACAGGCCGAGCAGAAGAGCCAGGGAGGCAGCTTTCATAGGGGTATCCCGGATGGAATGAAAGAAAAGTTAACCGCGATAATGTATAACCGGCTGTAGGAGACGATTATTTCATAAAAAAAGACGGGAGACCCCCTGGCGAGGATCTCCCGTAATGAACTCCAGTTGGAGGGCCGTTCAGGGATTAGAAATTGTAATCCAGGCCGATCATAAAGTTATGGACGTTCATGGTGTAAGTGCCGCCCATGTTCTCGAAAGGCAGGGTGGCGGGCGACCATTCGACCGTCTTGTCGCCGATGAAGAGGTGCTCGTACATCAGGCCGGCTTCGAACGGGCCGATGGGCAGGCCGAAACCGACGACGATCACATTGCGGCGGTTGATGTCGGGGATGGTCGGATTCATGGTCTCGTCGATGGCGGCGTTGGGCTCGCTATAGAAAGCGGCGCGCACCTTGGCATTGGCCAGGGCAAGACTGTACTCGGCCGCGATGCCCATGCGGATGCCGTCTTCCCAGTTCTGCTTCAGTTCGCTGATCTTGTTGCCATCGGTGTCGTTGACATCAATGATATCCCAGCTGGACCACTGGCTCAGAGCGACATCACCGGTGATGAGCAGATTCTCGATGCCGCTGTAGGCAAAGCCGATGCCGACATTGAGCGGCAGGGGCAGATCGGCCTTGACATCGGTCTTGGCGATCGCAGTCGCCTTGACGCCGGAGTAGGCGCCGAGGAGCTGCTGATACTGCTGGGTGTTGATCATGTTCAGGGCGAGCAGCTGATCCAGGGTCAGTTTGACATTGCCCGGATCCTTGGCATAATAGGTTTCAGCACTGACGGTACCGTCGAGGGGGATGTCATTGTACCACTTGAGCGAGGCGCCAAGGGTCAGGGTCTTGATCGGTTTGTACTGCACGCCAAATGCGGCGCCAAATCCCATGCCGCTGCCTTCGAGATTGGCCTCTGTCAGGAACTGATCGAAAGGAGAGAGCGCCGAGGCGCCCAGGGCCGCCTTGAGGGCTGCGTAGGCCGGCGTGTAGGTGACCGGATTGGGGGTGAAATTGGGTTTGCGGATCATGATGTCCGCGTACATCAGGGTCAGGCCGACGCCGACGGAGAACTGATCGTTCACCTTGTAGGCGAAGGTAGGCTGCAGGGCCATCACCTTGAGATCATCCTCATAGTCGAACTCGGGATAATCGGGATTATATTTGCTGGTGTTGAGCAGATCCCACTTGGCGCCGAGGCCGAAAGGCGCCCAGAAGCCGAGGCCATAGGCCATCTTTTCGTTGCTGTAGTAGACGCCGAAGGCCGGCATCAGAAAAGTCTTGGGCTCATTCTTGATCTCAGTGCTGGAGGTGCTGCTGAAGGGCGCGCCGTTGACAGCCGCAGCCGTATAGCCCACCGAGGGGGTGATGAACTCGAGGCTGGCGCCGGCCTTGAGGCCCTTGCTCCAGACCAGACCGGCCGGATTCCAGAACATGCCGCTCCAGTCATTGCTGACTGCGCGGTAGTTGCCGCCCATGGTCGTGCTGCGAATGCCAACACCGGTGAGATCCACGCCGGCCGCAAAGAGGCTGGTGGCGATCAACATCAGGGCGAAAACAACAGTAAATACTCTTTTCATGCTTCCCTCCTCAGGAAAGTTGAATGTCCGTAAATCTGCATGACAGCTGTAATGACCATACAATGCTACAAAATGAATTTGCTTCATATAGTTTACTCAAAAAAAGTGCCATTGTCAATAAAAAAGTGAATTGCGTTCATTATATTTGCCGGGGTCAATAATCTGATTGATTTTACCTCGATAATTTCCTATATTGAACGCAGTTCAGTTTCCGCCGCCACACAGCGGCGGGGTCAGTGTGAAGTGAGGAGAAAATGAGCTCAGGTAAACGTGAAAAAATACTCAAGGCCGCGATCAGCGTCTTTGCCAGCCGCGGTTTTTATAATGCCAAAATGGAAGACATCGCCCGCGAAGCCGGCGTCGCCGTCGGCACTACCTACCTCTATTTCGAAAACAAGGACGATTTGATGATCTCCATTTTCGAGGAGGAGATGGAACCGCTCATCAACCGCATGCGCGAGAATATGGCTGCCAAGACGACTGCGACTGAAAAGATCGCCACCTTTATTCACAGCCACCTCACCTTCGTCGAGCGCAATCCTGATATGGCCCATCTGCTTGAAGTGGAGATGCGCTTCTGCAGCCAGTTCATCCTCGGCTACCACGGCGGCCGCTTCAAGGAGTACCTCGATCTCATCTCCGCCGCCCTGGTGGAGGGACAGATCTCGGGCGAATTCAGGACCACGATCCATCCCTCCATCTTCAAGCAGATCGTTTTCGGCGCTGTGGATCAGATCGCCACCAACTACACCGTCAACAAGCCCAAACGCTTGCTGCTCTCCAGCTTTGCCGACGAGATCACCTCGGTGATCCTGCATGGTATCACCAAATAGACGCTTTTCAGCTCCCGGCGTTTTTCTGCCCGGGCGCCAGTCCTGTGCCATAAACACCTTGATTGTAACCGCCGGCCCGGACTGCTCTTTCTCTGCATCTCTTCCTGACCATTAATCCCTTGTGAAAGGAGCCAACGCGCGTGAAGATTCTGGTATGCATCAAACAGGTCCCCGATACCGAGGCGCTCCTCCGTATCGCTGCCGACCAGACCACCCTCTCCGATGCGGGCGTGAAATATATCCTCAATCCTTACGATGAATATGCCCTCGAGGAAGCCCTGCGCATCAAGGAGGCAGTTCCCGGCACTGTCATCAGGGCCATCACACTGGGACCTGCCCGCTGCGCTGAGGTGCTGCGAACCGCCGCCGCCATGGGCGCCGATGAGGTGCTCCATCTCCGGGCGGATGAGATTCCTCTCGACGGCCTCGCATCCGCCCGCGCTCTCGCCCGCGTCGCGGCCGAGTATACCCCCGATCTCATCCTGCTCGGCAAGGAGTCGATCGATGACGGCAACATGCAGGTCGGGCCGATGCTGGCCGAGCTGCTCGGACTGCCCTGCATCACCGTCGTCACCCGCCTGACCCTCTCCGCTGGCGGCCTGACCGCCGAGTGCGAGCGGGACGACGGCACGGCAATTTTTGAAGCCCCGCTTCCCGCCGTGGTCACCTGCCAGAAGGGACTGAGCGAACCGCGCTACCCCTCCATCCGCGGCAAGATGGCCGCCATGAAGATGGCTATTCCCGAACAGCCCGCCGGTGTGAGCGCCGGAAAGATCCGCATCACCAGGCTGACCCCTCCGACCGCCCGTGCCGGGGGTAAAAGGGTAGGCGAAGGGGCTGCAGCTGTGACCGAACTCGTCGATCTGCTCCATTCCGAAGCCAGGGTCATTTAATCAAGGAGTTTGCCAATGCCGATGGTTTTAGCGGTTGCTGAGGTTGCCGATAAGGGGCTGCGCCGGGTGAGTCACGAAGTAACCGGCCAGGCCCATCTTTTAGCCGAGG
>JAKQKF010000419.1 GCA_029560815.1 bacterium
CCCCCTCATGAAAATGGACCTGAAAATGGTCAGTCCTGAGGGTGTACCAATCCAGTTCGGGATGGTTGATCGGCTCCTCCTGGGCATGGAGGATTGGCGCAGCGTAGCAGCAAAAGACAAGAATGAATCCCGTCCATCGCAAGAAATATCGTAATTTACTCCATCTCATAAAAGAGTAGATCCTGGCATAATTCGTAAACTCGGCGTGCAGGAGCGTCCTTTCCTGATCAGCGGACAGGAAAGCCAGCTTGCGTCTCTGGATTAACCGCATCAATGTGTGACAGCAATTTTGATGATCTCGAAACGGCTATCACTCCCGGACTGGGCAGTCACCCGGGCGAAATAGACCCCGCTCTGCACCTTGCTCACCTCCCAGGCCATTTCGTGGTCGCCGGGAAGCAGATTTTCGCGCGAAAGTTCCCCGACAAGGTTGCCGGCGAGGTCAAAAATGCGGACGAGGACCCGTTCGACAGGGCGGGCGAGGCTGAAGCGGATATTGGCGGCGCCTTCGGTCACCGGGTTGGGATACGCAAAGACTTTTTTCGCGGGCATAAGATCTGAACCCGGAACCGGGGTCACGGAGGCGCCCGCCAGTGCGAAGGCGCGCTGCGCTCCGCCCGCCTCTCCCCACACCGTGCAGGTGCTCCTTGCGGTGCCGAGGTCCCAGAGGTTGAGGCTGCCGTTCTTCCCGGCGGCGGCCATTTCGAGGATGCCGTCGCCATCCACATCCCCGAGGAGCAGGGCGCTCTCAGCCGATATTCCGCCGCTGAGGGGAAATCCCGGCTGACGCTCGCCGTGCTGGTTGAAGGCTTGAACCAGACCGTCATCGCCGGCGAAGGCGAGCCAGGCCTCGCTGTTGTCCAGCCGGCGCAGGAAGAGCGGGCTGCCCGGCTTGCCGGTGCTATCACTGACGGCTGAAACGGCCGGATAGTTAAGGGTCATGGCGCCGGTGTACTCGAAAACGGCAGCGCCCTCGCGCGCCACGCAGATGATCTCGGGCAGACCGTCGAGATCGATATCCCCGAGCGCCGGCGCGGTGATTCCGCTCAAGGCGACCGGCGGCTGATAGCCACCCTGAAAGACGCCGTCGATGGAATACCTCGCCAGGGCCCCCTCCCTACCGACCAGGGCGATCTCATAGCCCGGCACTCCATCAAAATCGGCAATCAGGGGCTGGGCGGAAGTCAGGCTGCTCCCTTTCTGCCAGACCAGGGTCAGGGGATCGAGGCGCAGGGCGGTGATCAGGCCGTCGTCGCAGGCGGCCACGATCAGGCCATCAGGAGAAACGGCCAGGCCGGAGACGGCGGAACCATTGCCTTCGAGGCTTGCGGCTACAGTCAGGGAGCCGCTGACGGGGTCAATACGGATGGCTGAAATTCTGCCGCGGCTGCTGCCGATTATGAGGGCGGGATCGGCACCCCCGGTCAAAGCGATGCGCATCGAGAGCGAATCGCCCATGGGGTAAATGCCGCGCAAATCCAGTAGCCCGGGCGCCGAGGCCCTGGGCAAAAGATCGTAGGCCAGAATATCCCCGCCGGCCGAAAAGTAGTAGAGTTCCTCCCGTCCGTTCCGGTCAAGATCGGCGAAAAGAGGGGCGGAAGCCGGCGCGGCCAGAGGCCAGGCGATGACGTGGTTGCCTTCGGCGAAGGGTTTGGTGCCATCGCCGCGCCAGCCGTAGAGCCGGCCGTCGCAGGTGGCTGCGACCAGCAGGCCGCTCTCGCCGGCCGGGCCGGGCAGC
>JAKQKF010000420.1 GCA_029560815.1 bacterium
TCACGCCCCCGGCCTCCGGTCACAGATAGATATCCACAATCACCGGATAGTGGTCGGAGACAAAACGGCCGTCCCAGCGCTCCGCGACCAGGCCGTGGTTGGCCGCGCGCCGGATCCCCTTGACGAAGATGAAATCAATCAGATAGTTGGGCTGGAGGGCGTTGTTAAAGCCGGTGAAGGACTGGCTGCCGCCGTAGTGGCCGTTGACGCTGAGCATTTCGCTATCCTTCATCCCCTCCGGCTCCCGCACCAGTTCAAGGTAGGCGCCCTCCTGGCGTGTGCTGTTGAAATCGCCGCTCAGGATGACCGGGCGGCCGCCGGCAAGTGCGGAGATCTTGCGCAGGATCAGGGCGCTGCTCTCCTGGCGCGCCCGCACGCCGATGTGGTCAAAATGGGTGTTGAAATAGAAAAAGTCTTTGCCGGTGGCGCGGTCGCTGAACTCCACCCAGGTGGCGATGCGCGGCAGGGCGGCGTCCCAGCCGCGGCTGCCGGCGCTGTCCGGAGAAGGGGAGAGCCAGAAGGTGCCCTGGCGGATCAGCCGCAGCCGGTCGCGGCGATAGAAAATCGGCACATATTCGCCCTCTTCGCGGCCATCATCGCGGCCCACACCGATCCAGTCATACTCGGGCAGCAGCCCGGCCAGCACCAGCACCTGACGGTTGAGCGCCTCCTGCAGGCCGGCCACATCGACGCGGTGAAAGGAAAAGGTGCGCGCGACCATCTCCTGGCGCAGCGGCCAGGTGTTGCCGCCGTCATCGGGAGTGTCGTAGCGGATGTTGAAGCTCATGCAGCGCAGTGGTTGATCGGGGCTTTTGGCGCAGGAGCCGATCAGGCAGAGGGTGATGAGGAGCACCGCCATCAGGCCACTTTTTTTCATCTTTCTCTCCTTCAATGTTTAGTCCGAAATTTCCCGTCCGCTGCCTTCCGTGCGGCTGGTTGGTCCCCGCCTCGGCCGCTCGCCCTATGCCTTATTTCAACAGGAGCGCCTTGCGCAGTTCCTGGTGACCTGGCGATCTCAGACAGACAAAATACAAGCCATTGGCGGCCTCGTTCGCGGTCCAGCGGACCTCGTGGCGGCCGGCCGGCAGGGGGCCGTCGGCCAAGGTGGCCACCTCCGCTCCGGTCACATTATAAATACTGAGTGAGATCCGGTCCGCGACCGGCAGATAAAAGCTGATGGTGGTCGCTGGGTTGAAAGGGTTGGGATAATTCTGGTGGAGCAGGGGATGTTCCGGCAGCTTGTCATCAGCCACATCGCGGACCCCCGAGATCTTGTCACGCAGCTGGTTGGCGGGCTCTTCCCCGGCATCAACGAATTTCCACTCCGACCCCTGTTTAAAGAGGATAGTGTTTCTGTTGTCGATCAGTTGGGCGTCAAAGGAGATTCCCCGGGCATAGTCAAAGGCGTGCATCTCGACCGCGATCTGGTTTTCGCCCGTACGCAAAAAGTTCAGGCCATTGGCGGCATTGATCACCACCATCTTGCTCAGGTTGGCCGCCAGGGCCGTGGCCGCGGGAGTGGCGGCTGAGATCTCCTCATCCGCCGGCAGATTGATGCGTTCGATCTCCCGGCCGTTGAGGCAGACCACGGCGCCGTCACGGCCTTTCACGAGCAGCCCCAGCCCGGTCAGGGCGGCGGCATCGGCGACGGTGAAGCTTTTTCTGAAATAGACCGTTTGCACTGTGCCGCAGGGTGTTTTGAGGCCGCTGCTGGTTCCATAGCCGATGGGTGCGGCGCCGGATTTCCAGCCGGTGTCATCATACTCCTTCTCCTTCCAGTTGAGCAGGATTTTGGTCGTATCGACATCAAATGTAACGGCGAAAGAGGAGGGCATCATATTGCCCCTGAGATCGGCGGCGCGGAAATAGTAGAGATAGTTCCGGCCATGCTCGCCGGTGAGGGTGACGGCGTGTCTGCGCTGGCCGGTGGTGGTGCAGGTGTTCTCCATCTGATCCCAGCTCTGGTCCTGGCTGCTGTAGCGGACAGTGGCGTAGGTGTCGGTTTCGAACTCGAGGGTGATTTCACGGTTGTAGCTGGTCTGCGGCGAGTCCGGGAATCCGGTGAAAACCGGCGGGCGGGTGTCGTCGTAGGGGCTCCAGGCGTCAATGCTGTTGATGGCCTTGATCAGCTCCTCCGCGATCTTGTGGTGGGTCGCCACGCTGGGATGGCCTTCGTAGACATAGCCTCCATCATAATAGGGATAAAAGGCGTAGTAGATATCTCCGTTGCCGGCGCTGTTTTCTTCGCTGACGATCTCGGAGATCACCTGCTGCAGCCATTCCACGTGCGGTGCGACGGCGAGGATCCTGACACCCGGATAGAGATCGCGCACCGTGCCAATGAAACGGTGATAGCTTTCCTTGTAGAGCTGACGGTTGGTGGTGCTGACCGGCCCACTCCAGCCGCCGAAGCCCGAATAATCGTTCAACCCGAGGCCGATGACGACAAGGTTGGGGATCCATCGGGTGAAATCCCAGAGCGGCGTGGCGGCATGAATGTGGGTTTGGCCGAAGATGGCGGGAAGGCTGCCCGAGCGGGAGCCCTGCCAATCCATCACCATGCCGTAGCCGGAGCGGCTGGTCATCATATAATCGGCATTGAAATGGCGCGCGGTGATCGGGCCAAAGCCCTCGGCGATATTGGTGAGAGGGGCGTCTTCCGCCGGCTTGTCCGGTTTGTCGTACTCGTTGCCAGAGGCGCTGGTGAAAGAGTCACCGACGAACTCGATGCGCCGCTGCAGCGCCCGCTCGGGCGGCTGCAGAGCTTTGCCGTCATCGAGGACAAAGCCATGAAAGGAGAACCTGGTCCAGGTGGTCTCGTTGCGCTTTTCGATGCGGATCGTATGGACGCTATCCGCCAGTCCGGTCGCGAGCATGTAGGTGGTGACGGTGGCGGCGGTCGGATGCAAGACCGCGTGGTGAATTCCGTCGATGATGATATTGTAGTAACAAAAATTATCCGCCATTCTCACCCCGATGCTGCTCCCCTCGAAACGGGCATGGATGTAAACCCCGGGCCAGGAGTGGGATGGAGCGAGGGGATCGCTGAAATCCCAGCGGCCATAGTACTGGATGTTGGGATCGTCCGCTGGGATTTCGACGGAGGCGGAAAGAGGAAGGGTCCCGCTGTTCAGCACAAGAAGAATGAGAAGAAAAAGTGATTTTTTCATCCTGTTATTTCCTTTTTGCTGAGGATCGCTGCCCGGACCAGGGGTGGACTGGATCGAATGCCCTCTTGCCTTCAACCCGGGCTGGACGCATACACCTTGTGACTTTAATTTTAGACATTGCTGCTGAGATTGTCAAGCTCTTTATCGGCTGCAAGGTACCCCCGAAATCTGGTTCCCACCTTACACCTTGCGCAGCGTACCCCAATCCCTCCGTACTATTTCCAGCATATTCGCAGCACGTACTGTCAATGATGATGCAGGGTGGGAAGAACCTGTGCGGGAGGTGTGTTGAATGAGGGAGAGGCACCAACTGATGAGAGGAAAAAATGAAAATCGGCTGGCTTTCAGACATTCATCTCAATTTTCTTGACCACAGAAAGATTGACCGTTTTCTGACCAGGCTTGCCGCTGCAGGAGTGGATTCCTGGCTGATCAGCGGTGACATCGGCGAAGCCGATTCTGTCGGGCCACTTCTCCGCAAGCTTTCCTCCCGGCTGCCCGGGATGATCTACTTCACCCTGGGGAATCACGATTTTTACGGCAGCTCATTGGCTGCTGTGCAGGAAGAGACCAGCGTATTGGTTCGGGCCACGCCCAATTTGGTTTGGCTCACCGAGACTGAACCGCGGCTTCTCGAGGAGAGGGTGGCACTGGTGGGAGACGATGGCTGGGGCGATGCACGCCATGGTGATGCAATGGGAACGCCGGTCGAGCTCAACGATTTTTATCTTATTGACGAGCTTACCGGACTCTCCCGCAGCAGCCTGGTCCGAAAGCTCCAGGAGTTGGGTGACCTGGCGGCGGCTCGGCTGTCGCCCAGGCTGGAGGAGGCGGCCGTCCGATGCAGCCAGGTGGTGATCCTCACCCATGTGCCCCCCTTCAGGGAAGCGGCATGGTACCGTGGCAAGCCGAGCGATGACCAGTGGGTCCCCTGGTTCACCTGCCGTGCCATGGGAGACCTCCTGCTGCAATGCGCACAGACCCATCCGGCCTGCCGCTTCCTTGTGCTCTGCGGGCACACCCATGGCTCGGGGAACTATTCTCCTCTGCAAAACCTTGCTGTGCTTACTGCCGGAGCGGAATATGGCAAGCCGCGTCTCCAGCGCGTTATCGATACAGAACTTTTGGGCAGTGCAGGAATTGCCTGAAGGATGAACAGGCTGATTCTATGCCTGTGAAAAGTGCAGGTGGAGGGACCGGCCGGGGCCGGTTTGCTGTTGATACTTGTTTTTTT
>JAKQKF010000439.1 GCA_029560815.1 bacterium
GCTGCCCAGGAGGGAGCCGATGGTGATCTGCGGCATGGCCAGGGGCATGACTGAGAGGTCATATCCGCCCGGAAAGTTGTAGACGGTGCCGCCCTGGCCGGGAACCGCCACCGGCGCGGTATCGCCGAAAACGGTCGGCACCTCCAGGCTGGTCTGCGGCTCAAATCCCGCCTCGGTGGTGGCGGTGAAGCTCCTCTGAGCGTCGGAGATGAGGGCGCCCGTCGCGATCACCTCGACGCCGATGTGCAGTCCCACGCGCGGGATATGGGCGGTGTGGTAGAGCCCGCTGTTGAGATTGGCCCCGAAGGCATCACCCAGGGGTTGGAGGTACTTTTTCCCGTTATCGCCGAGATAGCGGGAGAGATAATCCTGCAGATCCTGCGCCGCAATCCCCGGTGCGATGAGCAGGATCATCACCAGGCCGAGCCAGCGGATCAATGGATTGTGCATACTCGTTCCTTTCTTCTGCGTACACTCACATGCTCCCCGGATACCCGTCTGAAAGCAGCGGGCTGCCCCTGTTTTATAATAAAGAACACAAGCTTGCGGGACAAGGACTTTTTTCCCTTTTTTCGGGCTGGGTCACAATTTATCCACTCGGGTGCTTGCCGGCGGGCGAAAAAAAGCATTTTGAATAAGAGCCAAAGAGGTGTATATTCCATTCCCGGCGCGGCCGGTTACCGACTACACAAGGAGGGATTGTCATGAACATTTCCACCCGCAAGTTCGGTCTGGAGCGTTATACACTCGATGCATTCTTCGCCGAGGTTCTGAGCAGGTATCCGCAGCGGCCGGCCCTGGCCCTGGTCGGCGATGAGCCCTTCAGCTATGCTGAATTCGGCCGGCGGGTTGCCGATCTGCAGGCCAGGCTGCGCACGCTCGGAATCACGACCGGGGACAAGGTCGCCCTCCTCGGCAGCTCTTCACCCAACTGGTGCATCGCCTTCATGGCCGTCACCACCATGGGCGCTGTGGCCGTCCCCATCCTCGAGGAATTCCCCGAAGCCGACATCGATCATATCCTCCACCA
>JAKQKF010000195.1 GCA_029560815.1 bacterium
GGCGCAGTGCGAGCCGCCGCAGGGATAGTTGACGCCGAGGAAGCTAAACCACTCGCCGTTTACGATGTTGCCGGGGTGGTCGTGCGCGACGTAGCAGCCCATGCGGCCAAACATCCAGCCCGTCGCCAGTCCAAACGCCAGCGAGTCGGCGTAAGGCAGCACTTTTTGATTGTTGCGCCAGCACCATACATACAGGCCGAGCACCGCGCCAGCAAAGCCGCCCATCGACGACAAGCCCGAGCGCGGGTCCAAAAGCGCCTTCACCAGGTCCATGCCCTTGTGGTCCTGATAGATAAGGACGTCCAGGGCGTGGGCGAACAGAAAGCCGGTGAAGACCGACCAGAAGATCATGCTCTTGATCATCTCGTCGTCTAGGCCCAGGCTGCGACCGCGGCGGCGGGTCAGGTTTGCGCCGACGAGGATTCCGGTTGCGACCAGAACGCCGAAGGGGTGAATCGCGACCCCATCAAAGATGGGGAGAGACGGAATTTGCAGGTATGGAATCAAAGCCTTTTCCCTCGGTTATCTCGACAAAACAGACCCCCGCAGGATAAGCCGACCCACCCCGCAAAAGCTAATCAGAAAATACCCGCCCGGCCCGATGGCTGCGCTCTCGATGCGGGCGGGCGCTCAGCGTCCTTGATGTACGCCCTCGCTCCGGTAACCGGTCTACCTTCCGTGCGCCTTACCCTCGAGCCGCACAGGCACTTTCTATCAGGAGCTGTCTTGTTATGGGGAAGCACCCAGAAAACCCCCGGCAGAAAACGCCCGCCCGGCCCGATTAGAAGAAGCCGCAAGAAAACCCCCGGCAGAAAATGCGTACCCGGCCCGATTAGAAGAAGTCGCAAGAAAACCTCCGGCAGAAAATGCCCGCGCGGTACAAGTGCCAGACGCCCCCAGAAAACCCCCGGCAGAAAATGCGTGCGCTGTGCGAGGGCAAGGCGCGACGAGGACTGGAGCGGAGGCGTACTAAAAGTACGCTGAGCACCAGCCCGCAGGAGCAACGCCGCCATCGCACAGCGCACGCATTTTCTATCTTGTGCGGACGTATTGGCCGGAGATTCCTAGCGCCATGCCGTGGTCTTTGCAGACGGCGCTTAGCTGTAGGACGTAGGCAGGATTTTTGTACAAGGTGGCGTAGGCGCGATTGACCAGCATCAGATCTCTGCGACGACAGCCCGCCGTGCCAATCAGCAGCGAGGCGTCTTCGGGCCGCTCTCTTAAGGCTTGC
>JAKQKF010000445.1 GCA_029560815.1 bacterium
TAAAAATTATGTTGCGCAAAAGGGACATTATGGCTATATTTAGACGGAAAAGGAAAAGGGTAATTGTTCCCCGGGCAAGGTGTTCGCTGCTGAGGCATCAGTTGGGAAGCGGAGCGGGTTTTTAACGGAAGAATGATCAGCGCAGATGGATTCTCAGGCGTCCACCTCCTCTTTTATGTCTCTGCTGGCCGGGCAGCTGCTTTCGCGCATCAGTGTCGGCATCATCCTTACTGATGCGGATGGGCGCATGCAGTGGGTCAACAGCCGGCAGCAGTGGTTCACCGGCGTGCCGGGGCAGGGCCTGCTCGGGCTCTCCATCTTTGAGCATCCCGGCCTCAACTCCGAAGAACTGCACGAAGCCATCCAGTTCGCTCTGGTCAAGGGCAAGATCCGCCAGCTCTATCTGCGTCATCCCCGTCTCAACTGCCGCATCGAGGTCTCGCCCCTCACCATCGAGGGGCGTCTTCTGGGTGCGGCGGTCTGTTTTTATGAGGCGGGGGATGCGCAGGCCGAGCCGGGCGATGATTCGCTCAATCAGCTGGTCGCCGACGAGCAGCGGGCGATGGTGCGGCTGCTCTCCGCCCTGCTGGATGCGATGCCCTTTGCGGTGGCCGCTGCGGCCGCCGATGGCGCGGTGCTCTATGTCAACGCGGCCTGGCGCTCGATCTACGCTGCTGACGCTCTCGACCGTTCTCTCCTCGCCATGCTGCCGGACTCGGTGCGCGTCGAGGCCGGCGCTGCTCTCACCGCCTGTCTGCAAAAGGGCGAAGGCCGGCTGATCAGCGGCGAGCGGGAGGCGGCCGGACCACACCACTTCTGGATCGCCCCCCTGCCGGCCAATCCGGAGCTGACTCTGGCCCTGGTCGTGGCGCTGCCGGAGTTTTCCCCCGAGCGGGAGGGGGTGCAGACCCTTTTCGCCCTGCAGATGACCAACCTCTGCCAGTTCACCGCGCGCATCGTCCATGATATCCGCAATCCCCTGACGGCACTGATGTGCGAGCTGGATATGCTGCGCAACGACAATCTCTACGAAGCGGGCGGCGTACATAAATTCCAGAATGCGATCGACCTCTTCACGCACCAGGTGGAGGAGATCAATGGCATCCTCGAAGAGATCGCGCCGATGGGGTCCGACGATTCGAGCCGGGTCGAGGAGTGCGATGTGGCCGAGCTGGTGAAGAACGCCCGCTTTGTGGCGGAGTGGCGGCGGCCCTACAAGAATGTCCGCATTGAACTGGCGATGGCCGAAGAGATGCCGGTGCTGAACTGCGACGGCATCCGCCTCCAGAAGGCCCTCTCCGGCCTGCTGCTGCATGCCCTGGACCAGGCCGGCGCCGCCGGTTCCGTCCATCTGACTGTGGAGCACAGCCAGGATGGCGCACTGGCTCTGCGGCTGGTCTTCAGTGTGGCGAAGCCGGGGTTGAGCGAACCTGTTTCGCCTCAGCCCCCCTGGCGTTCAGCCCATCTCCGTCTCGCCCTCGCCTATGCTATCATCGCCGAGCTGGGCGGAGAGTTCAAGATGCGCCGGCTGCACGACGGGGCGGCCGAGATCGCCATTCTCCTCGCTGCGGGCGGCAAGTCCGTCACCCGGCCCGCCTGAAGAAACCGCAGCAGCCCCTGGTCAGGCTCCCTTGCCATGCATCCTTACACAGAGGTGTGAGTGAAAGATAAGGTACAAAAATTTCTGGTCGACCGGCAGCTGCGCGTCCGCAGTTGTTTCGGCGATGTGCTGGAGCGCAAGCTCGGCGAGACCCTCAAGAGCGGCCAGCAGCTTCAACGCCGCCTGCAGGCTCTCGGCCTGACCGAGGCGGCCGAAGCCCTGGCCCAGGCGGTCAGACAGGGTAGGAGCGGCGCCGGCGAAAAGCTTTTCAGTTCGCCTCTCCTGGCCATTCACTGGCTGGCCGAGCCTCTGGTCGAGGGCGAGCGGATCGCGGGAGCGACGATCGTCCTCACCGATGTCACGCGGGAGAAGCGGCTGCAGCACCAGCAGGAGCTGGGCTGCCGGATGGAGGAGATCTCCCACTTCGCCCACAAGCTCGCCTTGCGGCTCAACAACCCGCTTGCGGCCGTGCTGAACCGGATCGGCTGCCTGGTCATGGAGGAGGAGCCCGGTGTGGAGTGGCCCCGGGTGCGCGAAGAACTGGCCGGCCTGCAGGAGCAGATCTACGCCATCTCCCGGGTCACCCACGCCCTGGAAGCTCTCAGCACTGAGACGGGCAGCAGCGGCAAACTGGTCCAACTTGAAGCCGTGCTTGATAAAGCGGTGGAGGTCATCCGGCTGCTGACCGCCTCCCGGGGGGTGCAGATCAGCCTGGGCGCCGCCCCTTCCTCCTCGGTCATCTATGCCAACGAGAGCCTCCTCGAGCAGTGTATTCTCCATCTGCTGCGCAATGCGGTCGAGGCCTCCCTGGAGGGAGGAGAGGTGGTCATCAGCTGCGGGAGCGGTGAAGGCATGGCTGTGGTCACCATCAGCGACAACGGCGCCGGCATCCCGGATGCCGAAATGAAACGGGTCTTCGAGCCCTTTTATTCGACCAAATCTGCGGACCATCTGGGTGTGGGACTTCCGATCAGCTGCACCATCGCCTCCCGCTACAAGGGATGGCTCGAACTGGAGAGCACACCCGGGAGCGGCACCACCGCGCGTCTTTTATTTCCCGTCGCCAAGAACCTGGTCAAGAAAGGATAGCAAGAGATGAATGATAAAAAGAGCAGTGATCGTTCCATTCTGGTCATCGATGACGAACGCACTGTTCTCGACTCACTGGTCAAGATGCTCAAGAAAAGCCAGTACAGCTGCATCACCGCCACCAATGCCGAGGATGGCATCCGCCTCTTTGCGCGCGAGCGGCCGCTGCTGGTGCTTTCGGATCTCTATATGCCCAATCACAAGGACGGGATCCAGGTTCTGGAAGAGGTGCGCCGTATCGATCCGGATGCGGTGGTGATCCTCTACACCGCCTACACCCACGTCCCTGATGTCGTCGAGGCGACGAAGAAGGGGGCATTTGACTATATCCAGAAGGTCGAGACCCACCACGATATTCTGCTGCCGATCGAGCGCGGCGTGAAATTTGCGCGCATGCAGCGCGAGAACGCCTACCTGCGCAGCCGTCTGGACCTGACCGATGACACTCTCTTTTACGGGGCCATCGGAGGCAGCGAGGTCATGCGGGCCCTCTTCGAAAAGGCGAAGCGGATCGCGGCCACCAACGCCTCGGTGATGATCTACGGCGAGACCGGGACCGGCAAGGAGATCATCGCCCGCGGCATCCACTATCACAGCCAGCGCCGGGACGAGTCTTTCGTGCCTGTCGCGGTCGGCGCCCTGCCCGACAACCTGCTCGAAGGCGAGCTCTTCGGCCATGTCAAGGGAGCTTTCACCGGGGCCAATATCGACAAGCCCGGACTCTTCGAGACCGCGGACAAGGGGACGCTCTTCCTCGATGAGATGTCCGAAGTGAGTTTTGACCTGCAGCACAAGCTGCTGCGCGTGCTGCAGGACCACAAGGTCCGCCGGCTTGGGAGCGTAAAGGAGCGCGAGATCGATGTCCGCATCATCAGCGCCACCAACTACGGCCCCGAGCTGCTGGTGCAGGAGAAACGGCTGCGGGAGGATCTCTTTTACCGCCTGGCGGTCATCCGGCTCTCCATCCCGCCCCTGCGGGAACGCCGTGAGGACATCCCCCTGCTGGTCTACCATTTTCTGCGGCAGTACCGCCAGTTCGGCCCGGTCGAGGTGGAAAAGATTTCGAGCGATGCTTTGCTCGCCCTGCAGCAGTACAACTGGCCGGGCAATGTGCGCCAGCTTCAGAATGCCATGGAGCACATGGTCGCGCTGGCGCAAAAGAGCGAGCTCGACATGGATGATCTCCCGGAGGATATTTTACCCCACCAAAAGAAGATGTTCGTTCAGGTCACCGAGGATATGGATTTCAAGCAGGCCAAGGCGGCCATCATCAAGCAGTGGGAGAAGCAGTACCTCGAGAATCTGCTGGACAAATATAAAACCATCGCCAAGGTGGCCAAGGTGGCCGGTCTGAACCGCAAGACCATCTACCGGCTCATCGAAGCGCACGGCATCCTCTGGCCGCGCAACAGCAC
>JAKQKF010000468.1 GCA_029560815.1 bacterium
CATGGTTTTCAGATCGGCGTAGCCAAAGCCCACGCCCTCGATCTCCCCGGCGCTGATGTGGCCCGGGCAGTAGGTTATGGAAAAGCGTCCTTCCGAGGAACCATGCACAAGATGGGCGGCGGCGCCGAGGTTTTCCTGCAGGTCCGCGTTCTCCTTCACTGCCGCCAGGATCTGCGGGGTGCCGGAATAGCCGTATTTGCGGATGAGGGCATCCATGCGGGCGTCCTCGCCGAACTCTTTCAACCCCGGCGCGAGAATGACCAGCTCCCCCCCGTCGGCGATGGCCATGCGCGTGCGATAGATGGCCTTGTTGCCCAGCCAGGTGGTTTTGAATTCAGCGGGATCGAGATAGACCACCACCTTGTAGAGGGGCTGCTCGAGCATCTCAAAGTTGACCTGGAGAGAGAGTTCGCTGGCACGCTGGAAACACTCCTCATCGTCGCCGATGAAGAGGCCGCGCACGACCAGCTGGCCCGCAGTGCCCCGCCCGACCACGGTCAGGACGTAGAGGATGGGCATCCGGCTGGCGAAGTGAAGCGAGCCGTAGTTGAAGGCATCGCGCACGGGATTGTTCGCGCGCCCCATGATGCGCTCCATGCCGTAGACGGCGCCGATGTAATGGCTCTTGTTGATCCCCTCGGCACCGCCGGTGCCGACGAAAACGTTCTTGTTGTAGCTGGCCATGCCCGCCACCTCATGCGGCACCACCTGACCGATGGAGAGGATCAGATCATGCTTGCCGCGCGCGAGGTATTTCGAGACCTGCACCGGCCAGTCATAGTCCACCCTCTCCTCCGAGATCTCACGGATATAGTCGCCGGGCACGACCCCGAGGGTCTCGAATCCCTTGCGGAAATCATGGACGCGGAAAAGGCCGCCCGGCATCCCCGGGAACATGGCGGCGATTTCGGCATCGCTCATGGGTTTGTGGGTGCCCAAAGCCGGGAGCACATCGGTCATGTGCGTGCCGTAATAGTCCCAGGCCAGGCAGGTCAGTTCCCCGGCCCGCGAGTGAAAGCGGGTGAAATCGGGGGGAAGGGCGATGACGCGGCGGCGCGGGCCCAGTTTGTCGAGGGCGCTGTAGAGCCCCTCGCGCAGGGCCTCGCTGTCGAACACATCGGTGACGGATCCTCGGGCAAATAAAAGCATCAGTCGGTTTTCTCCCAAGAAATAAAATCATTTCTCACAGAGGCACGGAGGGAGCCATTTCATTTGCGCTTTTTTTCTCGGCCTTTGTGCCTCTGTGCCACTGTGAGACAAGCTCTTATCTCGCCAGCCAGCCGCCGTCGACCGCGATGGTATAGCCGTTGACGTAGGATGCGGCTTCCGAGGCGAGAAAAACCGCCACGCCCTGCAGATCCTCCGGCTTGCCCCAGCGGCCCGCCGGAATGCGCTCGAGAATGGCCTTGCTGCGCACCGGATCGGCCTGCAGGGCTGCGGTGTTGTCCGTGGCCATATAGCCCGGGGCGATGGCGTTGACGGTGATGTTGTGCTGTGCCAGCTCGTTGGCCAGGGCGCGGGTCAACCCCATCACTGCGCTCTTGGCCGCCGTGTAGGAGGGCACCAGAATCCCGCCCTGAAAGGAGAGCATCGAGGCGACGTTGATGATACGGCCGCCGCGCCCCTGCCCGGCCATCACCCCGGCGGCCGCCTGGCTGAGGAAGAAGAGCGCGCGCAGATTGATCTGGATGACGTCATCCCAGTTCTTTTCGCTGAACTCGAGCAGGGGCTGGCGCCGGATGATGCCGGCGTTATTGACCAGGATATCTATCGATCCCATCGATGACTGGGCCGACGAGACGATCAGCTCCACGCTCTCCTTTTGCGACAGGTCCGCGACCACCGCGGTGCAGCGGCGGCCGAGGGCCTCCACCCTGCTGCGGCTCTCGGCCAGATCGAGAAGATCGACCAGCACAATATCGGCCCCCGCTTCAGCCAGGCCCAGGGCCATGCCCTGCCCGAGGCCGCGCGCGGCGCCGGTGACGATGGCGACCTTGCCGTCCAGCCGGAATTTGTCGAGTATCATTTCAACTCCTCTTTAGCGTAAATCACCGATCTCGATGCCGTCCATATCCTCAAAGGTCTGGTTCTCTCCGCCCATGCCCCAGCAAAAGGTGTAGCGGCTGGTGCCGACGCCCGAGTGAATCGACCAGCTCGGCGAGATGACCACCTGGCTGTCGGCGACGACGATATGCCGGGTCTCCTGCATCGAACCCATGAGATGAAAGACGCGGGCGTTGGCTGCCATGTCGAAATAGAGATAGACCTCCATTCGCCGGTCGTGGGTGTGCGGGGGCATGGTGTTCCAGACGCTGCCCGGCTCGAGCACCGTAAAGCCCATCACCAGCTGGCAGCTCTGGATGCCGCGCTCGTGGATATAGCGGTAGATGGTACGGGCGTTGGCCGCCTCCGGCGAGCCCAGTTTCTGGGCTTCGGCGTCGGCCCAGCGGGCATGGCGGGTTGGATAGGATGCATGGGCGGGAAAGCTGACCAGGTAAAAACGGGCGGGATCGGCGGGATTCTCGCTGGTGAAGCGGATCTCCTTGCTGCCGCGGCCGATGTAGAGCCCGTCTCTGGCATCCATGGCGTAGTTCTGGCCGTCGACCGCAATCGCGCCTCTGGCGCCGATATTGAGCACGCCCAGTTCGCGGCGCTGGCAGAAAAAGTCGGCGGAGAGCTCTTTGGCCGACTGCAGCAGCAGCGGCGCGGCGCCGGGCACAGCCGAACCGATGATGCAGCGGTCCACTTCAACGTAAAGAAGCTGCAGCTGCTCCTTCTGAAAAAGCTCCTCC
>JAKQKF010000486.1 GCA_029560815.1 bacterium
TCGACCGTGCTGCCCCCCTGATTGGTCAGACTGACATCGATATACCAGGGCCAGCTCGCATCATTGACGGTGACATAGGCCTGGGAGGGGGCGATCCTGGAGATGAAAAGATCGGCCTCCGTCTGCACCTCGATGCTGCCAAAGGCGTCGCTGGCCCGGATGCCGTCGGTGGTCTCGACCCGGCTGACGATCGAATAGGTGCCCGGCGGGGCGTTTACGGCGTCAATAGTATAGACAATTCCACTGCTGTCACCCGTAGCACCGCTCTTGGCCAGGACATACGAATTGTTGGCAAGGATGGTCGGAGGACTCAGAATAGTGAAATAGCCCGAATAGTCGGTGCCGGCCCGGCGAAACTCAAGATAGGTTTTGCTGGTGTTGAAATCGACCTCGAGCGGAACCGAGGCGCTGTTTCTGACGCCGACGGTGACCGTCCAGGCGCGCGTCTGCTCGCGGGTGACGGTGGGCTGTGAAGGCGTGATCTCGGTGATCTCGAGCGCCCCGGCCTCCTGGCTGAAAAAAGAGTCGTTCAGAGAGAACAGCGTCGAATCGATGGCCCCGGAATTGGCGTCCCGGTAGCGGATGACGGGATAGAGGTGAACCCGGCCGATTGGTGCCGTGAGCGCCGACTGGAGATAAAAACGGAGGGTCCTGCTTTGCGCCGCGGCGATCAGGGTATCATTGGTCAGCGCCGCTGTAACCGGGAAAGAAGCGGAGACGTCATTGCTATCATTGAGGCGTAAAGAAAAGGTGGCGCCGATGATGCGGGCACCGGCCCGGGTTGGAGAGGTGCCGTTCTGCACAACGCACTCGATCAGGATGCCGCTCTGCCCCTGGTTCACCGTATCGGCCGCGATGGTGACGCTGTTCAGGCTGAGGCCGGCCTTTTGCTCGACCAGCCAGGTGTCATACCTGGTTTCATCCGCAACGCTGACCGGCGCGCCATTGTAGGCCCCGCTCGCGAATCCGGTGATCCGGGTGGACCCAATGAGGGCGGTGTTTTTGGCATCCACCAGAAAATCAACCGTTCTGCGTGCATTGGCTGGAATCTGCGGCACTCCCGCCGGCCAGGTGTAGGTGTAGGTAAAAGTCGTGTCCGGGCCGGGCGTGAAGTGCAATCCCGTACTTAGACCGGTGACCGACTGGGCGCCGATGTTTTCCAACTCCATCTGGACAAGAATGCCCGTTTGACCCTGGCTGACCCGGGCTGGCGCCGTCGTAATCGAGGTGATGAGCAGGGCGCTGACATCGATGGGAGCGCTGGTGGTGGAGACGACCGGGGAGGTGGCCGGATCGCTCACCGTGATGGTCTGCAGGCCGGGTGTCCTGATGTTAAAGTACCCGAGAAAGGACCACTGTGCAAACTTGTCAAATTTTTTGTCCGGCGGCAGGGTCGCGTCTGCAGCGCTGCTGTGAAAACGGATGGTGCCCTCATAATCGGTCTTTAGATTGCGAAAGGCATCATAGGCGGTCACCGTCACCGCCTCCGGAAAGGTGTCTCCCGATACGACCGATGCGGGCAGGCCACTGAACTCCAGATAGCCGAGCGCACCCGGAGTAACCGTGATATTGGGGGTGTCCTGGGAAGCCAGAACCGATTCGCCATCGAGGACCTGCCCGCGCAGCTGGACCGTTTCGGTCTTGACCAGTATCTGCGCCGCCTGACCGCTGCCGTTATTAACCGAAATGGGGGTCAGGGTGGGACGCTGGCCGTTGGGCGCGACATTGCCGCCCACCAGGGCGAGCATCTCAACCAGCCCGGAGGCCGGATTATTAAAGCGATCCCGTGCGTTGCTGACCGTGACCATGAAGGGTGTCCCGGCCATCTGGCTGGTTTCTGTCGTCAACGTAAAAGCAGTGATCGCATCACTGTAGACCAGAATGGGATCGAGCTTTTTGGAAAAGGTTCCGGTCTGGACCGTGAAGGTATGGTTGCCGGCGGTCTTGAGCTTGAACTGATCCCGGGCGAACTTTTTACTCCCCTGATCTCCGCTGGTGAAGGCATAGGCGGCGGGATGGACGGCCTGGAGATCGCTGCTGGAAAAGGTCACAATCCCGGTGAAATCGGTTTTAACATTGCCATAGCCATCGCGGAGAGTCACCAGGAGATACTCCAGGGCGCCGCCGAGCGAGTCGCCGGCGGTGAGGGATTCGGGCAGGGGCGTCAAGGTGCCCGGATCGGCGATGAAGATGAGTTCCCCGAGAGCCCCCGGCTGAACGGTGAATTCGTTCGATGTTCTCTCCACGCCGCCGGAGAGCCCCTTCAGGGCGAGGGGGCCTTCAGCTTTGAAAAAGGTGGCGGTGCCGCTTCCCGATCCGTTCCAGACGGTGATAATGGGCAGGCTGGGCGTATAAGTGCCGATGGAATGAGCTCCGCCGTCGGCAAAGGCCAAGGTGACCGTGCCGCTGGCGGGATTGCCGGCGGCGTCGGCAGCGCCGCTGACGGTGACGGTCACCGGCTGGCCGGCAACGGGTGAAGCTGAAAGTGAGACAGTATAATTACTGATTGAACCGCCGGTTACATTGATGACGCCGGTGGTGTCGGAGAGGGTGCCGTCCGTTGCCCGTATTCGGCGCGCGCCCGCGGTGCGCAATTTAAAAGAGCTCTTGGGATAGATCTTTTGATCACCGGACATAACGCCCGCAGGCGGCAGGTCGTCCGCCTGATAGGCGGGATCATCATTGGCGAAGTTGATCGTGCCCGTATATCCGGTGGCCGGATTGCCATGTTTGTCAAAGGCCCTGAGGGTGATATCATTCGGAAAAGCCGTATCCGCGGCGATGGTCAGCGGTTCGCCGCTGATGGCGAGATGGTTGGCGCTGCCCGGGAGAACGGTGAAAGCGTTGGTCGGTTGTATCGCTGGTGCGGCAGAGGCGCCCTGCAGCGTAACCGCTGTCTCCGCTTTAAAGAGGACCTGGCTCGCCTGTCCGCTGCCGTTGCGGAGGGTGATGTTATTCAGGGAGGGGAGCGTGCCGTCGGGTGCCGCCCCGCCGCCGCTCGTAGCGGTGATGGCTATAGTCCCTCCTGCCTCGTGACCATACTCATCTTTGGCGTCAATGACCTGGAGCTGAAAGGGGACTCCTGCTGCCTGAGTGCCGACGTTTGATAGGACAAAGGATGTCGCAGGGCCATCAATATGGAAAGGATGATCGAATGATGTTCCAGAATGCCCAATGGTCTCACTACCACCATCATAGTAATTAAGTGTTA
>JAKQKF010000505.1 GCA_029560815.1 bacterium
TGGGCGCCCTTGCTGTGCTCGGCGCTGCGGAACTCAAAGCGCGGCCCGGCGGCTTTTTTGACGCCGTCGACGAACCAGCTGAAAACGATCGGATCGTTGTCGTAATCGATCGCCGCACAGGTGAAGAGCTGGCTGGCGGGAGAGGCGATTATGACCTGCCGTTCGCCGGGATAGGTCGAGGTGAAGACCGGCGCCGAATCGCCCACCACGCTCACGAGCAGGGAGTCGATATCGAAGCCGCCCCGTCCGTCCTCGACGCGGAGATGAATCTGGTAATCCCCCTTCTGGCGCACGGTCGGCTTCCAGGTGAAGGTCGGGATGGCGGTGGAATCGAAGAAGGCATTTGCCACCGGCGGGTCCATTTTCAGGCTGTAGCGGAGGGCATCGCCGTCGCCGTCAGTGGCGTTGATGACCATGCTGAAGCTGCGGTTGTATTCGATGCGCAGGGGCGAGGCCGGCAGCTCCGTGAATTCGGGGAACTGGTTGAGCAATCCGGAGGCGGTGAACCAGACCGGACTGTCGCGCAGGCCGAACCTGTTGGCCATGAGCATGTTGGTTTTAGGCTGGGTGGAGAGCCGCCAGCGGCAGGCTGCCAGCCCGCTGCCGTCGCTGCTGACCGATGGCGCCAGCGGTTCGCCGTTGTCGCTGTTGGGCATGGTCGTGAACTGAATGCTCACATCCGGCACCGGATTGTTGTATTGATCGGTCACCCGCACGATGACCGGAAAGAGGAGTTCACGTCCGGCGGTCATCGACTGATAGTCGTGAGCATATTTGCTCAGCCGGTAGGCTGCGTCCGGCCCGACTGTGCAGTAAAAGGCGGCCGTCTGGCCCGGCAGCAGGGGAGAGGTGGCGATATAGATATACTCCCCGACCAGGGTCGGCAGGGTCGGCTGCAGGGAGGCGATGCCGCTGAGGTCAGTGCGGGTCGAGTCGATGATGACCTGGCTCCCCCCGTTGTTGTCGGCGAGGCGGAAATTGACCAGGGCATTGGCCACGCCGTTGCCGAAATCGTCGACGATGGCCACCTGGATGGGCAGGGGCGTGGGTTTGCCCGCAACTCCATCCTGGTGTTCTCCCTCCACCACCTTGAGCTGCCGGGCACCCTGCCCGGTGGCATAAGCGATGAAGCTGGCTGTGAGGGTTGAGCCGGAGATCTGGGCGTCGATGATCTGCGGCGGCTCGCCGGCGCGATAGCCAAGCCGGTAGCGCACGCTCGCCAGTCCGAGATAGTCGGTCAGGACCGGCTCGGCGGGATTGACGGCTGCGCCGCTGTCCTGGGCAGTGAAACGGACTGCGACATTGGCGACCGGCTCACCCGCCTTGTCGATGATCCGCACCTGCATGGGCAGGGGCAGCTCGCTGCCCGCCTGTCCGGTCTGGCCGTCCCCCGCAAACTTTTGCACCAGGGCGGGGAGGCCTGGCACCACGGTGATGACAAAGTTGATCTGGATATTCGCCAGCTGGGGGTGACTGCTCGCGGCCCGGACCACCGTCGCTTCGCCGGGCTTGATTCCCGCCACAAAGCGGGCGCTCGCGACGCCCAGCTGGTTGGAACGGGCGGTGAAGGCGGTTAGACGGGAGTCGAGAAGATAGCCGCCGCCGTTGATGACGGTGAAAGTGACCGGGGTATCGGCGACCGGATTGTTGAGGCCATCGGTGACCAGCACGGCCAGCGAGTCGCGCGCGAGCGATCCGGCATTGACCATGATCGCGCTGCTGGAGTAGGCCGTCATCTGGCTGGGGGAGCCGGCCAGGTAAGTCACCTGAGCGGAGGCGATCTCCGCGCCGCTCTCTTCGAGCCTGGCACCGATCCTCTTCAGGCCGGAGCGGTTCGACCGTGCGGTTCCGGTCGCCTGGCCGAGTGCGTTGGTAGCCTGGTCCGGCTGGATGAAGATCAGGCCCTGGTCCGGGGAGGAGAAGAGAATCCGCTTGCCGGCGATCGCGTTGTTAAAGCTGTCCTTGAGAGTGACGGTCAGCCGGCTGGTGGCGATGTTGTCGGCGATCACGGAATCGGTCGCCGTCAGGCGGCAGGCGGGCGGGTAGGGCGCGCCCGCAACGACGTCGGCGCTGACGATGACCGGGGAGCCGGTGAGGCTGCCGGCGTTGATCTCGAGGGTATTGACCCGGCTGCCGGTTTTGCCGCCGAGCAGCCAGGTGACGGCCGCCTCACCTGTAGCCGGACTGGTATTGACGCTGGTCCATCTTAGGCCCGGCGAACCGACACTGCTGTAGCTGTCGGTGACGGAGAACTGGACGGGATGGTTGCCCACGGGCTGCCCGAGTCCATCGTTGGTCCGCACCCGGACGGTCACGGCGCTGCCCGCCGGCGCTGAGACGGTCGCCCCGCTGAGCAGGAGCAGGCTTTTGGCCGGACTGGGTGTGCCGGTGATATAGAAATCCATCGGCGATCCGGAGAGGTGGTTCTTGCTGAATTTGGATTCCACATTGACGTGGTTCAGACCGAGCTGGGAGCTGAGCAGGAGATAGGCCGTGGCATAGCCCTCGGCGTCCGTCAGGATGCTCCTGCTGGCCGCCGTGTCCGCGAGGCCGGCGGTGAAGAGCTTGCCCTGCTGGCCGGGACCGGAGGGGTATTTGACCGTGAAAAGGACAGGATGGTTGGGCACCGGATTCTGGAGGCCGTCGACAACCCGCACCCTGATCGGGCGGGCCAGGGGTTGATGGACCACGCCGGTATCCCTTTCGGCCGAGACGCGCAGCAGGGTGACCGGATCCTCGGCCGCGGCTGCAGCGGTGAACTGCAGGGGCGATCCCCGCAGGGGGCTCTTCTGGAAAGCGGAGCTGGCCCGGACGATGTTGGTGTCCGGCCTGTTGCCCACCCGCCAGAAGGCAGCCGCCACTCCGACGTTGTTGGTCTGGATGGTCATGGTGTCGCGTGCCGTCGTGGAGGAGGCGCTGCGGATCGAACCTCCGCCCCGGACCACGCTGAAGAGGACGGGCTGGCCCTGGATGAGGTTGCCCTTGATGTCTTTCACCACCACCTTGGCGGTGTACTCATCCTGAACCCGTCCGCTCCAGCTGCTTTCGCCTTCGTAATCGAGCAGATCGGGATCGCCGGCGTAGGTGGAAGCGGTGAACCGGACCGGCAGGATCTGCGGTCTCTCGTTGACGGTGACCTCCACGATGTTGTTGTTGACGCCGGCGACGTCGCCCACGCGCAGCAGCGCAAAAGCCTGACCGTTCGCATCCGTTACCCGTTCCTCCCCGGTGCTGTTTTCACCGAAGGTGCCCTCCCCGGAGACGATCCTGAAGGTGATGATCAGGCTCTGCGGGCAGGGATTGCCGTGGATGTCGCTCACCTGCACGCGGAAGGGCTCGGGCAGGGTGCTGTTGATCTGGGCGCCGAGTCCGCTGGCGGCCGTGAGCTGGATCAGCTGCCGCGGCTCACCGGCGAGTACAGTGCCGATGAAGGTGATGGGGGAGCCGGTGAGCTGGTCCGGGCTCCCGGCAAAGGAGGAGGTGACGGAGATGATGTTGGGCACTGCCGAATTTGTCCCCATCCGGTACTGCACGGAGGCGAGGCCGCCGCCGTTGGACTTGACCGAGGTCGCGCTCAGGACACCGTTGCCCTGCGAGACGGCAAAGGCGACCGGGTGGCCGGATTTGGTGTTGCCATAGGCGTCCTTGACCACGACAGTCAGGGTTACACTGGATTCGGCTTCTTCCCTGAAGACGACATCGGAGACCGGCTGGATCGAGGCGGCAGCGCCGGCCACGGCGGTTGCAGTGAATTCGATGGGCTCGATCGCCAGTCCCGGGGCGGTGACCCGGACACGCTGCTGTCCCTCCCCGGCGAGGGTGCCCAGGGTGAGGGTGGCCTCGGCCAGGCCGGTGGTGTTGGAGATGACATCGACCGAGTCCCTGCCGCCGAAGGTGCCTCCGCCGCCCGCGATCTTGAAACGCACCGTGGTGTTCGGCACAGGATCCCCGAAGGGATTGGTCACCCTGACCAGGAAGGGCTTGGGCAGGGTC
>JAKQKF010000512.1 GCA_029560815.1 bacterium
AATGACGGCTGGATGGATATTTTTATTTGCCACCGCAATTATGCCTATCTGGGCAAGACCCCCGCGGGGAGTGACAGCTTTGGCGTCGGACCGATCCCGACTCCGAACCAGCTGCTGATCAATGACGGGAGCGGCCATTTCGTCGATGAAACACAGGTTCGCGGGCTTTATGACGCCGGCAACGACGCCAATGGCGCCACCTTCGCCGATTTCGATAACGATGGCGACCTCGACCTTTTCGTCCCGCCCAAGGATATCACCGTCCGCAAGCTCAAGATTTATGAAAACGACGGCCGCGGCTATTTCACCGATATCAGCACCCGGATCCGGATCGATCAGTGGGGCTTTTCTCCGATCCTGGGCGATTTCAATAATGACGGTTATCTCGATCTATTTGTCAGCCGCTCCTATGGCACCTCCGCGATCTATCTCAACACGGGCGCCGGCAACTTTTCCCTGCAGGGCGTGGCCGGAGTGGAGACCGCGGCCTATGATCCGCGCGGCGGCGGATTGGCGGATATCGAGGGCGATGGCGATCTCGATATCTACTATGTCGATGCCAACAAGGATATGCGGGCCAGGTACTCGAACCGCCTCTTCCGCAACGATACCCCCCGCACAAATCACTGGCTCAAGGTCACCGGGCGCGGCCCCAAAGGCGATGCAGGCGGTTTCGGCACCAAAATCTGGCTTTTCGAGGCCGGCGCCATGGACGATATGGAGAGGCTGGTCGGGTACCGTCAGGTGATGAATACCTATGGCTACCTCTGCCAGGATGATCCGGTGCAGCATTTCGGCCTCGGCAGCCGCACCGCTGTTGATGTCAAGGTGCGCTTTCTCGATGGCACGGAGCTTAGTATGGCGGGCGTGGCCGCGGACCGCAAGATCATCTTCACAAGGCCGCAGCAGATGACCCTCCACAGCGGCGACGGCCAGAACGGCAGCAGCGGCCAGGCACTGGCCCATCCCCTGCAGGTCAAGGTGACCGACAGCCAGGGACGGCCTGTGCGCGGGGCCGCTGTTCACTGGACAGCCCTGAGCGGCGGCAGCACCTTTCAGCCCGGTGTTGTGACGCGCACCGGTGCGGACGGCATCGCCTCGGTGACCTGCATCCCGGGATCCGATGGGACTCAGCAGCAGGTGGAGGCCTTTTCTGCCGATTTTCCGGCCGCCGTCCTCTTCAATTTCACCAACACAACGCCGGTCCGGCTTTCACTTGACCGTATTTCGGGATCGGGGCAATCCGGACCGCCGGCGGCCGCGCTGCCTCAGCCCCTGGTGGCCAGAGTCCGCACGCCGGACGGCGGCCCGGCGGCTCAACGGCAGGTGTTCTTCAAGGTTATCCTCGGTGGCGGCCAGGTCAACAGCGCCGATTCTGTCGCTGTGCTCAGTGACGCCGACGGTATGGTCCGGGTCACCTGGCGCCTCGGCGCCGAGCCCGGAAGTGCCCAGCAGGTCAAGGCCTGGCTGGCTGATTCCCCGGAGTGGAGCCTCTATTTCGATGCGGTCACCTTCGGTCCGGCGGCGACCCTGCAGTGGCTCAGCGCCTACACTTTTTCCGGGACGGTGGGCAAGGTTTTGCCCGATTCGCTGGCGGCCAAAATAATCACCGGCGACGGGCAGCCGGTCGCGAACTATCCGGTCGATTTCAGCGTCACGGCGGGCGGGGGTTGGGTCAACGGCGCCCGGCAGATCCGCATCCTGACCAACAGCCTCGGCATCGCCAGGTGCCAGTGGCGCCTGGGCAGCGGGGCGGGAGCCGCCAACCAGACCCTGGTTGTGACTGCGGGTCCGCTGGCTGATTCGCCCGTGACCATAACCGCCTCGGCTCTGGCCGGTGCGCCCTTCCGCCTGAGTCCGGTCTCTGGCGACGGTCAGGGCGCCGCTGTCAATGAACCCTTCGGCGCGCCTCTGGTGGTCGCCGTGAGCGACACCTTCGGCAACCCGGTCGCCGGACAGCCGGTGCTCTTTGATGTCATGCAGGGGGCCGCTTACATCAACTATGCCGCGACGGCAACGGTCGCAAGCGGGGCCGATGGCCGCGCCCAGGCGCTGCTCAGGGCTGGCTCATCCCCCGGACCGGTTTCGGTGCGGGTGGCCGCGAGCTTGGGCGCCACTGCTCTGGCCGGCTCTCCCCTCCATTTCTCCGCAAGCGTGTCAGCTCTCTCTTTCGATCCGGCCAGGAGTTCGCTCTCGGCCACCTCGCCGGTCGTCGCCAGCAACCGCGACCGGAGCATGATCACCGTCCGGCTGCGCGATGCCAACGGCCAGCCTGTGGCGGGTGTGCAGGTAACCCTGTTCGCGAGCGGGGCGAACACCACCCTGCACCAGCCGCCCGGACCCACCGACGCCCAGGGTGAAGCTGCCGGCACGCTCGTCTCCACGCGCACCGGAATCAAAAAGATCTGGGCCGTCTCCGAAGGCCGGACGGTCACTACCGACAGCGCCACCGCCATCTTCATCGCCGGTCCGGCAGCCCGTCTGGACAAGCTTTCCGGCGATGACCAGACCGGATTAATTGGCAGTCCGCTGCCGCAGCCCCTCGTCGTCGCCCTGGCCGACTCATTCGAGAATCCCCTCACCGGCGCCGCGGTGACCGGCGTCATGTTGAAACCGGACGGAAGCAGCGTCGAGCTTGCCCCCCGCCTCACCGATGGCGAGGGGCGGGCGAGTTTTCAGCCCCTGTTCAGCCCGCTTCAGGGTCTTCACACCATCCGCCTGCGTCACGGCGCCCTGCCGGAGGTTACTTTTACCGCGCACGCTGCCATCCTTCAGCCCGCCAGCCTGCTCAAAGTAAGCGGAGATGATCAGGTCGCTCTGCCCGGGGGCATGCTCCTTCTGCCGCTGACCGTGCAGGTGCTGAGCGCCGGCAGCCAGCCCATTGCCAATGTCGCCGTCACCTGGACTTTCGAGAGCGGGGCGGGCCTCTTTCCCGGAGGTGCAACCGCGGTAACCGGCAGCGATGGCAAGGCCTCCGTCACCGCCCGGCTGGGCGAGGATTTTGGCACCTATTACATCACTGCCAGGGCAGCTGGGCTCGACCGTTCCGTCACCTTTACGGCGATGACGAGAACGGCGCGCATCAAAGCGCTTGAGACCATCTCCGGAGACGGCCAGAGCGGCCGCGCCGGAGCTGCGCTGCCTCTGCCCCTCACTGTGCGGGTTCTCGATGAACTCGACTCCCCCGCATCCGGGGTCCCGGTGCAGTTTGAAGTCACCTCCGGCGGCGGCGTGGTGATCCCGAATACGGCCCGGATCAGCAGCGCCGACGGCACCGCCTCCGTCTCCTGGATCCTGGGAGAAAGCGGCACCCAGAGCGTGCGGGCCTGGCTGGCGGAGTCCCCGGCTCTGCAGCTTCAGTTCGGCGCAACTCTGGCCGCCAATCAGGCCCCGGCACTGGCCTGCCCGGCCGACACCACGATCGCCGAGGGTTCGGCGCTCTCCCTCTATGTGGCGGTCCATGATCCGGACGGCGATCCCGTCCGGCTGACCGCTCTGGATCTGCCAGCCGGAGCGCTCCTTGACACCCTCACGGGAGTGTTCTCCTGGCATCCCGGCTATGACGCCGCCGGTCTCTACCGGGTCACTTTCGTCGCCTCCGACAGCTATGGCGCATCCGCCGCTCACTCCTGCCTGATCCGGGTGGCCGATGTCCGCCGTCCCTTGCAGGTGCTCAGCTTTGCGCCGGCCGATACCCTGGTGGTGATGGAGCTTTACACACTCTACACCTTCGAGGCTGTGGCCATCGATCCGGACGGCGATTCCCTGCGCTATCAGTGGGAGTTCAACGGCATGCCCGTCGGCAGCCAGCCCCGCCTCAAGGTGACGGCCAACCCCGCCTTCCCGGCGCACAGCCGTGTCTCGGTGCGGATTTACACCCTCCGCTCCAGCACGACCATCTCCTGGACCCTCGATATCCAGACCGGGGTGGAGATCGCGGAGAGCGGCCCCGATGCCTTTATTCTGGGGCAGAACTATCCCAATCCTTTCAATCCGACCACCCACATCTCCTTCCGGGCCGGCCGGACCGCGGAGGTCTCCGTCGTCATCTACAACGCCTCGGGCCAGCTTGTGCGCCGCCTCCATGACGGCCTCACCGCCGCCGGCTGGCATCAGGCTGTCTGGGACGCCCGCGATGAGGCCGGCCAGCCGGTGCCCTCCGGCACCTACTACTACCGCATGAGCAGCGGCCCCTTCCAGCAGATAAAAAAGCTTTTATTGTTAAAATAAAAGTATTAACTTTCTCCATCGCTCCGGGGCCGGCCGTCAAGACCGGTCCCGGCCGGCCGGACCGCGCTCGGGATGGGATGGAGGAGGTATGCTGCAGGGTATCTGGGTTTCGCTGCGCCCCAAACAGTGGCTGAAGAATGTCATCGTCTTCGCCGGCCTCTTTTTTGCCGAAGATTTTCTCGTTCTCAGCAAAATACTCGATACCGTCGCCGCTTTCATCCTCTTCTGCCTGGTATCGAGCAGCGGTTATCTCGTCAACGACGTGATCGACCGCAGCAAGGATGCCCTTCATCCCCGCAAACGGCTGCGTCCCATCGCCGCCGGTGTGGTCGCGCCCGGCGCGGCTGTCACCCTGGCGGTGACGCTGATGGCCGTGGGGCTGGCCGGGGCCTGGCTCCTCAACCACGAATTCGCCCTGATCCTGGCCGTCTATCTGGCCTTTACCCTCTCCTATTCGCTCTTTCTCAAGCGCGTGATCATTCTGGATGTGCTGATCATCGCCTCGGGGTTCGTGCTGCGCGCCATTGGTGGAACCGTCGCAGCCCGGGAGAGCGTCTCATCCTGGCTGATCATTTGCACGATCTTCCTCTCCCTCTTTCTCGCCCTGACCAAACGCCGCAGCGAGGTGAAAACGCTGGGCGCCTCAGCGGCGCAGGTGCGCTCGACCCTGGCCCTCTACAGCGTCGATCTGCTCGATCAGATGATCAATATCGTCACCGCGGCATGCCTGATGGCCTACGCCCTCTACACCCTCGATGCGAGTACCGTCGATAAATTCGCCACCCGCAATCTGGCCTTCACGCTTCCGTTCGTTATCTATGGCCTGTTCCGGTACCTCTACCTGGTTCTGCATCTCAATATCGGGGAGACCCCCGAGGCGGTTTTGACGCATGACCGGCCAATCCTGATCTGTATCCTCGCCTATATTCTGACGGTGGCCTCGATCCTCTATTTCTGATTGATTTTCTCTTTCCGTTCGGCTCCGCCGGTGTTCACTGCTCTCTCCCTGACAGGAGGCATCCCTATGCATTCGACCCGGAACACACTGCTGCTGCTCCTTGCGCTCTCTTTTCTTATATCCGGCTGCTCAGGCAGCCGCAAGCAAGATGAAGAGGTGGATGCCTTTCTGCGCAGTTCCGCCTCCTTCTATATCAAAAAGGGTTCGGACGCCGTCGATGCGGGGCGTTATAGCGAGGCGGTCCCCCTATTCCGCCAGGCCGTTGCGCTCACCCCCTATGATCCGGTCGCGCACAACGACCTCGGCGTCGCCTTTTATCATCTCGGGCAGCTTGATTCGGCGCTCGCCTATTATCAGGCGGCCATCCGGCTGCGGCCCGATTACCTCCGGGCGATCAGCAATCTCTCCAAGACTTATGCCGATCTGGGCGACAAGAACTATGCCCTCGCCGCGGCCGAGCGCATCATCGAACTTGCTCCTTCCTCCACCGTGGGTTATCTGCTCCAGGCTGAGATCTACGAGAAGCATGAGCAGTACGATGAGGCGATCCAGGCCACCCTTACCGCGCTCGCCCTCGATTCCACCCAGAAGGATCTGCTCAACAACCTGGGCGTCATCTATTTCCGCAGCGGCCGTCTCGGTCAGGCCATCAGCTGCTACGAGCAGGTGCTCGGCCAGGATTCCACCTACGCAGTCGCCTATTTCAATCTCGGCAACGTCCTGGCGCGCAAATGCCTGCTCGAGGAGGCCCAGTACAACTACAAGCGGGCCCTCCATTTCAAACCGGATATGACCTCCGCCGCCAACAATCATGGACTGGTCCACCTCTTCATGGGCCGTCTGGAGGAGGCGAGGAGCGATTTCCGCCGCGCGCTGACCGCCGATTCCACCGCGCCCGCCGCGCTCTACAATCTTTCGATCGTCCAGATGAGGCTCGACTCGCTGGATCGGGCGCTCGCCTCGATCGAGCGGGCGATCACCCTCAAACCCGCCGTCGCCAACTTTTTTCTGCAGGAGGGTAATATTCTCCAGCGCCTTGGGCGCGCGGAGGAGGCCCTTGCGGCCATGCAAAAGGCGGTCGCGCTCGATTCCACCCTCTCCGCCGGCTATAACAGCCTCGGCAACCTGATGGTTTCAGAACATCCCGATTTGGCCACCGAGGCCTACGAAAAAGCCGTGGCCAACTATGACGAGTATATGCAGAGGCGGTACGGCCGCTCCACCCAGGTTGTGGAAAAGGGCTATTTTGACCTGTTGGCCACCTGCAAGGAGCGCACGCAGATCCGCACCGATCATGCGCTGATCTACACCAATCTGGGCGAATCCTATCTCCGGCTTGGCAATTACGAGCAGGCGGGAAAGGCCTTCAGAAAAGCCCACGAACTGCAGCCCGATCTCTGGCAGCCCGCGGAGAATCTGGCCGTGATGCTGATTTCGCAAAAGAGGGAGGGGGAGGCCCGCGCCTGGCTGGCAACGGGGCGGCTCACCCGCGCCCGCGCGGCCCTGCTCGCCGATTCTCTCGAGGCCGCGGAAAAAATGCTTCGTGAAGCGGCGCAGCTGCAGCCCGGAATGCAGGGCAGCCATGAGCTGCTCGCCCGCCTGCACGAACGCCGGGGCGACGCCGGAAAGGCGGAGAACAGCTTTAAAAGCGGGGTCAAACTCTATCCAGGTGATGCGGCCATCCGCCAGGCCTATGGCCGTTTTCTCAGCCGGCAGGGACGATTCAGCGAGGCGAAGGCGCAGCTGCTGGAGGCCATCGCCCTCGATCCGAAACGCGATGAGGCCCATTACCAGCTCGCAACCATCTACCGCACCCTCGGCGAGACGCAAAGGGCCGACCAGGAGGTCGCCCGCAGCCACCACATCCTCGGAGAGGACTACGAGGAGGCGGGTTTTTTCGACCGCGCCATGGAGGAATACCAGCTTGCTGCGGCGGCTGACCCCGACCGGATGGAGTATGTTGCCAGCCAGGGGATCATCTATTTGAAAAGGGGTCTTTATAAGGACGCCGAGAACCTCTTCACCCGTGCCCTGGAAAAAGAGGAGAAAAATGCCCTGTCCCTGTATGGTATGGGAGTGCTCAATGGCGAGCGCAAGGAGCACAAAAAGGCGGTGGAGTGGCTTCAGTCCGCGATTGCTGTCCAGCCGGACAACGGCCAGTTTCATCAGGCCCTGGCCGTCAACTATTGGTTCCTTGGCCAGCCTGACTCCGCCCGCGCTGCGGCCTTGACCGCCCAGAAGCTGGGCGTCACTCTGCACCAGAATTTTCTCAAGGCGATCGATCTGCCGGCGCCTTTGCGCTGAGATGAATCGGGGATTGCGAGGTCAGACCGGGCGCGGTTCGGGAACAGAGTCAGGAGGGTAGGGAGGGACGGACTCTCTTCTGCTTCTCTGAAACGCTCGCCAGCATCGAGGCGAATGACCTGGCGAAGGAGGCCACACCCTCTTTCTGGAGTTCCTCGGTCACCGCATCCAGACTGATCCCCATCTCTGCCAGCGCGGAAAGGGCGGCGGCGGTGACGGCGGGATGGGCGGGCAGGGCGGCTGCCGTGCGGCCGTGGTCGAGCCACGCCTGCAGTGTTGCCGGCGGGGCCGTATTGACCGTGCCCGCGCCGATCAGATCGTCGACATAGAGGGTGTCCGAATAGCGGGGATCTTTGGTGCCGGTGCTGGCCCACAACAGCCGCTGCATGCGGGCGCCCTTTTCCGCCAGCCGCAGCCAGCGGGGGGAGTTGTGCAGCGCGAGGTAGAGTTCATAGGTGGCGGCGGCATTGGCGAGGGCCATTTTACCCTGCAGCTGCGGGAAACCGCGGGAGGCGAGCAGCGGATCGAGTTTGGTGTCGAGCCGGCTGACGAAGAAGGAGGCCACGGAGGCGAGGCCGCGCAGGGATTTGCCCTGCTCGAGCAGGAGTTCCAACCCCGTGAACCAAGCCTCGGCGACCTGATGGTAATGGCGGCTGTTGAAGATGAGGGTTGCATTGACCGATAGGCCCGCCGCAACCACCCGGGGGATGGCGATGATGCCCGCTGGTGTGGCCGGGATTTTGATCATCAGATTGGGCCGGTCCACGGCCGCGGCCAGCCGTTTGGCCTCAAGGAGGCTCTTCTCCGCCTCATGGGCGAGTTCGGGGCTCACTTCGAGGCTGACATAGCCGTCCTCGCCCCCGCTGGACTCATGGAGCGGGCGGAAAGCATCGGCGGCGGCGCGGATATCAGCGATTGCCAGGGTTTCGTAGAGCGGTTCGGCGGCGAGTTCACGGGTCGAGAGGGCAGCGATCTCGGCGTCGTAGGCGCTCCCCTCGCTGATCGCTTTCTGAAAGATGGCGGGATTCGAAGTCAGCCCGCGCACACCCTGATTGATCAGCCCGGTCAGCCGGCCTCCGGCGATGAATTCACGCTCGATATAGTCGATCCAGATTGATTGGCCGCGCGCCAGAAGCTCTTCCATTTTTTTCATGTTCTCTCTCCGCTTGCAGTTAGGGGGATATGCTCTTCTAAAAGATCAAGATCAGATCGAATTGCCAGCGCATAGCGGCCGGACTTGACCGGCCGCTGGTGCGCTCCAGCTGCCCGAATCCGTCCCCGATGAGCCCACCGAGCAGGGCGCCGGCCAGGACATCCGAGAACCAGTGGCGCTGATGCTGCAGCCGCGAAGCTCCGGCAATGAGGGCCGCGGCGGCGGCGGGCAGTCCGGCGGCTGCCCCGTAGCGCCGGTTGAGATGGGCCGCGACGCAGGCCGAAGCCGAGGTATGGCCGGAGGGAAACGAGTCGCGGCCGCTTCCGTCCGGCCGCAGGCGGCGGGTGACCAGCTTGAGTGCTGCGGTGGCGGCCATGTTGACGGCATAGCTCTCGGAAAAGGTCTGCCAGTTGTCGAGCCGCTCGCTCCGGCTTGTGGGCCAGCCGCCCAGGCCGTCCGTCAGGATGAAGAGGCTCCCGGCCGCATAGTTGGTCCCGAAGCCGTAATATTTGCCGAATCGGGCCAGCGCATCGGGCAGGAGTTTTGGCTCCGCCATCCGGATGTCACGGTCCCAGGCGCTCAGCCCGGCGATCGCCCCGGCTGCGAAGAGCAGGTGGGGATTATTCAGGCCTGCAGCACTCCCCCGCCAGAGATGATCGGGCCAGCTGCTTCCCCACTCCGCGGCGTGCAGCGCTGCGGCGAGCAGGAGAGTGAGGCAGAGTATTCGCAAAGGGGAGGAGCGGCACATGGTCATACCAGCAGACTCTCGTTGCCGATCAACTCTTCCGGCCGTCTGATCCCGAGCAGGAAGAGGGTGATGATGAACTCTTTGCGCAGCTGTTCGATGAGCTGGATGACCTCATCGGTGGAGCGCAGGGCGGGCTCGAGGAAGGGCTTGGCGATGCCGCAGAGGCTGGCGCCCAGGACCATCGCCTTGACCATGTCGATGCCCGAGCGGATGCCACCGGAGGCGATCAAGGTGACGCGATCGCGAAGCGGTGCCAGATCCCGGAGCAGGTCGGGTGTGGGGATGCCCCAGTCCTGAAAGAGCAGTCCGGCCCGGCCGCCGTCGCTGCCGCGGCCGGGATGTTGGCGGAAATGCTCGATCCGGCTCCATGAAGTGCCGCCGCTGCCGGCGACATCGATATAGCGGATACCCCGGGCGGCGGCCATCTCCGCATCACGGAAAGAGATGCCCGAACCGACCTCCTTGAGCAGGAGAGGCTTGGGCAGTTCGGCCGCGAGGGCGCCGATCTTGTCGGCCAGTCCCCTGAAATTGGTATCGCCTTCGGGCTGGATCGCTTCCTGCAGCGGATTGAGGTGGAGATAGAGCCCGTCGGCGCCGAGGACCTCGAGGGCCTGCAGACACTCCTTGCGGCCGAAGTCGTGATTGAGCTGGACGGCGCCGAGGTTGGCGAGCAGCACGGTTTTGGGGGCAAAGGGGCGAAGAGCGAAGCTTTCGCGCGCGGCCGGATGGGTAATCATCACCCGTTGTGAGCCGACCGCCATGGCCACACTGGTCGCCTCCGCCGCCCGGGCCAGATTCTTGTTTATCGCCCGCACCAGGTCGTGGTCGCCGCCGGTCATCGGCGAGATCAGCAGGGGGAAGCTGAGAGTCTTGCCGAGAAAGCGCGTTGAAGGATCGATCTCCTTCATATCAATCTCGGGCAGCGCCCGATGCTGCAATGGAATGGCATCGAAATAGCTTTTGCCGCGGTCGGTGCTGTCATCGGCGCGGATGATGCGGATATGGTCATATTTTCTGTGGTTGCTTTCTTCGCTCATGGCTTTGGCCGCCGGATAGTGATGCTGGATTGTTTTGCCTAATATAGAAAAAATATTGATAATTTCCAGCCAATTCCTCCCGCCCGTGCAATTTGCGGGCCGAGGGAGCGCAGCGGAGCGTTTTTTAGACCGCAGCCGGGTTACGCGGGAACGGACGGCTGCCTGACTGAGATGGTGGATGATGGAGATACACGATCATCTGTATGAAAGGGTGAGCGCTGAGCAGCCCTTTTTGTATGAAATCTGGGAGCCGGAGGGTGTCGCAGTGGTGATCGGTCATGGCCAGAACGCGGCACAGGAGGTCGATCTCGCGGCCTGCCGCCGGGACGGTGTGGCGGTAATCAGGCGCCGCGGCGGCGGAGGCGCTGTTGTGCTCATGCCCGGGGTTTTATGCCTGAGCTGCGCCTTTCTCAGCGGCAGGAGCGATTCACCCTACTATTTTTTTCAGCAGATCAATCTTTTCATCAGCGGCCTGTTAGCGCGACGGTTTAGCCTCCAGGGGCTGGAGCCGGCCGGCATCAGCGACATCGCCCTCGCCGGCAGGAAGATCCTCGGCTGTTCGATGTTCAAGTCGCGCCGGCTCTATTTTTACCAGGGATCGCTGCTGCTCAACCCCGATCTTGCCCGCATTACCGCTTACCTCACCCATCCCTCCCGGGAGCCCGGCTACCGCCGTGGCCGCACGCACAGTGATTTTTTAACCTCACTGTGGCAGAGCGGCTATCCCCTCCCCATGACCGATCTCAAGGAAGCCTTTACGCAAAATGCCGGCGAGCTGCGTTCGCTGCTGATCTGACCCCTCTTGCCGCTCCTTGAGATATAGGCGATCTCTCCGTGCTCGTTGACATCAATAGCGCCATTGAGCAAATGGAAGGATTCAAAGGCTTCGCTTCTCTGCATTGCAGAAGCTGCGTTATGCTAGATTTCCTTCTCATAAAAACGGAAGGTCTTGTAGCGCCGGGCTGAGAGATCCTCGAGCGCACCGATCATGCGGCGGTTGGTCTCGAGAATGATCGAACATTCGCTGTCGACAAAACCCAGTTTGAGCCCCTCTTCGAACGTTTTGAGATAAAAGGCGATATCGATGCCGCGGTGGCGGTGCTCCTTGAGCACGCCCATCGCCATGGTGCGCAGCCGCGTTGTCCTGCGGATATGCCAGAGCAGTTTGAAAAGGCCGAGGGGGAAGAGACGGCCGTTGGCTTTTTGCAGGGCGGGATTGACATCCCGGACGCTGAGGGAGAAACCGATGCATTCGCCATGGTAGAGGGCGAAGAGGGTCGTTTCGGGCACGATCACCATTTTAAGCTCTTTGACCATGTCATCAACCTGGCCGTCGGTGAGGGGGACGTGGCCCCAGTTCTCCATCCAGGCGTCTGAGAAGATGCGCGCCACTTCGCGGACGCGCTGGTCGAAGATCTTCATATCGAGGGGGACGATCTCCAGCCCCTCCTGCTGCATTACCCGGTCCGCGATGCGCTGCAGCCCCGGCCGGAGGTGCGAGTCCTTGCTCACCAGAAAAGCGTACCAGTCCATTGCTTTTTTCATCCCGCTGCTCTCCAGCAGCTGCTGGTAGTGAGCCGGATTGTAGGCGGTGAGGATGCAGGGCATGGTATCGTTGCCGTCGATGAGCGTGCCGCTGATGTCGTACATGGAGAGGCTCATGGGCCCCATCATGCGTTTTTTGCCCTTGCTGCGCAGCCAGTCCGTGGCGGCACCGATCAGGGCATCGGTCACCTGCTGGTCCTCGATGCTCTCGAAAAAGCCGAAAAAGCCGGTGTGGTTGTCGTGATAGCGTTCGTACTGATGATTGGTCTGGGCGGAGATGCGGCCGACCGGCTCGCTGCCGCGCCAGGCCATGAAGAGGGCGACCTCGCCGAAGGTGTAAAAGGTCCCCTTTGCCGGATCGAGAATCTTCATCTCATCGCTGATCAGCTGCGGGACCCAGAGGGGATCATGGCGATAGATGTGCCAGGGAAATTTGATGAACTGCTTGCGTTCCGCTGCCGTGGTGACGCGTTGAATCCGGATGCTCTCCATGGTTGGCCTTTCGGTTTGAGGAAGCCGTGGAATGGCAAAAGAGAGTGGGGAATTGTGCAAAAATCTATTGCATTTTAATATAAAAATTGCTATTATTACAGGCTATAAAAAAAACGAGAGAGGACCCATGGCGAACCACAAATCTGCTGTCAAGAGAATCCAGACCAATACGCGCGACAACGAGCGCAACAAGGCCTATAAAAACGCACTGCGCACCTCGGTGAAAAAGGTCCGCGCCATCACCAGCAAGGAAGAGGGCGAGAAGCTCTTCCGCAGCACCGCATCGCTGCTCGACAAGCTGGCGAAAAAGGGCATCATTCACCGCAATAAAGCCGCCAATCAGAAAGCCAAGCTGGCTGCCGTCGTCAACAAGCTGAGCTAGCTCTCTCCGCGCTGCGCGCCTTTCCGGCGCCGCGTTCTGGACCCCATTTGCCCCGGCAGTTTTCTGCCGGGGTTTTTTATTGCTCTCCGGGATGGCGCCGACCGTCGCGTTCCGGCCGCGAGCTCTCCCCGGCGGCCCGGTGTTCCCCCCTCTACCTGCCCTGAATCATATAGTTGGGCGCTTCCTTGGTGATGATGATATCATGGGGATGACTTTCGAGCAGCCCGGCCTGGGTGATGCGGACAAAGCGCCCCTTTTGCTGCAGATCGGCGATGGTGGCGGCGCCGCTGTAGCCCATGGCCGAACGCAGGCCGCCGATCATCTGGTAAATGACGTCCGCCACCTTGCCGCGGTAGGGAACGCGCCCCTCGATCCCCTCGGGCACCAGCTTCTTGGCATCCTGAATCCCCTCCTGAAAATAACGGTCGCCGCGGCCGCTGCGCATCGCCCCGAGCGAGCCCATGGCGCGGTAGACCTTGAAGCTGCGACCCTCGTAGAGGATGGTTTCGCCCGGACTCTCATCGGTCCCGGCGAGCATGTTGCCGAGCATGACCGTGTCGGCCCCGGCGGCGATGGCTTTGGCGATGTCGCCGGTCTGCTTGATGCCCCCGTCGGCGATGAGGGGGACCTTGTAGGTGCGGCAGACCTCGGCGCAGGCCATGATCGCGGAGAGCTGGGGTACCCCGGTGCCCGCGACGATGCGGGTGGTGCAGATCGAGCCCGGGCCGATCCCGACCTTGATGGCGTCGGCCCCGGCCTTGATCAGCTCTTCAGCCCCCTCCGGGGTGGCGATGTTGCCGGCGATGATCTCGATCGCGGGAAACTGTTTTCTCATTGCCTCCACGGTTTTGATCACCCCGAGGGAATGGCCGTGGGCGGTGTCGACCACCAGCACGTCGGCACCGGCCTCGATCAGGGCCTCCGCCCGTTCGGGAGTGTCGTGGGCGACGCCGATCGCCGCTCCGACCAGCAGCCGGCCGTGCTTGTCCTTGGAGGCGGAGGGAAAGCGCTTGCGGCTCTGGATGTCCTTGACCGTGATCAGCCCCTTGAGCTTGCCTTCCTTGTCCACCACCAGCAGCTTTTCGATGCGGTGCTGCTGGAGGAGTTTTTCGGCTTCATCGAGGGAGGTGCCGACCGGGGCGGTGATGAGCCGTTCCTTGCCGGTCATCAGGGTGGAGACGCGCTTGTTGAGATCGGTCTCGAAGCGCAGATCGCGGTTGGTGAGGATGCCGGTGAGTTTCTGGCCGTCGACGATGGGGATGCCGGAGATGCGGTAGCGCTGCATGAGTTCGAGGGCTTCGCTGAGCTTGCGGTCCGGCGCGAGGGTGATGGGATTCATGATCATCCCCGCCTCCGAGCGTTTGACCTTGTCGACCTCGGCCGCCTGTTCCTGGATGGAGCAGTTTTTATGGAGGATGCCGATGCCGCCTTCGCGGGCGATGGCGATGGCCAGATCCGCCCCGGTCACTGTATCCATGGCGGCGCTGAGGAGGGGGATATTGAGGGTGATCTTGCGCGTCAGCCGGGTGCGCACATCGGTCTCTTTGGGAAGGACGTCCGATCTGTTCGGCACCAGCAGGACGTCATCAAAGGTATACCCTTCACCCATGATCTTGTTCATCGCTCTCGCTCTCCGTTATGCTATCAGTTAGGTGTGGACGTCAGCACCGGCTGACATTTCATGCTCCCGCCGGGGAGGCCGGGCGCACCGGTGTGTTTTATGGCTGTGCTTTCCTTTACAACTGCCCAACCGTCTCTTCGGCGCTTTTGACGATGATATTTTCCCGCACCATGGCGCCGATGGCGCAGATGTCCGTGTGCAGCAGCCGGTCATGGGGCATGGAGCCGATGCGGCTGCGGATGAGGCGCCAGGCTGGCCCGGTGCCGCGGCCGGGCTCAAGGGCGCAGCGGAAGGTAAAGGGATCCTGGCCGAATTTCAGCCCGGTGCGAAAATCCATCGCCTGGCAGCCGGCGAGCAGCTCGATGCCGATGACAGTCTCGCAGTTCTGCACCACTTCCAGCGCTTTACGGCTGGCAAAGGTCCCCATACTGACCAAGTCCTCCTGGTTGGCGGAGGTCGGGATCGAATCGACCGAAGCGGGATGGGTGAGCACTTTGTTTTCCGAGACCAGGGCGGCGGCGGTGACCTGGGCGATCATAAAGCCGGAGTTGGTGCCGCTCTCGGCGGCGAGAAAGGGGGGGAGGCCGCTCTGGACCGGGTCCATCAGATTCTCGAGGCGGCGTTCCGAAATGTTGGCCAACTGGGCGGCGGCAATGGCGAGGGTATCGGCGGCCAGCGCGACCGGCTGGCCGTGAAAATTGCCGCCCGAGAGCACCTCGTTCTCTTCCGCGAAGATCAGGGGGTTGTCGGTCGAGGCGTTCAGCTCGGTGGAGATCACCCCTTCGGCATAGGCGAGGGCCTGGCGCACGGCGCCGTGTACCTGCGGGGTGCAGCGCGACGAGTAGGCGTCCTGAACCTTGCCGCAGTCGGCATGGGACTCGACGATCTCGCTGCCGGCGAGAAGACGGATCAGGTTATCGGCCACTCTGATCTGGGCCTTGTGGCCGCGGGCTTGCTGGATGCGCGGGTCGAAGGCGGTGCGGCTGTTGAGCAGGCTCTCGACGCTGATCGCCGCGGCGATGTCGGCAAGCCTGGCCAGATTGAGGGCGCGCTGCAGAGAGATGGCGGCATAGGCGGTGAGGACCTGGGTGCCGTTGAGCAGGGCCAGTCCCTCCTTGGCGGTGAGGGCCACCGGGGTCAAGCCTGCCCGCGCCAGGGCTTCGGCGCCAGCAAGGCGCTCGCCCTCGAAAAAAGCCTCGCCGAGACCGAGCATGACCAGGGTCATGTGGGCCAGGGGGGCGAGATCACCCGAGGCCCCGACCGAGCCCTTGCAGGGGATGACCGGGATGATGCCGCGGTTGAGGATCTCCTGGAGGAAGGCGGCCAGCTCCGGCCGCGTGCCGGAGAAGCCCTTGCAAAGGGCGTTGATCTTGAGGGCGAGCACAGCGCGCACGACGGGGGCGGGGATGGGATCGCCGACTCCGCAGGCGTGGCTGAGCACAAGGTTAAGCTGCAGCCGGTCGAGCTCGTCATTAGGGATATGGATGCTGGCCAGCTTGCCGAAGCCGGTGTTGACACCGTAGACCACCCGGCCCTCGGCGATAATTCCCTCGATGCAAGCGCGGGAGGCGGCCATGCTCGCCACGGCTGCGGGCGCGATCGCGACCGGACGGCCGCCGGCGATGGCGTAGAGATCGGCAAGGGTGAGGGAGTGGCCGTCGAGAAGGATGGGCTGCATGCTGCGCTCTCCGTAAAAAATGAGCTAAAGTTTATTAAAAAATCGCGAGATAAACAACTTGTTTTTCAATCCGGAGGGTGAGGAAGAGGATAAAAAAAAGGCGGCGCCGGTTGGGCGCCGCCTTGCGTTTGGAAATCCGCACCGGAGGCGGATGGATTACATCATGCCTTCACTGCGGAACTGGTCGTACAGCTTGTTGACCGCCGGCACATAGGTGCGGGTCTCCCTGAAAAGGGTGCTGTCGTTCCGGTTGGAGGCCAGCCAGAGGGCTGCGCGCTTGGGCCCGCCGTTATAGGCGGCGAGGGCGCCGTCATGGTTGAAGGTGCCCACCAGTTCGCTCATGTAGCGGCAGCCGAGGCGGATGTTGCTGATCGGATTGTAGAGCACCTGGTCGGCGCTGATCCAATCGATACCCTCCTGGGTCGCCAGAAAGGCGGCCGTGGCCGGCATGATCTGCATCAGCCCCATGGCGCCCATGGGCGATGTGGCCCTGGGATTCCAGGTTTTGCCGGTCTCATGGGTGATGGTGGCGCAGATGAAATCCTCATTCAGGTTCGGGTACTTTTTGGTCATTTCGTAGATTTCATTGGCGATACGGATCTTTTCGGCCTCGGGCATGGTACGGTTGTAGCGCGAGATGATGCCGGTGATCTTGTTCACACTGGTGCGTCGCTGTGAATCGATGGCGGCCATGGTCTGCTGTTCCTTCAGGAGCGCGCTGATCGTGTCGCTCCCGCCGGTCTGGGAAGAGCCCAGAAAATCGCTGGACATCAGGCTGATACCTTCGATGAATATGAAGCTGGTCAGAAATACCAATCCGGCGATAATCCTCAGCTCATTTTTACCGAGTTGCATTTTGCCCTCCAATAATCGTTGGTTCCGATCTTTAGAGGCTTTCACGGTTGCATTGAGCTTCGCCACTTTCTGCTTGAGCTGTTCTTTTGTAACTAATTTTTGAAGTTGTGCTTTCATTTTCTCTTCTTATTTGGTCCGAATCCAACCTTCCTGATGCGTTCGCTGTCGTGTTCTCGTGTCCATTTCAAGCACCGCGGTGTAAAATGGTTACAACAGCATGCGCATCGAGGAGGTTTAACAGGAGAGTGCAAGGTTCTATTCCCCGCACGCTCCGCTTTCAATAATACCTTTAGCAAACACTATGCCAAAAAAAGCAGTATCAGCCGGGGTATTTTGAAAAGCAGCCGATAATATAAGGATAATATTACAAATAGTCAATCCTTATCTGCCCAAATTACCTTTTTGTAATGGGGCCGACAGAGGGAAGCCGGAACGATAAAAGGGGGAAAGTGGATTGAAATGAGGCAACCCGGAGAGGCGCCTCCGATGGATTGAGTCATTTCAGGCCAATTTTCCCGCATGAAAAGTGCGCCCGGTCACATCCTCCGGCACAAAAAGAAAGCTTAGTTAATTAAAATAAAAACAATAAAAAACTGCCGGCTGCTCACGGCTGGCGCGTTCTGGATGAACTCCATGTCTCGTAATGAGACAAAAGAGCGCATAACCGGCGGGTGGCTCAATTGGGCTTGACTATCACGCAAAAACTGAGTATGTTATCACGCTAAAAAACTACTCATCAACTGCGGAGCGGAAATGACCTCTAATGTGCGGTTAAAACAATGGGTTAAAGAAATGGCGGAGTTGTGTGAGCCGGACCGGGTGCACTGGTGTGACGGATCACAGGCGGAATATGATCAGATCTGTTCAATTTTGATACACAATGGCACTTTCCGCCGCCTCAATCCCGGCCTGCGGCCCAACTCCTTCCTCTGCGAGTCCGATCCCCGTGACGTGGCGCGCGTGGAGCAGTCGACCTTTATCTGTTCACGCCAGCGCGATGATGCCGGTGTCACCAATAACTGGCGCGATCCGGACGAGATGAAGGCGACTCTGATCCCTCTCTATCGCGGCTGCATGCGCGGCCGCACCATGTACGTCATCCCCTACAGCATGGGCCCCCTGGGCTCGCCCATCAGCCAGATCGGCGTCGAGCTGACCGACTCGGGTTACGTGGCGGCCAACATGCGCATCATGACGCGCATGGGCAAAGAGGTGCTGGACGTCCTGGGCGATAATCCCTTCATCCCCTGCCTCCATTCTGTCGGCAAGCCCCTGCAGCCCGGGGAACAAGATGTGCCCTGGCCCTGTAATCCTGAGAACCGCTACATCGTCCACTTTCCAGAAGAGAAGATGATCTGGTCCTACGGCAGCGGTTACGGCGGCAACGCCCTGCTCGGCAAAAAGTGCTTCGCCCTGCGCATCGCCTCGGTGATGGCGCGCGAGCGGGGCTGGCTGGCTGAGCATATGCTGATCCTGGGACTTACCAGCCCGGAGGGCGAGAAAAAATATATCACCGGCGCTTTTCCGAGTGCCTGCGGCAAGACCAACCTGGCCATGCTCATCCCGAGCATGCCCGGCTGGAAGGTGGAGACGGTCGGCGATGACATCGCCTGGATGAAATTCGGCGAGGACGGCCGCCTCTATGCGATCAACCCCGAATTCGGCTTTTTCGGTGTGGCGCCCGGCACCTCGATGCACTCGAACCGCAACGCCATGCTGAGCATGCGCGAGAACTCGATCTTTACCAATGTGGCCCTCACCCCGGAGGGGGATGTCTGGTGGGAGGGAATGACCCCGGAGAAACCGCCGCGTCTGACCAGCTGGATCAATGAGCCCTGGACTCCCGAGAGCGGCAAGCCGGCGGCCCATCCCAATGCCCGCTTCACCGCGCCGGCCGGCCAGTGTCCGACGATTGATCCGGCCTGGGAGGATCCCCGCGGCGTGCCCATCTCCGCCATTCTCTTCGGCGGCCGCCGGCCTTCGCTGATCCCGCTGATCCATCAGTCCTTCAACTGGCAGCACGGCGTCTTTCTCGGTTCGGTGGTCTCCTCCGAGCGCACCGCCGCGGCTGACGGCACGGTCGGCACGGTCCGCCGCGATCCCTTCGCCATGCTGCCGTTCTGCGGTTACAACATGGCCGATTATTTTGCGCACTGGCTTTGCGTCGGCAACCGCCAGGAAGCCGGCAATCTGCCGAAGATCTTTTATGTCAACTGGTTCCGCAAGGACGCCGCTGGCCGTTTCCTGTGGCCCGGCTATGGCGAAAACAGCCGCGTGCTCAAGTGGGTCTTTGAACGCTGCAGTGGTGCCGGCCAGGCCCTGACCACTCCGATCGGCTACGTGCCCGCGCCGGGTGCCCTCGATGTGCAGGGACTCGATATCGGGGAGGCGGAACTGGAGGAGCTTTTCAGGGTGGACCGCGAGGGCTGGCTCAGGGAGGCCGCCTCCATCCGCGAATACTATGCGACCTTCGGGCCGCGCTTTCCGCATCAGCTCTTCACTGAGCTCGACGCCCTCGAGGGGCGGCTGCGATAGGCTCGGCATCGCTTCCGCCCGGTCGTGCCGGGCGGAAGTCCTTGACATTTATCCCCGGCTTTGTTAGATTGAAATGCAGAGTTGTCCCGGCCGCCACACGAGATCCGGCCGGAGGGAGAGGAACCAAACCGGACAGCCCGTCTCGGCTTCACGGGTCGTTCCAGAGGGAGCAGGATATGCGAGAAATAGCAGCCCCAATCATCAGCGAGCAGGTCGCCAAGCTGTGCATTGACGCCAATTATTATCTCGGTGAGGATGTCCTCACGGCCCTCAAGGAGGGTCTGGCCCGGGAGGAGTCACCCACCGGCCGCGCCATCCTCGAGCAGATCATCGAGAACGCCGGTATCGCCAAAGAGGGTGAATTCCCGATGTGCCAGGACACCGGCTTTGCGGTCTTTTTCGTCGAGCTGGGCCAGGAGGTGGTGGTCACCGGCAAGACCCTTGAAGAGGCCATCACCGAGGGCGTCCGCAAGGGATACGGCGAGGGTTATTTGCGCAAATCGATCGTCTCCGACCCCCTGCAGCGGGTCAACACCAAGGACAATACGCCGCCGGTCATCTGGATTGAGACCAGGCCGGGCAAGGAGCTCAAGATCACCATCGCGCCCAAGGGCGGCGGTTCGGAGAACATGAGCGAGGTAGCCATGCTCACGCCCTCCGACGGCGCCGAGGGCGTCAAGAATTTCGTCGTCGACAAGGTGCGCCGCGCCGGCAGCAACCCCTGTCCCCCTATCGTCGTGGGTGTGGGCATCGGCGGCACTTTCGAGAAAGTGGCCTGGCTGGCGAAAAAGTCGCTGCTGCGCCCGGTCGGCGACCGCAATCCTGATCCCTTTTATGCCGCGATGGAACTCGAGCTGCTCGAGCGCATCAACAAACTCGGCATCGGGCCGCAGGGGCTGGGCGGGCGCACCACGGCCCTCGATGTGCATGTCGAGGTCTTCCCCTGCCATATCGCGTCCCTGCCGGCGGCGGTCAACATCCAGTGCCACGCCGCGCGGCACAAATCGGTGGTCATCTGATCCTGAACAACTCTTTTATGAATAAAGGAGTGTGGTTATGGCGGAAGCAATCAGAATATCGACGCCCCTGACTGACGAGGTGGTCAAGAAGCTCCATGCCGGCGACAGCGTGCTCATCACCGGCATCATTTATACGGGGCGGGATGCCGCCCACAAGCGCATGGTCGAGCTGCTCGACAAGGGCGAACCCCTGCCCGTCGATCTCGCCGGTCATTTGATCTATTATGTCGGTCCCTCGCCGGCCCGGCCCGGCAAGCCGATCGGCTCGGCGGGACCCACCACGAGCGGCCGCATGAACGCCTATGCGCCGCGGCTGCTGGCCATCGGCTCGAAGGGGATGATCGGCAAGGGCGAGATGAACGCCAAGGTCGCCGAGGCGCTGCAAAAGAACTGCGGCGTCTATCTGGTCTCGGTGGGCGGCGCCGCCGCCCTTATCGCCAAATCGATCAAGGCCAACGAGAACGTCGCCTGGCCCGAGCTGGGCGCCGAGGCGATCGCCAAACTGACGGTGGTCGATTTTCCGGCGATCGTGGCTCAGGACTGTCATGGCGGCAATATCTATCAGGAAGGGATCGCCCGTTACGGCATCAAATAGGCCCGCGATCGTGCTGTGATGGCAGGGCTGTCCGGTTTGCGGGCAGCCCTCTTTTTTATGCACGACGAGAGGCCGGGCGGGAACAAAAGGAGGCGGCGGTGTCCGCATTGGTTGAAGCTGTCGATCTGCACAAAAAGTATCAGAAGGGCAGTGCCGAAGTGGCGGCCCTGCGCGGGGTCTCGTTTGCCATCGCCGCGGGCGAGTTCGTCGCCCTGGTGGGCCGATCCGGCTCCGGCAAATCGACTCTGCTCAACATCATCGGGGGGCTGGATACCCCCTCCTCGGGAACGCTCCGGGTTGGAGGGAGCGACCTTGCGGCCATGGACCGGGAGCTGCTGGCCCGCCATCGCCGTTCCACTGTGGGGATGATCTTTCAGTCCTTCAATCTCATCCCTTCACGAACCGCTCTCGAGAATGTCGCCCTGCCGATGATCTTCGCCGGCCTGGAGCGGTCTGTGCGCAGCCGCCGCGCCGCAGAACTGCTCGACCTGGTCGGTCTGGAACGGCGCCACACCCACAAACCGGCCGAGCTCTCCGGCGGCGAGGCGCAGCGCGTCGCCATCGCCCGCGCCCTGGCCAATGACCCGGCGATCCTGCTCGCGGACGAGCCCACCGGCAACCTCGACAGCCATACCGCCGCCGATATCCTCGATCTGCTCGAGCACCTCAATCGGGAGCGTACTCTCACCATTCTCATGGTCACCCACGATCAGCATTCAGCCATCCGGCTCTCGCACCGTCTGCTCCACATGCTCGACGGCACGATCACCGGAGAGGAGAGCGGGGGGAGGCGCTTATGAAGAGCTCCGACCTGTTCCGGTTCAGCCTGGATAATCTGCGGCGCACCCGGCTGCGCACCACGCTGACCACCCTTGGCGTGATCATCGGCATCGGCGCCCTGGTGGCCATGGTCTCCTTCGGCACCGGCATGCAGCGCAACATCACCGAAGCCTTTACCGCCAATGATCTTTTCACCACCTTGCGGGTGCTCCCGGTCAGGATGGATATCGAGCAGATGATGGCCGGCAACCTGGACGGGGCCATGAGCGGGATGCAGAAACGGACGCGGGCGCTGAATGACACGGCCGTCGCTCTCATTGCAGCTTTTCCCGAGGTGGCGATCGTCTTTCCGGAGGTCACCTTCCCGGTCAAGATCCGTTTCGGCGGCCAGGAGGCCAGCACCACTCTGCGCAGCCTCCCTGTGGCCATGGGCGGTTTCGCGCCTTATGACCGGATGGGATGGGGAAGCTTTTTCAGCAGCGATTCGGCGGCTGAGGCGATCCTCTCCTACGGCATTCTCGCCCGTTTAAAACTCACCCTGGCCGGCGCCGGGGAGAGGAGTCCTGCGGACACCAGCCGCACCTGGCGCAGCGTGGAGGCCGATTCTCTCATCGGCGCGGAGATGGAGGTGATCACTTCTGTGCTCGATCTCCGGCGGGTGATGAGCGGCGGACTCTCCGCAGACGGCCAGCCCCCCTTTGCAGAACATGTCACCCGGCTGCGGGTGGCGGGCATCCGGCCCAAACCGCATGCCTTCAGCAACGAACAGGTTCAGGGCGGCATCGTCGTGCCCCTCCAGACCGGCAGAAAGATGCCCCGTTTCGCCTTCACAAGCATGTGGAGCATGCTCAACCATGGCGGCCGCACCGACGGCACCTACGACGCCCTCTATGTGCGCCTGAAAAAACTGCAGGATCTCCCCGCTGTGCGCCGGCGGCTGCAGGAACTGGGTTTTTCCGTTTTCGCCCTTGCCGATCAGCTTGAAGAGATCAAAAGGGGGTTTCTCATGGTCGACACCGCACTCGGCGCAATCGGCACCATCGCCCTCATCGTCGCCGCTCTCGGCATCATCAACACGATGGTGATGTCGATCCTCGAGCGCACGCACGAGATCGGGGTGATGAAAGCCGTCGGGGCGAGCGAGCGCCAGATCAAGACGATCTTTTTTTTCGAGGCGGGCTGCATCGGACTGCTGGGCGGGATCCTGGGGGTGCTTCTCGGCTGGCTGGTCTCGCGGCTGGCCAACTGGATTGCCAATCTCTGGACCCTGCGCCAGGGCGGAGGCGGGGAGATCGAATTCTTTTATCTTACCCCCTGGCTCATCGCCGGTTCGATTTTATTTGCCGTAGCTGTGAGCCTGGCGGCGGGCTATTACCCGGCCACGCGCGCGGCGCGGATCAACCCGGTCGAAGCCCTGCGTCATGATTGAAGTTGGACCATAAAAAAAGCCCGGTCTCTGAAGAGCGCCGGGCTTTTTTTTTCAGAACTGAATTAGAGATCGGACCAGAGTTCGCCGGCGTAGACCGGATCAACTGTACCAGCGAGGGTGATGCCGGAGAAATCGGCATTAAAGACCACCACCAGCTGACCGCCGGGAAAATCGACCTCCACCGGTGAGGAGGCCCTTCCACGCAAATGGCTGATGATCGAGGAGGCGACCGCCCCGGTACCACAGGCGAGGGTTTCGGCCTCGACTCCGCGTTCATAGGTGCGGACGCGGAGGTGATGGCTGTCGAGTACCTGGACAAAATCGATATTGGCGCCTTCGGGGAAGGCGGGATGGCGGCGGTACCAGGCCCCGCGGCCGGCGACGTCCACAGCCGTAACCTCCCCGGTGAAGAGAACGTAATGGGGCACGCCGGTGTCGATATAGCCGCCCGGTGTCACTCCGTCGTCGTCGTCGGCGAGCCGGTTGAGGTCATATTCACCCGGCGGGATGAAGGCTGTGGTTACATGGCGCCCCTCCACCCTGGCTGTGTAGAGGTTGCCGTTGATTTCGAAGGAGAGCTCATCCCCGCCGATGCCGAGCTGACGGGCGAACCAGGCGACCGCCCGGCTTCCGTTGCCGCACATCCCGGCGAGGCTGCCGTCGGAATTGACATGGAGATAGCGGAAATCCGCGCGGCTGCTCGGCTCGAGCAGGATCACGCCATCCGCGCCGACGCTGAGACGGTGGCGGCAGATCGCGCTGAAAAAGGGGGCGTCATCCCGGGCCGACCAGACCCCGCTGCGGTTATCTACCAGGATGAAATCGTTCCCCGTCGCGGAAATCTTGATAAAATTCAGCTTCAATTCAGATCATCCATCATCGATTTCTTCTTGTACCCCGCGGGAAGCTCAAAGATTCCTTCCGGGGCCTTGCCCTCCTTGAACTCGATCAGCTCGGTTGAGGATTTGATCGTCTGCCCCATCATATGCACGCTGGTGGTGGACTGGACCTGCACTCCTTTGAGTTTCTTCATCTCCTCGAGCATGCTGTGCACGCTGGAGGCGAGCATCGGGTTGGCGGCCATCATGGCAGTGCTGAATTTGGCATAGAGGGCGGGATCGATCCTGATCTCCTCAGTCGCCCAGACCTCGCTCTCGGTCGCAAAGCCCATTCCCCCCATTTCCAGCTTCATGAGATACTTTTTGCACTCCCAGGCGTTGATCTTTTTCTTTTCAGCGGTAGGGGTGACCGTCACCTTGATGCCGAGGTCGACGGCCGGGGCCTCAGCCGCGGCGGCGGTGAAATTGAGGGGCACTTCCATATAGCTCTTTTGCGCGTGCTGCAGGATATAGAGGAGGCCTTTGTCCATGCGCATGATGACCGAGGCTTCCGGTTCATCCATGCGCACCTTGTCCGCAGTCATCCAGATCGACTTGAACTTTTCGCTCGCGGGAGTGGTCTGCCCCATCATCGTGACGGCGTCGGTTTTCTCTTTCTCTTTCATAAAGATATCCGCCTGGGCAGCACTTGTGGAGAGGAATATCAGCAAGATGACGGCAAGGATGCGGATTGGATATTTCATCAGGACCTCCTTCTGGGGATGTGACGGGTGAACGGAATGCCGGACTACTGCTCCCCTGCGAACGGGGAGAGATCGCTGGGCGTGCGAGACAGGGGATAATTCCTGTACGGTGCCGGTGGAAAAAAGTTGCGGATCAGCCGAGCTTTTGTTTGACCAGATCAAGAAAGACCCCTTCGGCCATCGCCGATTCATGGGCAAGGATCTGTTCCACCTCGGCGGTGATGATCTCCCGGCTGGCTGCAAAATCGGGATCGCTGGTAGCGAGATCTTCATAGTCATCAGCGATTTCGGCGATAAAATTCTCGCGGAAGGGTTTGGTGGTCTGCAGCCGGTCGATCAGAGCGAGCGAACGGTTGAGGATCTGGAAAAAGATCACCCGGGCATGGGCGTATTTGCCCTCGTTGCGCAGAGATTTGGCGCGGACGAAGAGGAACTGGCAGGACTCGACGATCTGCTGGGGATCGATCTTTTGCGCCTGCGGGAAATCAAAGATGTCGGCCACCTCCTCCTGGATGGAGGTCAACTCATCCCGTCCCGCCGGACTGATAAAAAAGGAACTCAGCTCCGGAAAAACTTCAATGAGGTTGACGAAAATGTCCACCAGGGCGGTTTTGTCCTTGAGCCGGATCGCCTTGCGCAGATCCTGGTAGCTGGTGAAGGTCTGGGGCTCGTTGAGCCAGGTGAGGAGCAGCGCCACCTGATGCTCACAGCGGCTGCTGCCGAGCGGGCAGGTACAGCGGCCAAAGAACTGCTCGCCATCGATGATCATCTCCACCCGGTAATTACCCTTGCTCCGTACCATCGCCGAAAGACCGTAATTGGTCTGAAAGCGGTGTCTCACCCATCCATTTTCGTAGATCTGTTCGCCTGCTCGGAAGGCTTCAGGCGTCGCATAAGCCGAGACATCCAGAGGGGTTATTCGAGAGGGCATGCTTGAGTCCCTTCGTTATTCCGGAGAACGATGCGAGGTTTGCGGAGGGCGCCGAATGGCAGCCGTGGCGTCCCCTCCGGCGGCCGATATCAGGTTTTGGAAGCGGAGCTCTTTTTCAGATCGCGAATTTTTTGCACGATGAGCTTGAGCGACTCTTTATCCAGCTCGGCGCTGCTCTTCCACCCACCCTCAGCACTGGTGCGTTTTTCCATGCCGCCGTCGGCAGTCGGGAGCCAGAGCGCGAGGACGGGGACCACGCCGAGTTCGACCAACTGCCCCTCTTTCAGGGTCAGGGTGAGTTCGCCGCCGGCTTCGCCGGCTGACTTGACCTCGTCCCAGGGCAGGTATTCGATGCGGTCGCCCCGGAGCAGCTTTTCTCCGGCCGGGCGCAGTTTCTCGATGCCGCAGAGCGGCCGGACGTGGAGGAGGCCCTTCTGGGTGATGCGGTAATGAAGGCCGTAGATTACATAGCGGAAAAAAGCGCTGATGACACCAAGGATGAAGACCAGAAAAAAGAGGATGCGGCCGGCCCTGAGGGAGAGTTCTCCCAGGCCGATGGCGTTGAAGAAAATCGAAGCCAGCAGCCCCATGACAAATCCGCCGAGGAGCCAGCTGAATATTTTTCCATAAAAACGGCCGGTGGCGCGATGCCGCCAGATGAGCAAGAGAGGGCCGAAATCTGTTTCTGTGCTGCCGCGCTGCCACACTTTCATCGCTTCAGGACTCCTTTCGAGATGCTGGAATGGTCACGCCCCAATATACAAAAAAGCGGTCGAATTTATCAAGCAAATAATGGCCGTTCACTCAGTTTTTGCCAGGCGGAATTCGCCGTTGCTCAGGCGGTCGACGAAGAGGTAGCGGCGGTTGAGCCGGTTGTAGGACCAGATCTCCGTGGAGGCCATGCCCATCTCCCCCGCATGCTTTTCGATCTGGTCGGGAGGGCCGTTCTGGATGTAGACCCTGCCCCGGTCAGTCCGCCAGCCCTGGCGTCCGGAAAAGCCCTCGTTGAAGGCGTTGTTGCTGAAATCGATGCGGCGGAAGAATTCATCCCTGAGTTCGTTCTCCGGTGTCTCCGGCGTCGGGTCCCGTTTTTGCCAAAAGGCCTCGTAGAGGCTGTCCCTTTGCGCTCCCTGCGCCCGCTCCATCTCCCTGATCGTGCCGCCCCTGACGATCAGGGCCAGCTGTTCGACGGCGAGGTCCATGGTCTCCTGCTGCACCCCGGCCTGACCCCAGAGCACCAGCACCCTCTGTTCGGCCCCGATGACGCGTGAGCCCGCGGTGGCGCTGATCTGCACGGTATAGTCGCCGGGTTTGTCGATATGGCCGGCGAGGTCGATGCAGTAGCGGAGGAGCGGGTCTGCCGGCCGGACGATGTTCTTCTTGACCACTTCGCGCCTGGAACCATCCACCAGGATGAGCCGGGTGCGCACCGAGTCGCTTCCCGCCGGCGGATAGAGCTCAAAAATCACACCGATGGCGCTGTTCTGCCGGCGGAAGGCCCCGCGCAGGTTGGGGGCGTAGAGGCCTGTGCTGCAGTCGAGGCTGTCCGCCAGAATGATGTCGCTGATCTGCAGGCGGTCCGGGCTGAATTCCGGCACCTCCAGCTTCTCCTCCTTTTCCAGCAGGGCGATTCCCTCTGCGTTGAGCAGTTTAAGACGCCAGCTGTAGCCGCCGGGCTTGAGATAGAAACGCAGGGCCTTCGCCCAGGAGACGCTGCGCGCGTTGGTCAGGTCGAAGCGATGCACCGTCATGGTATCGCGGAGAGTGGAATAGGCCGCCAGCTCGCCTTTGGCATCGTAGATGAGCAGCTCGACCTCGAAACGCGCCCGCCAGCTGGAAGTGTCGAATTTGATGAAAGTGAGCACATCGTTGGCCATCTGGAGATAGGCATCGACGCTGACCTCGGGCTTTTTTTCAGGGATGAATGAACGGTAGAAGCGGATCTGGAAGAGATCGGCTCCGAAGGTGCTGCGATTGCGGCCGGGTCCAAGCTGACTGAAGGCCGGTGTGAGCGCCGTCAGGAGCACGATCAAAATGAGCATGCGGATATTTTTCATCTTTGCCATCCTATTGTACAACCTGCAAGACCTCAATGGCCACATCATATTTGTCCTTGGTGAAGGGGGGCATGAGGTAGAGGCCCTTCACCTGATCGAACTGGCGGAGTTCCAGGATCGCCTTGCGGGCGATCTCGATGCCGGTTTCTCTGGCGCTCGCGCTGTCGGCGGCGCCGGCGAAGCGGCGGGCGATCTCTTCCGGGATGACCACACCGGGCACCTCGTTATTGAGGTACTCCACGGTGCGGTAGCTCACCAGGGGCATAATCCCGGCCAGGACGGGGATATGCAGAGACTCGGTCCGTTTGAAAAAGGCCTCCAGCTGGTGGGGATCGAAGACCGGCTGGGTGAGCAGATATTCAGCTCCGGCCTCCACTTTTTGCTCGAGGCGGGCGATCTCGAGGCCGGGATCGAGGGCGCCGGGATTGGCGCCGACTCCGATATGCCAGCCGGTCGGAGCGCCGATCGGATTGCCGGCCAGGTCGTGACCATGGTTGAGGCCGCGCACCATGCGGGTGAGGCCGATCGAATCGACATCAAAGACGGCGGTCGCGCTCGGATAGTCGCCCAGCTTCGGGGGATCGCCGGTGATGATGAGGATGTTGCGCAGTCCCAGGGCGTAATGACCAAGCAGATCCGACTGCATGCCGAGCAGATTGCGATCGCGGCAGCAGTAGTGGAGGATGGTTTCGACCGGCAGGGAGCGCTCGATGAGGAGGGCGAGGGCGCTGGGCGACATGCGCGACGATGCGCGCGGGCCGTCCGGGATATTGATGGCATCGACGCCGAAGCCGGCCAGTTTGCGCACCCCCGCCAGCACGCCCTCGACGGAAATGCCGCGCGGGGAGAGGACCTCGACGGAGACGACGAATTTACGGCCGATGCGCGCGGCCAGAGCCGATTTTTCGGGGCGCGGAACGGGCTGGACCGTGTCCTCCGACTCGGGGTGCAGGACCACCGTGCTCGCCTCCCTGCGCGGCTGCAGGGCGCGGACAGCCCCTGCGATGGCGCGGATGTGCTCCGGGGTTGTCCCGCAACAGCCGCCAACTACGCTGGCGCCGGCGGTGATGAAACGGCGCGCGTATTCGGCGTGATACTCCGGTGTCGACATGTAGAGGAGGCGGCCCTCAAAGAGACGGGGCAGGCCGGCGTTGGGCTGGGCCGAAATGAAGGGCGCCCCGGCCCTGGCCAGGCGCCGGATCACTTCGAGCATGGCGTGCGGGCCGACGGAGCAGTTGGCGCCGATGATATCCGCCCCCTCCGCGAGAAGGGTCTGCACAACGGTCTCGGGCTCGACCCCAAGAGTGGTTTTGCCCTCCTCGTCATAGGTCATCTGGGCGATGACTGGCAGCTTGCTGATCTGGCGGACGGCGCGCAGCGCGAGAGCGATCTCGTTGAGGTCCTGGAAGGTTTCGAGAAGAAAGAGGTCGATCCCGGCCTCGGCGAGCGCGGCGGCCTGCTCGCCGAAAAGATCGAGCAGTTCAGCCTCGGGGATCGTGCCGAGCTGGGCCACCTTGACGCCGGTCGGCCCGATCGCCCCCGCCACATAGAGCTGCTCCCCCGCAGCCTGGCGGGCGAGCTCGACTCCGCGGCGGTTGATGGCTTCCGTCTGCTCCTCCAGGCCGTGCGCCTTGAGCTTGAGGCGGTTGGCGCCGTAGGTGTTGGTCTCGAGGATATCGGCGTGCGCGGCCGTATAGGCGCGGTGGAGATCGAGCACCAGTTCGGGCGCCGAGAGGTTGAGCTCATCATAGCAGCGGTTGATGAAGACGCCGCGGCTGTAGAGCATTGTGCCCATGGCGCCGTCACAGACGAGGATGCGCTCCCTGACGCGGTCGAGAAAAGCTTCCGTCGGCAAAGGGGCTCCTCCTAAAAATCCGCGCCGAGCGACCAGAGAGATTGCGGCGAATGCGACGAATTATAGAAATTGGTCGGCCAGGCCAGGTCGTAGCGCAGCAGGAAGAATCCGACATTCATGCGCACGCCGAATCCGAAGCTGGCGAACAGGTCCCTGGTCTTGAAGAGCCCATTCGGGGCCTTGACAAAGGGTTTGATCTTTTCTCCCTTGTCCCAGGCGATGCCCATATCGGTGAACAGGGCGCCGCCGATGTTGCCCAGCTCGATGGGCAACGGGAATCCGATGATCGCACGGCGGATGAGGGGAAAGCGGAACTCGAGGTTGACCAGTGCGAAGCGGTTGCCCTCGAGGGTGTAATACTCCGCGCCGCGCAGAGGCATCTCAAAGGAGGCGAAGTAGACATCCTCGATATGCTGAACGCGGATGCCGCCGAAGAACTCCTGATTGAGCCAGTTGGGCAGGCCGCCGAGGAAAAATTTCTGTTTGTTGCGGCCCTCGCTGAAACCGGTGGCCAGCCGGGTGGCAAAGGTATAGTCACGCATCAGCCGCAGGTAGCGCCGGTAATCCAGGCGGACGGTGGTGAAATCGATGCCGTTCTTGCCGAGCCCCGGACTGTAGGTGACACCGAGCGCCATGCCCCCGCCGTTGACCGGTCCGGTGTAGCCCCAGACGGTGGTATCGCGCGTGTAGGTGAGGTTATTCATGAGGAAGAAACGGTCGCGCGCGGAGAGGTAGCCGCGATCGATGAGCTGATCGACGATCTCGTCGGGGATCTCCAGATAGGAGCGGCTGATGCCCATGGCGCCGAGGCCGTAGCTGATCCGTTCAAACTTGTTGAAAGGGTTGCTCATGAGCAGGCTCAGGCCGTAATTGCGGTCACGGACAAAACCGGTGTAATCGGAGTAATAGTAATAGGCGTTGTGATAGAGCCCGGTGCCGATGTCGAGCTGGCGGGGCAGATAGTAGTAGGTGAGGGCATAGTCGGCGTTGCGGAAATCGCCATAGAGTCCGAGGCCGATGTTGAGGCGGTGGTTGCCGAGCACATCGGAGAGCATGATGTTGGTCATGCCCTGTGTGCCATAGAACTGGCTGTAGCCGACGCCGCCGTAAACCAGATCGGGCGTGAGTTCGACCTTGTATTTGTTGACCTTGTAGCTGCCTGTGGGCATCTTGAATTCGGTCGAATCGAGAAAGATCTTTTTTGTGGTCTGGGTGACCAGCTCGCCCTGGGCGAAGCGGTCATCGAAGACAAAGTCGCGATATTCGTCGGAGGGCGTCTCTCCGGTTGGAGGCTGGGACTCGCCCTCGGCCAGGGGTTCCTCCTCAAAGGTCTCCTTGGTCCCCGTGCGCTGATTTTCGACGAATTTGGTTTCGGGGACGACGACATCGCCCGGCTTGATGTCGAGGGGATTTTTGAGCATGTAGAGGTCATAGCCGGCGAAATAGAAAGAGATGAAGACCAGCCGGTCGGCGTTCCCGCCCCAGGTCGGCTGATAGGCGCCGGTCAGGACGTTGGTGATGGGCCATTCTTCACCGCTCTCCAGGTTTTTAAGCCAGATATTGCTGACCCCCTGGCGCTCGCTGGAGAAGGCGATGGTTTTGCCGTCCGCGGCGAAAACGGGCACCCGCTCGCTGAATTCGCCCTCAACGATGCGCGTGACCGCGCCGTTCTCGATGGCGAGTTCGTAGATATCCATATTCTTCATATCGAGGTGCTGGGGCTTGAATCCTTCGGGCAGGGTGGCGGCATCCCGGTCGCCCCGGTCGCTGGCAAAGATTACCCTGCTGCCGTCCGGCGCCCAGTTGGGCTCGACGTCGCTGAAAAGATCGTTGGTGAGGTTGCGCAGAGCTTTGCTTTCGAGGTTGAACATATAGATGTCGCTCTGGCCGTTTTTCAGCCCGGTGAAGGCGATCTCTTCCCCATTGGGGCTCCAGCTTGGATTGTAGATGCCGTCGAGGTCGAGTTTGTAGGTTTTGGTGATCTTGGCCTTTTTAACATCGACGATATAGTTGGCATCGCCGCCGCTGGCACGGGCGGTGAAAACGATGCGTTTATCGTCCGGACTCCAGCTCATCCCCGGCCCCTTGAGCCACTGCAGCTCCTCGAGGTTGCCGGCGCGCTGGCCTTTGACCAGCCGTTTGAGAATGCGGCCGTCGATGGCACTCATCATATAGATATCAAAGAAATCGCTCTTGTCCGATTTGAAAACCAGTTTGTCGCCGCGGTTGCTGAGGGCGGGGCTGGTATTGACAAAGCTGCCGTCCTTGCGGTGGTCGGTGAGGCGCTTGGCAATCTCCTCGGGTTCGCTGCGGTTCTCGACGTCCGGCCAGTACTTGCGCTTGAGGTAGCGATGCCACCGCTTGCTCATGTCGTCCACTTCAAGGCCGACGGCCTGCTTGAAACCGCGCTCAAAGTTCTTGTTCACCTTGACCTTGCCGAGGATCTCGCCGACCTTCTCCTGGCCGTAGCGCTCGACCATATAGTTCCAGACCGATTGCCCGCCCTTGTAGGCCAGAAACGCATACAGATAGGGGATGTCGGGGACGTAGCCGTTGACCGTTGCATCGCGCATGTACATATCGCTCTCGATGTCCCAGCCGCGGCTCTCATACTCGGCGAGTCCTTCGATGAACCAGAGTGGCACCTGCATCTGGGTGATGCCGGTGATGATCTGCTGCGCCCCGGAGCCGTAGAGCATCTGCAGCATGACGGCGTGGGTCAGCTCGTGATGGATGACATGGCGGAATTTTTCCCATTCACCGTCGTAGGGGATGACGACCCGGTTCTTGAAGAATTCGGTGAAACCGCCGACCGACTCTTCAGGCTCGGAGAGATCGACATTGGTCTGCTGGAAATCGTTGTGGCTGTTGTGCAGGATGATCTTGATCCGGTCGGTGAGCTGGTAGCGGAAGGATTTCTGCAGATGGCGATAGCTCTCCTCCGCGGATTCAAGGACGAAGGCGGCGATGTTATCCCCGCCGTCGGTATAATAGACGTTAAAGTGCTCTGACTGTACATACTGCCAGTTAAAATTCGTGTACTGCACCTTGTTCTTGCCGAAATACTGCGCATGGGAAGAACCGCTGGCAAGCAGGATAAGGAGCAGCGACAGAGAGATGACGATACGTTTCATAGATACTCCCGTATCATGGATGAGTCGGACAGGGTGCTTTGCGGCACCGGCAGGATCTCTTCATTTAACACCGCAGCGGCGAAAAGGTTGCAGGGTAAAACCGGAACGGGGATCTGACGGGGGCTGCTGCCGCATTTTGCCGGGCGCGAGGTCCGGATCCAGCTGCGGCCCCGGCGATTCTCACTCCGCTGTCTGCAGCCTCTTCTCAAATTCGCTCCGCTCCTGCGGGGAGGAGAGCACACCGATTTCGAGATGGAAAGAGGCGGTTTCGCCCGGCTCGAGCAGCCGGAGGCGGCCGCCCTGTCTGGCGTTGCTCCGCCCCTCGGGGAGGCAGTTGCCCGGCAGCATCCCGACCACATAGGTGCCTTCGCCGGTCATTTTCCAGTGCGTATAGTGGGGGAGTTCCGTCTTGGGATAGCTGAGGTAGAGGCCGATCCCCCTGCCCGCGCCGTATTCGGCATTGATCAAGGCAACATTGACCATGCCCCTGGCATCGGCGTCATGATCGATATGGTAGACCGTCTCACCGGCCTGGGGTGTGGGGCCGTCGCAGCGGTCAAAGTTCTCCATGGCCGCGGCGGAGGCTTCATCGCGGGGCTCGACATTCTCAATGACGGCGCGCAGCTCGGTTCCGGCCTCTACGATGGGGAAACCGGCGTTGCAATGATAGAGCATCATCAGCGGCGCGGTTTCATAGCCGTCGTTGACCACCTCGTCCTTGATCCAGAGCCGCGACTGGCCGATGCGGGTGTGGATGCTGCGGCGGAGGAGGAGGTTGGGGCCGAAGAGGCTCACCTCGCGGACATCGCCGACCGCCCAGAGCATATACTCGTCATCCTGCCAGTCGGCGCCGAAACCGACGTTTTTGGCGGGAATGTTGCCGATGCGGCCGTTCATGCCCAGCTCCTCATTCACCTCCTCATCGATCTCGGGCGGCCCGACCTGGGTCAATCCGCAGGTGGTCACCAGACCGCCGCCCATCGCGTAGAGCCAGCCGATGTCATGCGGATCAAAAAAAGCGGGTGCGACTGGGCCGGCCGGCCCCTGCCAGTGCAGAGGAATGCCGTTGTAAGAGGCGTCGTAGATATCGAGAGCGCGATCCTGCAATACGGTGAAAGCAAATCCTGATCCCGTCTTGAACTCGAGCGCGCGCAGGCCGCGCTCGCTGCCGTTCATCAGCTCGACCGGTCGAACGGAGGCGATCTGGGCGATGTCACCGACATGACGAAGCAGCTCTTTGCGTGTATAGGAACGACCGAATAGTGTGGCCACCATCTCCTCACTGGAAGGAATTCAGAAACTGGACGACCCCCGCCCGGCGCGGGCATGAGTGCCGGATGTATTTAAAACAATGAATTAACATAATTAAAAAGCGGGTAAAAGTCAAGGAGCAAAAAGAGGAAGCGCCTGGAGACGACGGCCGGCGCGGCAGCAAAGGGGGGGATAGAGGGTGTCAGCCGGCGGATTCGGCCTGCAGATATTTGATATAAAAGAGCATGTCTTCACCAGCGCGGAAATAGTTTCTGATCCGTCCCACTTGCCGGTAGTTCTGCTCGATAAAAAAACGGACAAAAGCTGCATGTTTCTCTTCCGAGGTGACCTCGATGACGACCAGGCGCATACCCGCCTCCCGCATCCGCTCCTCGATCCAAGCCAGCATCTCCCTGCCAATACCCTGATGTTGGAGCGCAGGGGTGACCACCAGCCAGTAGATCCGGCAAGTCCCCTCGGTGCCGGCCGCGGGCCCGTAACAGGCGAAGACCACCACCTCTCCCTGCGCGTCTTCACCGACGACGACCCGGTACTCCTCCTGCCCGGCGTTGAAGAGGTAGGCATCAATATATTCCATGGCGAGATTGATCGCCTGCATGCTAAAGACCCCGGTCTTTTGCAGCATTTCGTAGACGATCTCCCGGTCGTGCGACACCATGGCCCGGATTGAAATCATAGGATGTTCTCTGTCTGATAACAGCGGCAAGGGGCGCCGGTTGCAGCGGCACCCCGATGTATCTATTTGGCAATAAGAGAGTAAACAATAACAATGCCAAAAATTACGCCCAATAACAGCATTGATTATAAATGAGATAGGGTACACAGAAAGATGGGGTGGGCAATACCGGTCCGTTTTTTTTTCGATATGAAAAAGAGGGGGAGCTTTGGCCCGCTTTGATTCTCATTATGAGAATATGGCGCAGGACCCCGCCGGAGCGCTTCTTAAAATGATAATCACGGTCACTCCTCGATCCGGTACTCCTTGAGCTTGCGATAGAGGGTCGCCAGACCGATCTGCAGGGTCATTGCCGCCTTTTGCTTGTCATGGTTGCAGTAGCGCAGGGTTTGTTCGATGGCCATCTTTTCGATCTCAGCGAGCGAGTTGCCCACCATCGGTCCGAGGGCGAGATCGAGCCCTTGCATGCCGGCCATAAGGGTGGGAAAGTGGCTCATCTTGAGTTCGCTGCTCCGGGCCAGCACGACCGCTCTCTCCATCATATTCTCGAGCTCGCGCACGTTGCCCCGCCACGGGTAGGTCATCATCTGCGACAGCACCTCCTCGTCGATCTTTTCTATCGCCTTGTTGTTGATTTCACAGTATTTTTGCATGAAATAGAAGGCCAGGTGCTTGATGTCGGCAGGACGTTCGCGCAGCGGCGGCAGATTGATGGTGATGACGTTGAGGCGGTAGTAGAGATCCTCGCGGAAGAGATTTTTTTCCACCTGTTCCTGCAGGTCGCGGTTGGTGGCGGCGATGATGCGCACGTCGGTCTTGAGAGCGGCGTTGCCGCCGAGGCGTTCGAACTCTCCGCTCTGCAGAAAACGGAGGAGCTTGACCTGCATGGTGGGGGCCAGATCGCCGATCTCGTCAAGGAGCAGGGTGCCCTTGTCGGCCAGTTCCACCTTGCCCGGTTTTTGTTTCATCGCCCCGGTGAAGGCGCCCCGTTCGTAGCCGAAGAGTTCGGCTTCGAGCAGGTTTTCGGGGATGGCGCCGCAGTTGATTTTAACGAAGGGTTTATCCACGCGCGGGCTCGCCTGGTGAATGGCTGCGGCGATCACCTCTTTGCCCGTGCCGGTCTCGCCGGTCAGCAGGATGGTGCTGCGGGAGGGAGCCACCTGCTCGACCAGCTCAAGGATCTTTTTCAGTGCCGGGCTGGTGCCGATGATGACCGGCCCTTCCGTGCTGCGGCCGAGGAGCAGCCTGAGCCGCTCGTTTTCCTTGCGCAGGGCGATGACTTCGACCAGTTTGGCGAGGATCCGCTTGAGGTCGGAGAGGCTGAAGGGTTTGGCCAGATAGTCGTATGCTCCGCTGCGGAGGGCCACTTTGGTCGACTCGATTGAGCCATAGGCGGTCATGATGATCACCGGCACCTGCGGGTGGAACTCCTGGAGATAGCCGAGCAGATCCAGCCCCGAGCCATCCTTGAGTTTCAGGTCGGTGATGACAATGTCGAGCTCCTCATTTTTTGCGATCGTGAGGGCTTCGTTGCGCGAGGGCGAGGTGAGGATGTCGTAACCTTCATCCTCGAGTCCCAGCCTGAGAGCCTGCAGGGTGTCGGCCTCATCATCGACGAGAAGAATTTTGACGGGATTCATGGAGTTTGGCCTTCCGGATGGGTAAGAAGAGGCAGACTGACGGTGAAGCGGGTGCCCCGGCCGCGCTGTGAAGCGGCGGAGATGCGGCCGTGGTGGGCCAGCACAATCTCGCGGCAGATGAAGAGGCCGAGACCCGCCCCGCTCTTTTTGGTTGTGAAGAAGGGGGTGAAGAGGCTGCGCTCGATTTCAGGTTCGATGCCCGGCCCGTTATCGGTGATGCTGACCGAGACACGAAGGCCCCGGCGTCCCAGCCTGACACGGATGAGGCCGCCGGCCCCGGTCGCCTCCATGGCGTTGGTGATGAGATTCACAAAAACCCGCCGCAGCTGGATCCAGTCACCCATCACCGGGCAGGCCTGCACGGCGCCGGTGTATTCGAGGGTGACCGCCTGAAAAGCCGCCTCCAGCCGGGTCTCCTGAACAAGCCGGCCGACCTCGACGCCGAGGTCGAATGGTTCCACCTTGAGGTGGGAGAGGTGGGTGTAGGTGAGGTAGTGATCGAGATTGGTGCGCAGCTGTTGGAGCTGCCGTTTCGTCGCCTGCACCAGCCCGGCGATGCGCTCTTCTCCGCCCGGCCGCGGCGATTCGAGCGCCTCCTCGATCAGTTCGGTGTTAAGGCCGATCGAGTTGAGCGGATTGCGGATATCGTGCATGATCGCGCTGCTCAGGCGCGAGAGGGCGCTGAGCTGGTTGAGACGCTGCACGCTCGACTGAAAGGCCGCCCGCTCACTGATATCCTGGAAATTGACAATATAACGGAAGCGCGTCTGCTGCACTTCGGCGATACGCCCCAGCGAGAGTAGTGCGGGGAAAATCGAACCCTGTTTGCGCTGGATGTAGACCTCCAGATTGGCGTGATAACCCCGCGGTGAGGCGAACTTTTTGGCGAGCATCTGCCGGCTGGCGGAGGTGAACAGGGTCATGACACTGCGGTCGAGGATATCCGGGGGCTCAAAGCCTGTGAGCCGGGCGGCCATCGGATTCCAGTGCTGCACGTTCAGCTCGCCATCCACCGCAATCACCCCCAGCGGCGACTGCTGCAGGAGCTGGTAGATGAGGTTGAGCTGGCGCTGCAGC
>JAKQKF010000534.1 GCA_029560815.1 bacterium
AATCGCTGAGGAAAAAGAGACGCAGATCACGCTGCAGCACCTGCGCCTGAATGATCACCTGTGCCTGAACAGCAGAGACGGCGATCATCCAGATTAAAATAACTGTGGCCAGTTTTCGTCCAACCATCTGTTCCTCCTGCGGATGAAAAATAACATCCTGTACTTATTGCAAATAGAGTGCCAGCGACAGGTTGGCAAGAGCAGCTGATAATTAATGAATTACAGTCCGAAATGCGCGCCGGCGCCGGCCTCTTTGTGCGGAGATGAAATGGTGTCTCACCTGGCGACAGCCAGGTCTGCCGGCCATGGAATGCCCTTGCATTTTTAGGCACAAATGCATACATTAATCAACACGCAACGGCGCTTATTTATTTAACTTCCGGCACATCCACATGAAACTGGCTCAGGAAACCATCCTCATCACCGGCGCCTCTTCCGGCATCGGCGCTGAACTTGCGCGGCAGCTCGCCCGACGGGGATGCCGCCTGATCCTGACCGCCAGGCGCAAAGAACTCCTCGACAAGCTGATCTCAGAGCTGCCGGGAGGGGTGGAACGGCATCAGGCTTTCTGCTGCGACCTCTCGCAGCCGGGAGAGGTGGAGTCCATGTGCCGGAGCATTAGGGAGAGCTATCCGCTCCTGGACGGGATGATCCTTAACGCCGGGGTCGGCGGAGGATTCAATGCCTTCGCCATGGATGTGGCCGGCATCCGCTATCAGTTCGAAGTCAATTTCTGGGGCGTGGTCGAAACCATCGCCCGGCTTTTACCCCCTCTGCTGGAGCGGCAGGCGGGCTTTATCGCTGTAACCTCCAGCCTTGCCGGTTATCGCGGGATGCCGGCATCGGCCCCCTATTCGGCCGCCAAGGCGGCCTTGACCCGTTTCATCGAGAGCACCCGCATCGACTGTCAGGGAAGCGGTGTTCATTTCACCGTCATCTCCCCCGGTTTCGTGCGTACGCCCATGACCGAGAGGGGAGAGGGGTGGCGGCCTTTTATGATCAGCGCTCCCCGGGCCGCAAAAATCATCATCAGCGGGCTCGAGAAGAGGCGGTATGAGATCCGCTTCCCTTTGCCCATGGTCCTGCTCGCCCATTTCGGGCTTCACCTCCCGGAGGGGCTCTATATCAAACTGCTGCGGGGACGACGCAAGCCGCGGCAGGTCAATCCGACCGGCGCTTAATCCTGAAACTGCTGAATGGACATCTTGTTATGAGAAGAATTGCGCTCCTTCTGCTCGCCGCGTTTTTTGTCAGCGCGGGGTGCGGAAAAACACCTCAAAGCCACGGCAAACTGATCATCGCTGCCAGCATTCCTCCACTCGCCGATTTCGTCCGGCAGGTGGGAGGTGACCAGGTGGAGGTGGTGACCATTGTCACCGGGGCCATCAATCCGCATACTTTCGAGATCACCCCCGAAACTGTCCGCAGGGCAAGCCGCGCCCGGCTCCTCGTTATCAACGGCCTGGGCCTGGAATTCTGGGCTTCCAAGCTGGTCGACACCATCGGCAAAAGCTCAATAAAGATTGTTGATACCAGTGAAAGGATCCCCCCCATCGAGGAGGATACGGAGCATGCTCATGGTCACGGAGGCGCCAATCCGCACATCTGGCTTTCACCGCCGCTGGCCATCCAGCAGGTGGAAACCATTCGTGATGCCCTGGTCGAGGCTGACCCCGGCAACGGCTCCCTCTATCGCCGCAACAGCCAGAGCTTTGTCGATTCCCTGCGCGCACTCGACAACGAGATCACTCTGGAGATCGCCGGCTGGCTGCAGAAATCCTTCATCTGCTTTCACCCTTCCTGGGTCTATTTTGCCGCCAACTACAAACTCAACCAGGCGGCTGTTATCGAAAAACGGTCCGGTTTTGAGCCGACTCCGCACGAAATCGTCGAGATCATCGAAATCGTGAAAAGGCTGGATATCTCCGCCATCTTTGCTGAAAGACAGTTCCCGACCCAAAGCAGCGAGACCATCGCCAGGGAGTGCGGCGCCAGGGTCATCAGCCTCGATCCCCTGGGCGACGATGCGCCCGGATTTTCCTACATCAAGCTCATGCGCCAGAATGTTGCCAAAATGGCGCAGGCCATGAAATGAGCCCCGAAATGAACGATGTCGTCATCTCCTGCGAGCATCTCTCTGTGGCCTACCAGGACAAACTCGCACTCGAAAACATCACCTTCAACATCCACCGTGGCCAATTCTGGGGCATCCTCGGCCCCAACGGCTCGGGCAAGACCACCCTGCTGCGCACCATGCTCGGACTCATCGAGCCGTTGAGCGGTTCAGTACGCCTTTTCGGCTGCTCCCCGCGCCAGCTCGGCGTACTGCGCGACAAGATCGGCTACGTGCCGCAATATGCCCAGATCGATTTCAACTTTCCCCTCAAGGTGCGGGACATGGTGATGCTCGGTCGCAGCCGCAAGATGGGCGTTGGCAGACGGCCCGGGAGCGATGACTGGCGCGCTGTGGATCAGGCTCTCGCCAAAGTGGAGATGACGGATTTGGCGGAACGCCAGATCGGCCGACTCAGCGGCGGCCAGCGCCAGCGCGCCCTCATCGCGCGCGCCCTCGCCCTCGAACCGGAACTGCTCATGCTCGACGAACCTACCGCCGCCCTCGATGTCGGCGCCACCGAGGGATTTTATGAATGGATCCACCATATGCACCAGCAGATGAAGATCACCCTGCTGCTGGTCTCCCATGATGTCGGAGTGGTCTCGCGTTACGTCTCGGCCGTAGCCTGCCTTAACAAGCGGCTGGTTGCCCACGGGCTGCCCCAGGAGGTCCTGGGCAGCGAAACCCTCGAAGGCATGTACGGTTGCGATGCCATGTTCTTCCGCCACGGCGATGTGCCGCATATGGTCGTGCCTGCCCCATTTCACGACCCGTCCCACTCTCACCCCTGATCGAGGTATTTGTGGAGATCCTCACCTTCGGTTTTATGCAGCGCGCTCTGCTTTCAGCGACGATCATCGGCACCGTCTGCGCCATCATCGGCGTCTACGTGGTGCTGCGCGGCATGGCTTTCATCGGCGCCGGCATCGCCCATGCCTCCTTCGGCGGAGTCGCCCTCGGCATCACCCTGGGCGTGAATCCCCTGTTAACCACCATCCTTTTTTGTCTGGCAACCGCCTGGAGCATCGCCTTTCTCAGCGAGGGGCGCAAGGTGAGCGAAGACAGCGCGGTGGGCATCTTTTTCGCTTCGAGCATGGCCTTCGGCGTACTTCTCATCGGACTCATGAAGGGATATCAGGCTGACCTCTTCGGCTACCTTTTCGGAAATATCCTTGCCGTCAGCCCTGCCGACCTTTGGTCCAGTCTCGCCATCGGCGCGCTGGTCATTCTCCTGGTCTGGTTCTTTTTCAAGGAGTTTCTGCTCTTTACCTTTGACCCTGAAATGGCCCGGGTGACCGGTCTGCCCGTCAAGGCCCTCAATCTGCTCATGATGAGCATGATCGCCGTCACTATCGTCATTTCTATAAAGAGCGTGGGCATCGTGCTGGTCTCAGCGCTGATCGTAACCCCTGCGGCTTCGGCCTACCTGCTCAGCGATGATTTTAAAAAGATGATGCTGCTTTCGATTATCCTCGGGGTGGGATCGACCTGGACGGGGCTCTTGCTTTCAGTCTGGTTGAATCTCGCTTCCGGAGCGACCATCGTCATGGTCGCGACCGTGATCTTTTTCATCTGCTACTTCTGCAGCCCGCAGCGCCGCAAGCTGCGCCGCAATATCGAGGAGCTCAGGGTGGAGGTGAAGGAAAAATAAAAAGGGGCCCTGCCGTTGATGCAGGACCCCGCAGGTCTCAGACCGTTCAATTCGCGATCACGACGCCCGCAGAATCGAACGCACAGTCTGGGCCACGGAACGGAAATCGATCTTGCCGCTGCCCATCTTGGGCATCTCTTCAATGACGACAAAGTTTTTAGGCAGAGCGATCGACGGCAGCTGCTTGCCCATCTTTTTGAGAATATCGCGCTCATCAACTGTGGACGTCACAGCAGCGACAATTCTGGCCCCCTTGAGGGAGTCGGGAATCTCGACCACGCAGCAGGCGACACCCGCCGGCAAAAAGGATTCCAGCACGCTCTCGGTGCGCACCAGCGATACCATCTCGCCACCGATCTTGACAAAACGCTTCAACCGCCCGCGATGCCAGACAAAGCCTTCCTCATCGACCACCCCCATGTCACCGGTGTCATACCAGCCATCCTTGATGTGGAGGGAGGTCTCCTCGAGATCGTCGAAATAGCCCTTCATCACCAAATCACCCTTGACCAGGATCTTGCCCTCCTGGCCCGGACCGAGCGCGGCTCCGGTACCGAGATCCGCAATCCTGAGCTGCACGCTGGGCAGGGGGCGGCCAATGCTGCCGGGCTTGTTCGCTTCCGGAGTATTGACGGTCACCCCAGGACTGGTCTCGGTCGTGCCGTAGGCCTCGAGCAGGTCGATGCCGTGTTTGGTCCGGTACCCTTCCCGCAGCCAGTCAGGGGTTTTATCGGCGCCGGGGACGACAATGCGCAGAGAGGCAAAGTCGCCGGGCTCGGATTCGCGCAGGTACCCGGCGAAAAAGATCGGCGTGCCGGCAATCATCGTGGGCTTTTCCTCACGGATTATGCGGGGGATATTTTTATATTCGAGAGGATTGGCAACGGTAACATTGGTCATGCCGACCACGAGGGGCAGCCAGAAGTTGGCATTGTGGCCGAAGACATGGAAAAGAGGCAAAACCCCCATCATCACATCTTTTTCACTGAGGCCGAAAACCTTGACCAGATCGACGATGTTGGAGCTAAAGTTGCGGTGGGTGAGCTGCACCCCCTTGGGATCCTTTTCGCTGCCGCTGGTGAAAAGAATCACCACCGTGTCATCCTCTTTGGAGGAGGGAAGGGTGGCGAAGAGCAGCGGTGTGGGAAGCTTGGAGCGCAGCGCCGCCTTGAGTTTGGCCGCGGTGCCGATGCCGGCGAGAATATCCTCGATGAAGATCATCCCGGGCACGATGCGGCAGTTGATCTTTTCGACCAGAGCCCTGGAAGTTATGATCGTCGTAAAACCGCATTTGTTCTGGGCGTACTCGCAGTTCTCCGCAGCCCCGGTGGAATAGTTGATCATGACCGGGACCTTGCCCGCCAGGACGACCCCAAGGGTGGAGAGGATCGAGCCGGAGGAGGTCGGAATCATCACCCCGATAAAGCCCTCCTTGAACTTTTTAATATAGTCGGCGAAGATAAGGCCGGCGATCAGAACCTTGTCGTAAGAAAGCCGGCGGTCGAGGGTGCGGTCTATGATCGCGAGCTTGCCGCCCAGCCGCTTTGCCGTACGTATGAATTCATGATGAAGGATCATTTTTCACCTCAAATCGTGGTGACGGTCATTATTAATGAATGTTATTCATTAATAATACTAAAATCGCTGCAAAAGCGCAACTAAAAAATGAATAATATTCATATTTGTGCAGCATATCGCCCGGCTGGAGGAGAAGGTCTTGATAAAATATAGCTGGAAGTGTTGACGCAAAACGGTGGGCTCCACGACCGGCAGCGGCAGGTTGTCAGATGAGCGGAAGGCACAGAACCGGCGGAGCGCAGTGCGTCGCGCTTCGCCGGTGTTGAATCTGCTTCAGTTTCGTGCGCCGATAAAGCGCTCGAGCCACTGATCCATCTCCCAGAGCGTGTGCAGGACCGATTCCCGCGCGCGGTAACCGTGACTCTCCTTTGGCAGGATGACCAGCCGGGCAACCTTGCCGAGCCCCTTCAAGGCCGCGTAGTAGCGCTCGCTCTGCATCGGGAAGGTGCCGGTGTTGTTGTCCGCCTCGCCGTGAATGAGCAGCAGAGGGGCGTCCATTGTCTGTACAGCCATGAAGGGTGACATTTTTAAATAAGTCTCCGGCGCCTCCCACAGGGTGCGCTCTTCGCTCTGGAAACCGAACGGGGTGAGGGTGCGGTTGAAAGCGCCACTGCGGGCGATACCGGCCTGGAAGAGCCGGCAGTGGCTGAGCAGGTTGGCGGTCATGAAAGCGCCGTAGCTGTGACCGCCGATCGCCAGCCGGGTCGAATCTGCGACGCCGCGGTTCTTCAGTTCCGCGACGATCGCTTCAGCGCTGGCGACCAGCTGCTCGATGTAGGTGTCGTTGGGCTCCTTCTCCCCCTCGCCGACGATCGGCATGGCCGGATCATCGACCACCGCATAGCCGCGCATCACCCAGAACAGGGGGCTGAGGGGGGAGATGCGGATGAAGCGGTAGGGTGAATCCGTGACCTGGCTGGCTGAGGCGGCGCTCTTGAACTCCTGGGGATAGGCCCACATCAGAACCGGTAGAGTGCCCCGGCTTCGCTCCCAGCCCGGCGGAGTATAGAGGGTGGCTGTGAGTTGGACCTTGTCGGCCCGTTCATACCGGATCAGCTCCTTGCGGATGCCCATAAGCTGGGGCGAAGGGTGGGGAAAAGCGGTCACCGGCACGGACGATTCAGGACTGAGGCGGCGCAAGTGGTAATTGGGGGGCTCCTCAATGCCCTCGCGACGCGTCAAAAAGGTTTCCGCCCCTTCATCCATAAAGTCGATGAAGTTTTCATAATAGGGCGCGGCGCATCGCCAAAGGCGCCGGCTGTGCCCGTTCGCTATCGAGCGTTCATCCAAAAAGGGAAAGCTGCCATCCGGAGAAGCGCCCTCACCGCGCATGTAGACACCCTTTTTATCGCGCGTCCGGCGCAAAACGTAGGTGCCACTCGATGTTGCAGTCATGAGGGGCGTCCCGGGATCATTGTAGCGGTCCTCCATGGAATACTCGGCGAAGAGGAGCGCCTTGCTGTCGGGATTCTCCGGATCGATCGACCAGATCCGCACCAGCCGTTCTTTCCAGACCCACTCCTGAACAAGCGCGAGGTCCTCGTCCCCCCAGTAGACCGTACGGAAGCGCAGGGAGAGATTGGCGAGCAGTTCGGCATCGTGGGTGAAAGGGGCGGTCAGGGTCCATACCTTGTCGCGGATCTCGGCCGTGCGTTTCGGATCTCCGCCATCCTGGGCCTCGCACCAGAAGAGCGTTTGCGGCTGATCGGCTCGCCAGCCGAAATTGCGCGGCCCCTCGGGAACAGCATCGAAAGCGATCGGCACCTGTTCGGCGAGCGGCAGATCGGCCACATCCTTGACCAGGGCCCCGCTCGGATCCCAAATCTGCACACGGTGAGGAAAGCGCAGCGCCGGCACCAGATAGGAATAGGGCCGGTGAATGATCTCGACCAGGATTGCGAGGCCGTCTGGAGAGGGCTCCGCCGTCCGGTAGATCGCCGGGCTGCCGATCCGGGCGAGGCTGCCGTTTTCGTCCGCAAGGGCGAGCTGGCAGCTGAAATAGTGGTCGAAGAGCTGCTCATCGTGACTGTTCCGGAGCAGATCCTGGTAGGTCGGCGCCGGTGCGCTCACACCCCCGCACTCCTGGATCACCGGCCCCTCCGGAATGAGCGGCGCGGCGGGGGGGTCAGGGCGCTCAGGCGGAATCAGCCGGCAGAGGATCCTTTTGCTGTCGGGCATCCACTGGAAAGGATTATCATAGAATGCGGCGTTGAGGGGCTCGCCGCTGAGCTGACGCGCACTTGCGCTGCCGCAGTCGAGCAGCCAGAGCGTGATCGCGTTCACTCCGGTCAGGGTGAAGGCGACTTTACGGCTGTCCGGCGACCAGGAGACATTGCGGATGCGGGCGCCGGGGGGGAGCCCCCGGACGGGACGGGTGGCGCCGTCGCGCAGTGATTTCAGCTGCAAGCCTGTATGATAGCTGAAACGGCTCGGCCCGTTGGTTTGCGGGTTGATGCGGATGCCGGCGAGGCGGAGTTCAGGCTGTGAGAGCTCTGCAATGGTGGGTAAAGCGGGATTTTCCAGCACCAGCAGCCAGTGACGGTCGGGCGAAAGACTGACCGAAGGCGTAGCCGGTGCATCGACCAGATCGATGATCTCCTGGGGCGGCAGACGATAGCCGGTCTCCTGTGACGCGCTCAGATCCGGATTAAGCATGAGTACCCCCCAGAAGGAGAGAGTGATCGCAATGTGTTTGGCTGATTTGCTCATAGTACCCTCCTTCATGTTCAACCCATCCAACCGGGATGAGCCCGGCCCTGAAGCGGCGGAGTGCCGCTGGCATGCGAGAAAAGAGAAAGTATAAGGGCAGGTTTGCCTGAGCAAAGATGCAGCAAGGGAGAAGGGCATTGGAAGCCATCTGATTTAAATAAAAGCAATTACGGTGATATTTGCAACTCTTTTTTCAGCAGGTCTCCGCCGGGAGGGGGCAAGATTATGTTGGAAATAATAAAATAATATCCGTATCTTAACCTTGGTTGAAAATTATGGAATGAGGGCGGAGAGCCGGCCATGCTGCGCTGCTATAAAATCGCGAATGAAAAAATACAGGCTTGCGCCCGGGAAGAGGCGCAGATCCTCATCTATATCAGTCCGGACGAGTCGGAAAAAAGATATCTGACCGCCGAAATGAAGCTGGATGAGCACACCCTCAATTCCACGCTCGATCCCGATGAGCTGTCTCGTCTGGAATTCGAGCCCGAACATTTCGCGATGATCTACAAGCGGCCGCGCAATTATATCGTCGAGGACCGCTTCCTCTTCCGCGTTACCTCCATGGGCATTTTCTTCTTCAATGACCGGATCATCCTGGTCGCCAGCGAAGACCTGCCGATGTTCGATGACAAGAAATTTACCCGGGTGACCAGCCTTCGCGATGTGATGCTGAAAATGCTCTACCGCTCCATCTACCACTTTCTCGAACACCTCAAGATCATCGACATGATCACCAACGAGCTCGAGGAGAAGATCAACCTCTCCATGCAGAACAAGTATCTCATCAGCCTCTTCTCGCTGGAAAAATCGCTGGTCTACTATCTGAACGCCATCACCTCTAACTCCATCCTCCTCCAGCGTCTCAAGAACAATTCGGGCAAGATCGCCTTCCTGCAGGAAGAGGAGGAGCTGCTCGATGACATCATGATCGAAAATTCGCAGTGTTACCGGCAGGCGGAGATTTTTTCCAACATTCTCTCCAGCATGGCCGATGCGCGCGCATCGATCGTGGGCAATAACCTCAACTCCCTCATGAAGACCCTCAATATCATCACCATCGGGATCATGGTGCCGACCTTCGTCGTGAGCGCCTTTTCCATGAACGTCAGCATTCCCATGCAAAAACTGCCCTACGCTTTCTGGCTCGTGCTCGGGATCGCCTTCGTCTCGGTCATGGGGTTCTATCTCTTCTGGCGTTATAAAAAATGGTAGTTTTTGTATCTTTTTAAATCTGCTGCATCCAATAAGAAACAACATTTTTCTATACGGGTGAGGCTTTCATGCTGTGCCATGAGATATTGCAGGAGATCTGCGCAGATCTCGCTGAAGACATCGATTCGGAACTTTGCGCCCGGCTGCGCGAACACCTGCAGAATTGCCCGAGCTGCGCCCGGCAGCTCTCGACCATGCGGACTACTGTACAGCTCTACCACTGCCTCGGGCAGCAGGAGGTGCCGCAGCCCATCCATGAACGCCTGGCCCGGATGCTCAACCTTCCCGAGGGTACGTCGGCACCGTAAAGGTGAATATATTGACACTTTTTGCTTGACTGACAGCGTAAAATTGTGTATACTAAGGGTGAAATTAATTTCACCCTTTTTTTGTGGGAGGGTTATGGAAAAGCTGTCGAGCAAGCAGGAAAAGGCGCTCGAACTGATCATCAAGCGCGCCCGGGAACAGGGCTATCCCCCGACCCTGGCGGAATTGACCGAGGAGCTGGGCGCGGCCTCCCGGAACACCGCCGTCAAGTATCTGCGCATCCTCGCGCGCAAGGGCTATATCATCTGGGACCGCAACAAGGCTCGCGGCATCCAGGTCGCTGGCGAACCGGGAGGGGAGGAGGGCGGCGTGCCCCTGATCGGCTCCGTGGCCGCCGGGACTCCGATGCTGGCCGAACAAAACATCGAGCGCTATGTGCCCGTGCCGCGCTTTCTCCTGCGCGCCGCCGGGCCCCATTTTCTTCTGCGCGTCGCCGGCGAGAGCATGATCAACGCCGGCATCCTGCACGGCGATCTGGTACTGGTGCACGCTCAGCCCCAGGCCGATGTCGGCGACGTGGTGGTGGCCCTGATCGACAGTGAAGCCACCGTCAAACGGCTGGCCCAGCGCGACGGCAGACGCTACCTTCACGCTGAAAACCCCGCCCATGCCGATATTCATCCGACGGGGGAGTGGAGCGTGCAGGGCAAGGTTGTCGCTCTGCTGCGCGAAGAGGTGATCTAGCGAGGAGAAACCGTGCCGCGTACCATCATCCATATCGACATCGGCGATTTCCCCATTGCGGTGGAACGGGTCCTGGAACCCCGCCTGCGTCAGCGCCCGGTGGTCGTGGCCGTTCAGACCGCCACCCGTTCCCTGGTCGCCGCCCTCTCCCGCGAAGCGGCCGGCCAGGGCGTGCAGCGCGGTATGCCCCTGCCCCAGGCGCGTAAATACTGCCGCGATCTGACTGTGCTGCCGCCCAACGAGGAACTCTACACCCGCGCCACCACAGCGCTGCTCGGCCTGCTGGGCCATTTTTCGCCCCTCATTGAACCCCTGCGCTTCGGCCACGCCTATCTCGACATGACCGGCTCGACCCGCCTTTTCGACGGCGCGCTGGATGCCGCCGCCCGCGCCCAGCGCGAGATCCGCGACCGCCTGCGCCTCGATGCCGTGGCCGGGGTGGCCAGCAACAAACTGGTCAGCAAGGTCGCCTCCGACCTCCTCTGCCGGCAAAATCCCGCCGCCCCCCTCTACGACGTGCATCACGGCGAGGAGGAACGCTTCCTCTCGCCGCTGCAGGTCACCTGCCTGCCCGGCGTGCAGAAAGAGGTCCGCGACCGGCTCCAGGAACTCAATGTGCGGCGCGTGCATGAACTCGCCCTCATCCAGGCCGAACATTTGCAGATGCTCTTCGGCCGCTTCGGACTCCTCCTTTTTCAGCGCGCCCGCGGCATCGATGAGCGCCCCGTGCAGCCGGCCCGGCGCAGCCCCGAGATCGTCGAGCCCCTCGAGCTGGCCGAGGATTGCAACGATTTCGACCGCCTGCGCCGTTTCACCCTCGGCCTCCTCACCCGCGCCACCCGCCGCCTGCGCCAGGAGAATCTTTATGCCCGCCGCCTCGCCGTCGAAATCCGCTATTCGGATTACCGGGAGAGCAGCGCCCGGGTGCAGATCCCGCCGGCGCAAACAGACGAGGAACTGCTCGCCTCCGCCGCAGCCGCCCTCGAAAAGGCCCTGCTCCGCCGCGTGCGCGTGCGCAAGATCACGCTGCGCCTGGGCGGACTCGCACCGGCCGGCGGCCAGCTTGAACTTTTCGCCCCCGCAGCCGACTCCAAACGCGAGGCCCTCGGCCGGGCCCTGGATGTCATCCGCGACCGCTATGGCGAAAATGCGGTCCATTTCGGCCGCGCGGCGCTTTTTTCGCCACCGGCCGCCAAAAGGCTTGAATTAACGGCCGCGAATGCGTATCTTGCGGAGAAAAACCGGCCCGCACTCCCCCGCCGTACGGGCGAAACCTCACCATCGATCCGGAGTCCTTATGAATGACCAAGCCGTAAGCATCATCCAGTTTTCCAATCGGGACGCCCGGGACCGGCGTCTGCTGAAGAAATTTGTCGATTTCCACTGGCAGCACTATGAAAAAGAGCCCGCTTTCGTCCCCCTCCTCGATTACGAATTTCTCGGCTTCAAACTGATGGGCATGACCGGCTTTTTCGAACCGGATAACCTCTTCTTCCGCCATACCGAGATGACCTTTTTCATCGCCATGCGCGGAGAGAGCGTGGTCGGCCGCTGCAACGCCTTTGTCAATCATAATCACAACCAGCGCTGGGGCGACAAGGTCGGTTTTTTCGGCCAGTTCGAGAGCATCGACGATCAGGTGGTGACCAACGCCCTCCTCGACGCCGCAGCCGCCTGGCTGAAAAGCCAGGGTATGACCGCCATGCGCGGCCCCCAGAATCTACCCGTCAATGAAGCGACCCCCGGCTTGCTCGTGCAGGGCTTCGAGACCCGCCCCGTCATCTACTACCAGTATAATAAGCCCTACTATGAACGGCTGCTGGCCAACTATGGACTGAATGTGGTTAAAAAGGTCAAATCGTGGGAGGTGCCGGTCGACCGGCCTATGGAGGAAAAACTGGAACGGGTCGGCAAAAAGGTGATCGAACACTATGGGGTGACCATCGAGACCTGGGGCCAGCGCCCCCTGGCGCAGCGCAAGGAGGAGATGCTCGAGGTCTATAACGACGCCTGGAACGACAACTGGGGCTACGTCCCCTTCACCCGCGAAGAGTTCTTCCGCAATGTCGATGACATGCAGCTGGTCATGGAAAAGGGCCTCTTTCTCTTCGTCTATGTCAAGGGCGAGCTGGCCGCCTTTTTCGGCGGTGTGCCCAACATTTGCGAACGCCTGGTCCCCCTCTCCTGGTGCAGGCGCTGCGAACTGCTCCGGGCTGCACGGCTGCTTCTGACCAAAAATAAAATCCGGGGATTCCGCCTCGGCTATATGGGGGTGAAACAGAAATTCCGCCGCCTTGGACTGGATGGCGTCATGCTCTGGAAGCAAAAGATCTACTCCCAGCAGAAGGGGTATGAATACTGCGATTTCGGCTGGGTACTCGAGGACAATGTGCTGGTCATCCGGGTCGGCGAATCCATGCAGGATTCCCGGCTTTCAAAGGTCTATGCGGTTATGGAAAAAGAGATCGCCTGACCGCCGGATATCCCTGCTCTATGAGCTATATTCCCCTTCACATGCATTCCAACTATTCGCTCTGCCGCGGTGCCAATACGATTCAGGAGATCTGCGCCGCGGCAGAAGCGCACTCTTTCTCCCATCTTGCCCTCACCGACACCAACGGGCTCTATGGCCTCGCTTTTTTTCTCGATCAGGCCCGCCAGCATCATCTGCAGCCCCTCACCGGCGCGCATCTGCAGACGGAGGGGGAAGAAGCGGTCGTCCTCGCCCGCAGTATGCAGGGCTACCACACCCTCTGCCGGCTCATCACCGCCCTGCATACCGGGGAACAACCCGTCCTGGCCCGGCTCCTCCAGCCCGTTGATCCGGAGATCGTCATCCTGACCCGGGATATTCCCCTCCTCCGCCAGCTCACCGCGGCTGGGACCCGGGATAATCTTTATGCCGAACTCGTCCCGTACGCGGGGCGTGAAGAGCTGCTCCGCTTCGCCCGCAGCCGGGAGATCCCGGTCGCCGCCAGCTGCGGTGCCTATTTCCTCGGCGAGGAGGACTATACCATCCATCGCCTCCTGCGCGCCATCGATCTCAATACCACACTGGAAAAGATCCCGGCGGGCCAAATCGCCTCGCGGCATGCCCGTCTCCATTCGCCCCGGGAGATGGAAGCGCTCTTTCCGGATGCCCCCGACGCTCTGGCCAATACCTTCGCAATCGCCCGCCACTGCACCTTCGATCTCGATTTCGGCCGTTTCATATTTCCCTCTTTCACAGGCCCGCATGGGGAAGACGCCCAAAGCTGGCTGAGACAGGAGGTCCTGGCCGGAGCGCGCTGGCGCTATGGCGAGATCACCCCGGCGGTGCGGCAGCGCATGGAGTTTGAGCTGAATCTGATCAATGACAAAGGATTTGCGCCTTATTTCCTCGTCGTTGCCGATGCGGTCCGGCAGGCGCCGCGCACCTGCGGGCGCGGTTCGGCTGCCTCCAGCCTGGTCAGCTACTGCCTCGGCATCACCCACGTCGACCCGATCCGCTACGATCTCTTTTTCGAACGGTTCCTCAATCCCGGCCGCAGCGATCCCCCCGACATCGATGTCGATTTTCCCTGGGATGAGCGGGACGATGTGCTCAACTATCTTTTTCGCACCTACGGCCGGGGCTGCGTCGCCATGATCGCCAACCATAACTGTTTCAAGGTCCGCTCTGCGATGCGCGAGATCGCCAAGGTGTACGGAATTCCCGACAGCGAGATCGGTGCGATCACCAAAAAGCTGACCGGCTACTGGCAGCCGACGAGCGTGACGGAGATGATCAGCTCCCATCCGGTCTTCAAGGGGACGGAACTGCACCAGCCCTGGCCGGAGATCATCGCCCTGGCGGAACGAATCCGCGGATTTCCCCGCCACCTCTCTCTTCACTGCGGCGGCGTGGTGATCGCCCCGGATGGGCTGGAGCGCTATGTCCCCCTGCAGCCCGCCAAAAAGGTACTGAACCTCTCCGGCGCAATTCCCGCAGAGGACGGAAGAGTCCCCGCAGATGTGAGTCAGGTCATGGTTGTTCAGTGGGAGAAGGACCAGGCTGAGGAGATGGGGCTGGTCAAGATGGATATTCTCGGCAACCGCTCCCTGGCCGTAATCCGTGATGCCAGCGCGGCTGTCCATGAAAACTACGGCCGGGAGATCGATTTCCACCGTATCCAGCCGCTCCAGGACGCCGCCACCATAGAGCTGCTCGCACGCGGGGAGACCATCGGGGTCTTTTATGTCGAATCGCCCGCCATGCGCCAGCTCCAGCACAAGACCGGCAAAGGCGATTTCGAGCACCTGGTCATCCACAGTTCGATCATCCGGCCCGCTGCGGCGGTTTTTATCAGTGAATATGTTCGCCGTCTGCACGGCGGTTCATGGCAGCCCCTTCACCCGCGCCTGGAGGAGATGCTCAAGGATACCTACGGCATTATGGTCTACCAGGAGGATGTCTCCAAAGTAGCCATCGCCCTCGCCGGCTTCGATTCCTCGGCGGCGGACGGCCTGCGCAAGGTGGTCGGCAAAAAGAACAAGCAGCGTCAGCTCGCTGAATACAAACAGAAATTTTACGCCGGCGCCTCCCTGAACGGCGCGAGCCCGGAAGTGTGCGATCGGATCTGGGAGATGATTCTCAGCTTTGCCGAGTACAGTTTTTGCAAGGCCCATTCCGCCTCCTTCGCGCTGGTCTCTTTTCAATCCGCCTGGCTGCGCGTGCACTATCCGGCGGAATTCATCGCCGCCGTCATCAGCAACCAGGGCGGCTATTACTCGACCTTCGCCTATGTCTCGGAGGCCCGGCGCATGGGGCTCGAGATCCTGCCGCCCGATATCAATCGCAGCCGGTTCACCTATCAGGGCCGGGATCGCCAGGTGCGGGTCGGACTGATGCAGCTCAAGCAGTTGAGCCGCGACGGGAGGGAGGCTCTGCTCGCAGAACGGTGCCGCAATGGCCCCTTTCACAGCCTTGGCGATTTTCTCGCCCGGACCGGCTGCACCCCCTCGGATTGCGCCATCCTCATCAAAGCGGGCTGTTTCGACACCGTTGAAAAGGCAAAAAGCCGCCCGCAGCTGCTCTGGCAGATGCATCATTTTTTCAGCAGAAAAACCGGGCCGGCGCAGGGCACCCTTTCGCTCTTCGATCAGGCTCCACCCGAGGCGGCGAATCTGCCGGCACCGCCCGATTACGACCTCCGCGACCTCATGCGCATGGAGCAGGAGATCCTGGGATTTCTGCTATCGCATCACCCGCTGGAACTTTACCGCGAAAAGATCGAACGCATCCGCCATGTCGCCGGCTGCGATCTTGAAAAGCATATCGGCAAGGAGGTCACTACCATCGGCTGGCTGATCACCGCCAAGATGGCCACCACGCATAAAAAAGAACTGATGGAGTTTCTCAGCTTCGAAGACACCACCGCCATCTACGAAACCACCTTCTTCCCCGGCGCGTATGCCCGGTTCGCCCATATGATGAGCAGTAATCGCCCCTACGTGCTCAGGGGTGTGGTGGACGAACAATTCGGGGCCGTGAGCCTGATTGTGGACAAGGTCACGTTTTTATGACTTTATACTGGCTATTTCATTATTTTTGCTTTATATTTACCGGAGAGAGAAGCCGGGCAGGAGGGCTGAACAGAGGTAGGGATGGAAGAAGAATTCAAGATTGACCTTTTACGGCGGATGCCGAAGGTGGAACTGCATCTCCACCTTGAAGGAGCGATCCAGCCGGCAACCGCTATCGATCTGATGCGGCGGAACGGGGCTGGCCATGTGCCCGCAACCAGCGATGAACTGGAACGGCTCTACCGGTTCGAAGACTTGTCCCAGTTCGTCATCGCACTGCGCTCGGTTTCCAATCATATCCAGCGCCTGGAAGACCTGCAGCGCATTACCCGCGAGCTGCTGGATTCCCTGGTCAGCCAGAATGTCCGTTATCTCGAATTCGACTGCGCGGTGCAGAAATACCTTGACCTGGGTTTCACTCTCGAAGAGATCCTGGATACCCTCCAGAGCTGCACCCGTGAAGCTGAATCTCAGATCGTGGCGCGCCTGGTCATCAATCTGCAGCGTTCACATGGCGCGCAAAAAACCGCCGATCTGGTCGAGCGCATCGCCGCTCTTGACCACCCCCTTGTCGCCGGGATCGGCCTCTCCGGTGACGAATTCCGCTTCCCCCAGTGTGATTACCGCCGCGCTTTCGATCTCGCCAGGGAGGCAGGACTGCACCGCACCGTACATGCGGGTGAGGCCCTTGGACCCGAAAGTGTGCGGGATGCCCTCGACCTGCTCCACGCCGAACGCATCGATCACGGCACCCGCGCCATCGAGGATCCCCGTCTGGTCGACCGCCTTAAAGAGGAAAGAATCCCCCTCACACAGTGCCTGAGCAGCAACCTCAGGCTCAATATTGTCCCCCGTCTCAGCTCGCATCCCTTCCCGCTCTTTCTGCGCCAGGGACTGGTGGTGGCCCTCCACACCGACGATCCCCAGGTCTTCCGGGTCACCCTGACCGACGAGTACCAGCTCGCGCAGTCCGGTTTCGGCCTGAGCCGGGAAGAAATACGCCGGATTGTTCTGAACGGCGTGCAGGGCTCTTTCCTGCCCCAGGGTCCAAAAGAGGAACTGCGCAAAAGAGTGACAGCGGAATGGGAGCAACTCTGATCTCTGCTGCAGCATCGCGCCGGACGGCCCGGCGCGATCCGTGAACAACAGGCTCGACCGGTCCCTTTACGATCGGCCAGGGGCAACTCAAATCCGGATCACTCCCGCTGCAATTTCCTCCTCCGCCGCCTCAAGATCGGCCGGCTTGCCGAGGTCGCGCCAATACCAGTCATCCATCCTCCAGCCGCGCACACGGTTTTCCCTCGCCGCCGCCAGATAGAGATCGACACTCGAAAACCTCTCCTCTGCATGCCCGGTGAAAAGAGCAGGCGAGATCACCTGGATCCCGTTGAAGGCGAGATAGCGGAGTCTGCCCAGCGGCACCCGCACCAGCTCCGCCTCGCCGCCTTCGCTCCCGGCTCTGCCGCAGAGATTCCCCCTTCCGTCGAATACCAGATATCTTTTGGTCGTGCGCGCCTGTACCGCCAGGGTTGCCAGGGCACTGCTCCTGACGTGGGCCCGGTAAAGCGAACGCAGGGGCAGGGCGGTGAGCACATCGACGTTATGGACCAGGATCGGCTCATCATCGCCGAGGAGCGAAATCATCCGCTTGATGCCGCCGCCGGTGCCGAGGATCTCCTTTTCTTCCGACAGGCTGATTTGAAGGCCGGGGAAAGGATGGAGATCAAGCCAGGCGCGGATCTGGTCGGTGAAATGGTGGACGTTGACAGCGATGCGATCAAATCCCGCAGCGGCAAGGCGGCTCAGGGTGATCTCGAGCAGGGAGCGGCCCGCGAGGGGAACCAGTGCTTTAGGGGTGGAAAGGGTGAGAGGGTGGAGCCGGGTGCCGAAACCCGCCGCCAGTATCATCGCTTTCATACGAACCGGGGCATGTCAAGATGTTTCAGTTCGACGGCGTAGCCGGCTGACCGCAGCCGTGCGGCGACCTGGACGGCGCAAAAGACCGAGCGATGCTGACCACCGGTGCAGCCGAAACTGACCATGAGACGTTCGAATCCGCGCATGGTGTAGCTTTCCGCACTGATCCTGATCAGGGCCTCCACATGATCGAGAAAAACGGCTACTTCCGGCAGGCGGCCCAGATAATCCTGCACCTCCTTATCTTCACCGGTCCGTTTGAGAAATTGCGGATCGCGGCCGGGGTTAGGCAGCCCGCGGCAGTCAAAGACATAGCCGCCGCCATGGCCGGATGGATCATGGGGAATTCCGGATACGTGATAGCCAAAGCTGCAAATCACGATGGTCAATTTTTTACTGTTCATCAGCCTTTTCTCCGGATTCATTTGATTTCGCGCAGCGCAGGATCATTGATCAAATGGACAAAAACACTACGCAGCGTTGGCAGCTGCTCGAGCACCGCCGCCTTTTGCAGCAGAATCTCCAGGTTGCCCAGTGCATAGGGCACAGATTTGAGAAAATTCCGTTTACCCTTGACCGCAGCCAGATAGCCATAGGCCCCCAAAGCCTGCAGCACCCGCATGAGGACAAAACTGTAAAAATAGCCTTTGAATCTCGACTCATCCACTGCTTCGACCTCGTTCAGCACCGTCAGATAATAGTCGAGGAGCACTTCCCGCGCGGACTGCGGGATATCGGCCTTGGCATCAAAGAGGAGGGAGGCGACATCATATTGAAGAGCTCCCCGGCGTCCGGACTGGTAATCGATGAAATGGGGTTCGTTGTCGAGAATCATCACATTGCGCGACTGAAAATCACGATAGAGGAAACTGTCCGCCGGCACTTCCAGGAGGTGCTTCACCAGCCGCGCGAAATCCTCGCCAAGAGCCCCGTTATCCAGGGCAGCGGTGTAAAAAGGGGCGAGAAAACGATGCTGAAAATAACGCAAATCCCACAGCATCGACTCGCGGCCGAAAAGGGCATGCTGATAACAAAAACTGTAGTCAATTGTCCGGCCGGCGGTTATCTGAAAACGGGGCAGCCAGTAGAGCACTTTTTCGTACATCGCCATGACGGTGGGCCCGAACCCCTCCTTTTCCCGCAGCGGCTGCATCCATTCGTAGAGGGTGAAAAATCCCAGATCCTGTTCGAGATAGATCCCGTTCTCCAGTTCGGCGGCATAGATCGCCGGCACCGGCAGGTGATAGTGCGCAAAATGGCTGCTGAAATGGTAAAAAGCCTCGTTCTCCGGCCGGTTGTCACCCGCCACACCGATCACAGAGCGGTAGACGTTCTGCATACGGTAGATGCGGCGCTCCGAACCATCTCCCTTGAGGGGATTGATGCGATCCGGCGTCTCGCCGTAGCATTTTCGGAAGAGCTTTTCAAGCAGTATGGTTTCCAAGGGCGGCGTCCGGTTAACGATCAGCAGGAATTGCACAAAACATAAACAAATTTATGCAAAAATACAATTTGATTTCTTTAAATCGGTTTCCGTGACGGCGCAGGCAGATGCTTCCCCACATGCTCGAAAGCGGGTTTTCCGCAGGCCGGTATCGTATTCATCCCGCAGGAAATTAAACGAAAGGAAATTAGGCAAGACAGTAAATTTGCTTGCGTTTTCAAACGATCTGTGTTACATTTTACGGCGCTGGATTCAATTCTTTTCCGGCGATAACTGTCGTATGCGCCCTCGTCAACAGGGGCGCGCAAGCCGGCGAAGCGGACAACCAAGGCTGAGGTGCAGACGTGACATCCCTGAATGATATTTTTGCGCAGTTTTCGGGCAACGGACTCATCGAATGGTTCGAGGATCTGACCGAACTGTGGCATGAAACCGGTCCCATACCTCCGGATGACCATCTCTCACCCAAGGGCATGACGCAGGCGCTTCATTATCATAACTACTGGCTCTGGCATCAGGAGGACGAGGCCCGGCGCACCGACCTGCCGGACAAGGACATCGCCGCTGCCAAGCGCGCCATCGACTCCCATAACCAGCACCGTAACGACGGCATCGAAAAGATCGATCTCTGGATCGATAATGTACTCAATGCCGCAGGAATCAATCCCGGTCCGGAAATCGAACTCAACTCCGAAACCCCCGGCAGCATGGTAGACCGGCTCTCCATCCTCTCGCTTAAAATCTATCACATGGATGAGCAAGCTCTGCGCAAGGATCTTGAAGCCGACCTCCAGGAATTGTGCGTGATCCGCGGGAATGTCCTCCGCGAACAGCGCCAGGACCTCGCAAACGCCCTCGACAAGCTTTTCCTCGACCTGCGCAAGGTGAACAAACGCCACAAAGTCTACCGACAGTATAAAATGTACAATGATCCCCGCTTCAATCCGGCCATCTATCGCAACAAGAGGGAGGAGAGCCGGTAGCACACGGCCGCCCGCTCTCCCGCCGATTATGTCAGTGAGCTGAAAGACGTGCTTGACAAGCACGTCAAATGGGTAACACTCGGCCGCCTGCTCTTCCACCGATTCTGTCCCGCATAATGCACCCTGCTTCATCCCGCCGGCACGTCCTGACCGTCCAGCATTCAAAAATTATGCCCTGCAGGGAACTCCCGCCCCTGTTTGGCGTTTCATAGCAAGGGTTTGATCCTGCTAATACTGTGGCACAGATCGGTGCGATTTCTGCAAAGAATCGTATGCCGGGATCCGATTTTGTTTGATATTTCAATAATTTTAGCTATATTATATCTATTTTATTTTTAACATCGTAATTACGCACCATTCGAAATAAATGATATCAGGCACGACGGTGCATAGAGTGCCTGGAAGGAGGCTGGTGATATATGAACAAGATCGGCACATTAAGCAATGTTGATGCCCTGAAAATGGCGATCCAGTGCAAGATGGATATGAAGCTCTATTACGATCGGGCCGCCACCCTGATTAAAAACGACGACGCTACGGCCATTCTTCTCGGACTGGCCGCAAAGGAAGAGGCCCATCGCCTGCAGCTCATCCGGAAATACAGCTCCATCAGCGGCAAAAAAATCCTTTACCTGAACCTCGGCAAAAAGCACAAGCTCGGCACCCTGATTCCCTGCGGCGATGATCCGAATGAGGCGATACGCAATACCAAAAAGAACGAGACCGAAATTAAGAATTTCTTTATCACCGTGTCACGGCGGATGTACCAGAGCGATATGCGTATGCTCTTCCGCGAGATCGCCCTTGAGGAAGAACAGCATATCGTACTGCTCGAATCTTCCTTTTGCGAACCCCTCAATCTGGATCAGCCGGCAGAGCGGAATGACGAAGGACTCTATCGTGAAATCGCCGATGCCAAAAATGTGAATTCGACCTGGTAAACAACGCCGCAGCTCCTCTCTAACGGAGCTCTCCTGTCTCACCCCGCCTCGATCTCCGCAAGAGTTGAGGCGGTTTTTTTTGGACGCGACGCATCCTGGCACCTCTATTCCATATTCATCGATTTGCGCTTGATTTACAATATTTTATTTACTAATATTAAGCGCAATCCGCGCCATCTGGCACGGGAAGGTGATCCTGTATCTGTTCGAGGAGCAGCATGAAACCCGTATATCTCGATCATCACGCCACCACGCCTCTGGATGAAGAGGTCCTTGAGGCGATGATGCCCTATCTCACCACCGAATTCGGTAATGCCTCCAGCAGCACCCACGACTATGGCCGCCGGGCACGCGCCGCCGTCGAAAAAGGCCGGGAAGAGGTGGCCGCCCTCATCGGCGCAGAACGGTCCGATGAGATCATCCTCACCAGCGGAGCGACCGAATCCGACAATCTCGCCATCAAAGGGCTGGCTTTGCAGCGCACGGACCACAGCGGCCATATCATCACCATAGCGATTGAGCACAAAGCCATCCTCGATACCGCCCATTTCCTGGAGAAACAGGGATTCAGCCTCTCTTTTGTTCCCATCGACCGCTATGGCCTCGTCGATCTGGATGCCCTGCGCAGCCTCATCCGGCCGGATACCTTTCTGATCACCATTCAGGCGGCCAACAGCGAAATCGGCACCATCCAGCCCATCGACGAAATCGGCGCCATCGCCCGCGAACACAATATCCTCTTCCACACTGATGCCGTGCAGGCTCTTGGCAAAATGGAGATCAATGTAGTGCGCGACCATATCGACATGCTGTCGATATCCGGCCACAAAATTTATGGTCCCAAGGGCGTCGGCGCCCTCTATGTGCGCAAAGGCGTCCGCCTCCAGCCCATTTTTCACGGCGGCGGCCACGAGATGGGCATGCGCTCGGGGACGCTCAATGTAGCCGGGGTCGTCGGCCTTGGCAAGGCGGCTTTCATCGCGGCAAGAGATCTTGAGAGCGAAAGTGCCCGGCTCACCGGACTGCGCGAAAGGCTGCGCGCTGGCATCGAAAGCCGTATCGATCTGGTCCAGCTCAATGGCCATCCCACCCGCCGCCTGGCCAATAATCTGAATTTCAGCTTCTCCTTTGTCGAGGGAGAGTCTCTGATGCTCGGCTGCCGCGGTTTCGCCCTCTCCTCCGGATCGGCCTGCACCTCGGCTTCGCTGCAATCATCCTACGTGCTGCGCGCCCTGCAGATTCCCGATGCCCTCGCGCACTCTTCGATCCGCTTTGGATTGGGCAAAAGCAATACCGCTGAACAAATTGATACCCTGCTCGATCTGCTTGTTAAAAATGTCAAACGCCTGCGCGAAATGTCGCCCCTCTATGATATGGCCAGGGAGGGGATAGACATTGAAAGCTTCTCCTGGGGCGCTCACGATCACCACAATCATTGAGGATCGATATGGATGCATGGGATGAATACACCGAAGCGGTGATGGATCATTATGAACACCCGCGCAATGTCGGCGTCGTTGAAAATCCCGACGGCGTGGGTATCGTCGGGAATCCGGCGTGCGGCGACGTTATGAAGCTGAGCATTCGCATCGAGGACGACCATATTGTGGATGCCAGGTTCAAGACCTTCGGCTGCGGAGCCGCCATCGCAACCAGCTCGATGGTGACCGAAATGGTCAAGGGCAAGACCCTCGATGAAGCCCTGCAAATTTCCAACAAGGCGGTGGCCCAGTCCCTCGGAGGTCTCCCCAAGATCAAAATGCACTGCAGTGTCCTCGCCGAGGACGCCCTCAAAGCAGCTATTGACGACTATCGCAAGAAGAAAAAGGACAAGAAACAGGAAGGAGCTGACTGATGGATGAACTCAAACTCTATCTGGTCTACCATCTCGGGATCAATCCCTGCTGGAACCTTCGCGTCGCACGTACTCCCGAAGAGGCACTCACTTCCTGCTTCCACCACTCTGACTCCGTCGGGGTCAATGACATGGACGCGGGCAGCTGCCGGGTTGAGGAGATCAAACTGGAGGGCTATAAAATAAGGATCGAAAAGGTCTGAGTGCGAACATAATGAAATATTATTGGCTCCTTTGGAGTTGATAGCTAAAGATTGAAGGAGGTTCTCGGATGAAGCCTGTAATGATAAAAACTGGTGTCCACTGGATAGGCGCACTCCATCCCGACCTGCGCCTTTTTGATATCATTATGCAGACCAAAAATGGGACAACCTATAACAGCTATCTGGTCAAGGGAGAGCAAGTCGCCGTCATCGATACGGTCAAGGACAGGTTCAGCACTCCCTTTCTCGAACACATAGCCGGATTGACCGATTTCGAGCGCATCGCCTATATCGTTGTGCAGCACAACGAAATGGACCATTCCGGTTCTCTGGCGGCCCTGCTCGAAAAGGCCCCGCAGGCCCAGGTGATCTGTTCCAAACCTGCCGCCCGCTATGTCCAGAATATACTCAATCGCCCGGTACAAATTCGAACCGTCGAAAACGGCGAGGTGATCGACCTCGGCGGCAAGAGTCTGCAGTTCTTTCCCGCTCCCTTTATCCACTGGCCCGATACCATGATGACCCTGGTGCCGGAGGATCATATCCTCTTCACATGCGACCTCTTCGGAGCCCACTTTTGCGACAGCCATCTCTTCAACGATCAGATAACCCGCGACACCTGGCCCGATCTTGAGCACTATTTCCGCACTATTATGCGTCCTTTCAAAAAATCGGTTCGCAACAGTCTGAAAAAAATCAGCGAACTTGATTTTGACACCATCGCTCCCAGTCATGGGCCCATCCTGCGCACCGACCTGGCCAGATACCTCGAAGCCTACAACCACTGGTCCGAACCAACGCCGCCGAACGAGCCGCGCCAGCTCCTCGTTTACTATGCCAGCGCCTATGGCAATACTGAAAGGATGGCGGCGGAAATCGCGCGCGGGGCTAAAGATGCCGGTGTCACCGTCAAGGTCTATGATACCATGGAGATCGATATCAGCGACCATCTGGACCGCATCGAGGCCGCTGACGCTATCGCCATCGGCAGCCCCACCATCAACGGCGACGCGGTCAAGCCGGTCTGGGAATTTCTCGCCGGCCTCGCCACCCTCGACTTGAAAGGCAAAATCGGCGCGAGCTTCGGCTCCATGGGCTGGAGTGGCGAAGCAGTCTCTTTCCTCGATCAACGCCTCGCCAATCTCAAGCTCAAAGTGGTCCAGCCCGGCATCCAGGCTACCCTGGTCCCCGGGCCCGAAGAACTGAACAAATGCTATGACTTCGGGAAATCACTCGCACAGGCTATGTTAACGTGAACAATGCTGCTAACCACCAGACTAGTCAGGATTCCACTATGGAAAAATTCGATCTCGCGGTCATCGGTTCAGGACCCGGCGGTTATGTAGCCGCCATTCGTGCCGCCCAGCTGGGCCTCAAAACAGCCGTCATCGAAAAAGCCGAACTCGGCGGCGTCTGCCTTAACTGGGGCTGCATTCCAACCAAGGCTTTGCTCCACAGCGCCACCCTGCTCAACCATATTCAACATGCTGATGGCTTTGGAATTGTGACCTCCGGAGTTTCGGTCGATTATCCCAAAGTAATCAAGCACAGCCGCAGTGTCGCTTCACGCCTCTCCAAAGGTATCGAGTTTCTCTTTCGCAAGAACAAGATTACCACCATCGTGGGTACTGCACGCCTGACAGCACCCGGGGCCATCAAGGTGACTGCCGCGGATAAAAGTGAACAGACGGTCGAGGCTAAAAATATTATAATTGCCACCGGCGCCCGCGCCCGTGCCATCCCGGGCGTTGCTTTTGACGGCGAACGTATCATCAGCAGCCGTGAGGCCATGGTGCTCGAGGAGCGCCCCGCCAGTCTGATCATCATCGGCGCCGGCGCCATCGGCGTCGAG
>JAKQKF010000120.1 GCA_029560815.1 bacterium
CAACGGCCGCCGGCAGCCATCGGGATGGAGAAGCCCCGACGGCCGCCTCTGGTTCACCTCTATCGCCGGCTTCGTCTCGGTCGACCCCAACCATCTACCGCACAATCCTGCGCCGCCCCCCGTTTACGTCGAGACCCTGCGAACGGAGGACTCGCTCCATGCCTGCGGCTCGGGGGTGCTGCGGCTGGCCGCCCGCGAGCGCGATCTCCGCATCCGCTACACCGGCCTCAGCTTCGCCGTGCCGGAACGGGTGCGCTTTCGCACCCGGCTCGAGGGGTATGACAAGGAATGGCATGACGCCGGCAGCCGCCGCGAGGCCGCCTATACCAATCTCCCGCACGGCAGTTTTACCTTCCGGGTTTCGGCCTGCAACAATGACGGCGTCTGGAATGAAGCGGGGGCCTCGCAGCTTTTCGTCATTCCCCCATTCTGGTATGAAACCTGGTGGGCCCGGCTTGGCTATCTTGGCCTCGCTGCGGGAGCTCTGACGTGGGTGGCACACCACTACTACCGCCGTCTTTTCCTCAAGCAGCAGCTCGCCCTGAAGAGCGAACACGCGGCCAGACTGGAGGAGCTGGATGCGGCCAAGTCGCGCTTCTTCGCCGGCATTTCCCACGAGTTCCGTACTCCCCTGACCCTGATCGAAGTGCCGCTTCAGGAGCTGGCGCAGGAGAAAAGGGGCGACGGCCGCTCGGCCCTCTATGCGATGATGCTGCGCAATACCCGCCGGCTGCAGAACCTGGTCGAGCAGTTGCTCAATCTGGCGCAGATGCAGTCCGGGACTCTGACGCTGCAGGCCAGGCCGGTGGAGGTGCTGCCGTTTTTACAAAACATCGTCGCCGCTTTTGAATCGCTGGCGCGGCGCCGCCGGATCCGGCTCTCACTGGCGCAGGTGCCGGGTGACGCGCCCGCCGGCAGTCCGCTGATCACCTGGATCGACACCGGCAAGATGGAGAGGGTGGTCATCAACCTGCTCGACAATGCCCTGAAATACACCCCCGGCGGCGGCAAGGTCAAGGTGACGCTGGCGGGACCGCTCCCCGGCAAAAAACAGCCCTCGATCAGGATTTCGGTGGCTGATACCGGACCGGGCATCCCGCAGGAAGCACTGCCCCATCTCTTTGAATATTTTTATCGCTATCGGGACGAAACCCGGACTGCGGCCCAGGGCACGGGAATCGGTCTGGCGGTCTGCCGGGAGATGGTAAAGCTTCATCACGGTGAGATCGGGGTCGTGAGCGCAGCGGGCAAGGGCTCTGTTTTCACCGTTCTCCTGCCGTTGGGCAAAGAGCATTTGCGGCCGGAGGAGATCACGGATGAGAAGCAAAGTCCGGTGCGGCCGGCGATCACTCGCTCCATAGAGAATGGCGATCAAGTTGTATCACTGCCGCAGCTGGAGCCGGAATCCGCAGCGGGCCGCAAGACCATTCTGATCGTCGAAGACAACAGCGACATGCGTGCGCTGCTGCGCCGTCTGCTGGGGGAGTGCTACCGTCTCCACGAGGCCCGCGATGGGGCCGAGGGAGTGCGCATGGCGCTGATGGAGCTGCCGGATCTGATTCTCAGCGATGTCATGATGCCCGGCGTGGACGGCTACCAGCTTTTACGCGCCCTGCGGGCGGACGACCGGACCAGCCATATCCCCGTTTTGCTGCTGACCGCCCGCGGCGGCGGCGAGGACAAACTGGCGGGTTTGGGCCTGGGCGCGGCCGACTATCTCATCAAACCCTTCGACCGCGAGGAGCTGGATCTGCGCATCCGCAATCTGCTGTCACTGCAGGAGCAGACTCGGGAGAGCGTCCGCCGCCAGCTCGCCGCGTTGGGCGGGGGCCGGCCGGGTCAGATCATCTCCCCGGCGGATGAAAAATTTGTCAGCCACGTCGTCATCCTGGTGCAGGAGCGCAGTGCGGACGCCACGTTTTCTGCGCATGATCTCGCCCGGCAATTGGGTGTGAGCCGCGCCCATCTGAACCGCAGGCTGCTGGCCTTGACCGGACTGAAGACCAACCAGTTCATCCGCACCCTCCGTCTGCAGCGCGCCGCCGAGCTTTTACGCGTGCGGGCCGGTTCGGTCAGTGAGATCGCCTACGCTGCGGGGTTCAATCACCTCTCCTATTTTGCCGCCTGTTTCAAGGAGCAGTTCGGCTGCTCGCCTTCCGAATACAGCGAAAACCAGCCAGCGAATTCCAAATAACGGCAATTTAGTCGCATTTCTGTCAAACATGATCACTTCTGTGTTAGCCTTTTTTCCGCTGGGTGCTTATTTTAGGTAAACGAGGGGGAGACACTTCGGGGAATCCGCAGCACCGTTGGGATGCGCGAGGGGGGCATCCCAATGTTTTTTATTCTTCCTGTCTGTGCATCGCTCAACCAAACGAAAGGGGACGTTTATGAAGAAATGGTATGTGACCATTCTGGCTTGCTGCATGCTGGCATTGGTCCTGGCCTGCGACAAGGATTCCAACGGACCGGATGAAGTGGATCTGAGCGTGAGCCAGGAGGTCGCCCTGGACCTGATGAATGCGACGGGCTGGGAAGAGGATGCCTCGATGGACAAGATCAAATACAAAGCCAAAGCCCTGCCTTTCTACAAGCGTGAAGTCCTGTCCGGCGGTATTGTTCACTATTCCTTCCAGGTCAAGGTCGGTGCAGGCGCCTATGATTTCATCGGCATCCACCGCGTCGTCAAGGAGATCCAGGCAGGCCAGCCGCTCCA
>JAKQKF010000010.1 GCA_029560815.1 bacterium
TTGACACTTGAAAAGCGCGCCTTGATCTTCCATGGTGAGCAGATTCGAGGGTGATTTCTGTGAGCAGGCGAGCAGGATCAGGAATGCACAAAGCAAGGTCTCGTAATGGGCCATCTCTACCCTCCCGGATTGATGCATCGATCTCCGGGGCGATGAAGCCCCTAAAAGTAGTGTAGCACAATTTGAGAATAAATGCAAGTGAAATTGCTGAAGAAAAAGCTGTCCTGGCGTAAAAGTGCGCCGGATCAAGGGTTGATTTTAAGCCGGCAATATGGTAAATTGGGGCCCTGTAAAGAAAATTTCCTCATCGAGAGAAAACCATGAAATCCAGGATTCTGCTGATCGCACTCCTCCTCGCCTCCTCCCTCCTCACCGGCACTGCGCGGGCCCAGATCAACATGGAGCGCTTCCGGCGCGACGCCCGGGAAAAGGGGCTGGAGGGCAATGCCGACATCGATCTTTCGATCATGACCGGCAACACCGATTTCCGTCTCATCGGCCTCAACAGCCGCCTCAACTACTCCTGGTCCCGCGCCTATACCTTTCTGGTCCTCAACGGCGGCATGGGCTGGAACTCGGGCGAACGCTTTATGGACCAGAACACGGCCCATCTTCGCCATGTCCTCACCCTGAACAGCCGGCTGCAAAATGAATGGTTTGTCCAGTTCGACAGCAACCGGAAGAGAAACCTGCAGGAACGGGAACTCATCGGGGCAGGGCTGAGGGGCAGGCTGCTGACTACGCCCACGGTCAAGCTCCGCCTCGGGGCCGCCTATATGTACGAGCATGAACGGTACGACCTGGCAGCGGAGAACAGCCACCCACGCTCACTGGCCACCCACCGCCTGAGCAGTTACCTCACCTGCGAGGTTGGCCGGGGCGGCGGCGTCTCCCTGCTCGCCGTCACCTATTTCCAGCCCGCCCTGACAGACTGGCGCGACACCCGCCTTCTCTCCGAAAACGCGGTGGCGGTCGACCTCGCCGCCAATCTGGCGCTTAAAATAAGCATCACCCTCCGTTTCGACAGCCGGCCGCCCGACGGCGTGAAAAAACTGGATACTGTCAGCAAGAGCAGCCTCTCCGTCAGGTTCTAAAAAAAAGCGCCCCTCTTCAGGGGCGCCTGCACACAGGCATAAGGAGCGGATCACCGTTTCACATAGGAACCCACCCCGAGGGTGATGCTCGCAAAACTGCTCGCATCCGCATGGGGCTCGACGATGGTGTTGGCGGCGATTTTGATCCCCTCCGGAATGGCTGCTCTCTTGCCGATCACCGTCAGGCCGCTGTAGAGATGCTCGGGATATTTTTCGTTCGGATCGTCGGCCTCTTCGCCGCCGACGACTGCGCCCGCCCCGAAACAGGCGTTTTTATCGGCGATGACCCGGAAGAGACGCGCGCCGGCCCCGATGCAGCTGTCCTGCATGATGACCGAATCGATCACCTCCGCCCCCTTTTCGACTCTGACCCCGGGCGAGAGGATGCTGTTCTGCACGTAGCCATCGATGTGGCATCCGGCCGCAACGAGCGAATTGACCACGCGCGCCTGGCTGCCGATCCGGGAGGGCGGCCGGTCCCCTTTGAGCCCCTCCTCGTCAAAATTGGTGCGCACCCCCCACTCCTGCAGCCGCAGACCCGCCTCAGGCTGGAGGATCTCCATGCTCGCCTGCCAGTAGGCCTTGATCGTCCCCACATCCGCCCAGTAGCCTTCGAAGGGATAGGCATAGACATCTCTGGCCTTGATCGCATCGCGGATGATATTCTTGCCGAAATCGTGCCCGGTGCGGTTGGCCAGGGCCTCTTCCAGATAGGCGACATCAAAGACGTAAACCCCCATCGAGGCGAGATTACTCTTGGCCTTTTCCGGCTTTTCCTCCCATTCGATGATGCGCTGTTCCTTGTTGGTGATACCGATGCCGAAATGGCGGGTCTCTTCCAAGGGCACGCGCATCATGGCGATGGTGATATGGGCTTTTTTCTCCTTGTGAAACTCGACCATGGGGGCGTAATTCATACGATAGATATGATCGCCGGAGAGCACTAAAAGGCGCTCCGCATTGTAGTGGTGCACAAACTGCATATTCTGCGCCACGGCATCGGCGGTGCCGCGATACCAGTCATAGTCGTCGATGCCGGTGGAGGGGGGGAGTATTTTTGCGCAGCGGCTGCGCCCGACCAGGTCCCATGATTCCCCCGAACCGATGTGGCCCATCAGGGAGTAGGGACGGTACTGGGTGAGGATGCCGATCTGCCGGATCCCCGAGTACATGGCATTGCTGAGGGTAAAGTCGATGAGCCGGTAACAACCGCCGAACGGAACAGCCGGTTTGGCGCGCATCCAGCCGAGAATATTGAGGCGGCTGCCCATGCCGCCCGCGAGCAAGAACGCGACGGTATTTCTCATTTGATCGTCCTTCCATTGGCAATAGTCAGGCTCGTGAATTCGGCTTCCTTCTTGTTGGGATAGATGATGCAGTTCCTTCCCACGCGCATCCCGCCGGGAAGCCGCGTATTGCGGCCGACGAGGGTGATCCCTGATTTGAGCAGATTGGGGTACTCCTTGTTGACGCCCGTCTCCTCGCCGGTGCCCACGACAGCGTTGGCGCCGATGGTGACCTCCACGTCGGTGATGACGCGGTTCAAAGAGGCCCCCTGCTCGACCAGCGTATCGAACATCAGGATTGAATTTTTCACCGTCGCCCCGGCCTTGACGCGAACCCCCGGGAAGAGAATCGAGTTTTGCACCGTGCCCTGGATTTCACAGCCGTGATGGAGGAGGGTCTGGCTGCATTTTGCGCCGGGTCCGATCAGCGCCGGCGCGCGGTCGCGGATGCGCTCATTGTCGAGGTTGGTGCGAACCGGCCATTCGTCGAGGCCTAAAACCGGCTCATCGGTAAGCAGATCCATGCTCGCCGAATAGTATTCATCGATGGTGCGGGTATAAGCCCAGGGACCGCGAAACTTGTAGCCGCAGACCTTTTTCTTGTCGATCAGCACCGGCAGAATATCGCGGCCGAAATGCTCGGTTGAAGGGGGACGCATCATCTCGTCCATGATATAGCGCAGGGCGTCGCGGTTGAAAAGGTAGATCGTCATCGAGGCCCAGGCGCTGATCGATTCGCTCGGCTTTTCCACGTAGCGTGTCAGCCGCCCGCCCTCGGGATCGTCGCCGGAGATCAGTCCCTGCCCGTATCGCTCCTTCCCGTCCTCCGGCACCTCGACAAAAGCGCAGGTCACGTCCGCCTCCATCCGTTCATGAAAGGCGATCATCTTCTGGTAATCCATGCTGTAGACATGGTCACCGGAAAGAATGAGGACATAGTCGGGATCATAACGCATGACGTAATCGCGGTTTTGAAAGACCGCATCGGCCGTGCCCTTGTACCAGTCCGAGCTCTGCGTCCCCTTCATCGGCGGCAGCATGGTGATGCCGCGCTGGCTGCCGATCATATCCCAGCCCGCGCCCGAGCCGATATGGTTGATGATAGAGTCCGAGCGGTATTGCGAGAGGATCCCGATGCGCTCGATGCCGGAATGAAGAAGATTACTGAGGGGAAAATCGATGACGCGAAAGAGCCCGCCGAAAGGCAGGGCTGATTTGGGTCGGTAGAGCGTAAGCACAGAAAGTTCGTCAACCCGGCCGCCGGCCAGGATCAAAGCGAGGGTTGTTTTCATGGGCCTCCACCGGTAAAGGTTTTGTGTCTGTAGTGAAATTTTATCACCCGCCGGGAGAGGGGCACATCCGCCGCCCATCCGGCTTCGCGACAAGATATCAAGTTTTTAAGTACTAGTCAACAAGATTTTGCCCGCTGGCAAAGGGAAGCGCCCCCGAACCGCCGCAGCAGGGGGTCAGCGATAATCCCCGCTGATCTGAAAGGCCGCCCAGAAGGCGGGATAGGGGTTGATCTCCGCCAGGACCAGCTTCTGCGCCTTGCGCAGGGCCTCCGGGCGCGAATCGCCCTCGGCCAGGTAGCGGAAAAACCGTTTGATCAGCACAGCGGTAGCCAGATCGTCCACCTTCCACAGACTCGACAGCTGTGCTGCCGCGCCCGCGAAGGTGAAAGCCCGGGTGAGTCCGATCACCTCGTCGCCGCTGCGGAGCGCCCCCACGCCGGTCTCGCAGGCGCTCATCGCCACCAGAAAGGCCTCCATCCTGAGGCCAAAAATCTCATGGGTCTCGAGCCGCCCGTCCGACTTGCCGTCCGGCGCCAGCAGCAGAGCAGAGAGCAGCGGGTTGCTTTCGTCGAATTCCCCGTGACAGCTGAAAAGAAGCAGCGGCGGCGAGGGCGTCTCAGCCCGCAGCCGGCTTTCGCTGGCGCCCGCGCCTGTAAAAACGGTCACTGAAGGATAGTAACGCTTCAGGCTCTTCACCTCCCGCTCGCTAAAGGCCAGATCGTACCGGCTGTCGCCCAGGTCGGGATTGCCGAAGGCCAGCACCCCCATCTGACGCCTCTCCCGCCCGGCATACTGTTCCCCCTTAACCAGACAATGACCGAGCACGGAGGCGCTCGCCGCGACCGAGAGGGTGTGCTCCAGGCCGAGATAGCGCTTCTCTTCATCCTGCAGTACAGCGAAGGGCAGGTAATGGAGCGCGCCATGCGGAAGGATGATCAGGTGCCCGCTGCGCCCGATCTCCTCCGCGAAGGGCTTGATCAGAAGGTCGTAGAGATGACGCGCGTTTTCGGTAATGGTGAGCTGCCGTGAGAGACTGCGGCGAAGCAGACTGATCTCCTCTCCGAGCGCGGCCTCGCCGACTTGTACCCGCTGCAGCCGGACCGACTCCCGGGTGGCCAGCCAGATCGTGAGGCGGTCGCGGTGAAGATGATAGACCAGCATCGCCCCCTTTTCCGGGATGAGGCGGCGGATCTCCTCCTCGCCGAGAGGTTCAACCTGATAAAGCGCCGAAAGCTCCGGATCGGCTGCGCGCACCTTGACGAGATGCTCGGCATACCGGCTGCGCAGCTCCTGGATCCTCTCCCCGAGCCGGCGAATCTGCTGTGCCTGCAGGGCATCGCTGCCGGCCTGGAGATAAAGTATCTCGCTCTGGGCCCGGCCGAGTTCCCTCTGCAGACTGTCCCCGGCGGCCGCGAACCGGTTCGCTTCCGGAGACCCGAAGGCAAGCGGACGCTGCCCGAGCAGGTCAAGAAAACTGCGGGCCCGCGCGCGTTCAGCCACCTCCAGAGCCTCGCCGGCCTGCCCCGCCTCGGCGAGCACATCGATCAGGGCGCTGTAGACCTCAAGCTTGTCATCGATGAAACCCGACGCGTATTCTTCGACGCGGATGCGGGCGCGCATGCTCTCAATGGTCGCCAGAGCGGCGTAGAGCGCACGGATCTGACCAGGCTGGTTTTTGGTGGCAGCGTGGAGATCGGCGAGCTGGCGCTGCGCCCGCCAGGCGATGTCGGGCATGTAGAGAGCCTCGGCCATCGTAGCGGCCGCTTCCAGGCTTGCCCGCGCCGAGTCCGGCGTACCGAACCGGCGCTGCAGGGTGCCGAGCACAAGCAGACTCTGCGCCTCATTGCGGCTGTCGTGGATGGTGCGGCTCAGCTCAAGGCCGCGGCGGGCCAGGAGCATCCCTTCGCTGCCCCGTCCGATCAGGCCATAGATCGCTCCGAGATTGCGATAGTCGTAGGCCAGTCCGCTCCGGGCCGCCATCAACGAATCCAGAACCAGGGCCTGTTCAAAGCTGGCGCGCGCGAGTTCAAAACGGCCGTCGGAACGATAGATCATCCCCAGGTTCTTGTGGATGGTCGCCAGATCAAGACGGTCGTCATTCCGGGCGGCGATCTCCAGCGCTTTCTGTTCAAATTCGAGGGCCTGCTGCGGCTGTCCCAGACTCAGGGCGATCAATCCCCGCGTGGAGTAGGCCGTTTGCAGAAGCTGGTCGTCGCCCAGGCCGGCAAAAGTCTCCAGGGCGGCGTTCTGATGCTGCAGGGCTTTCTGATAGTCCCCCATCTTCCAGAGCACGTTGGCCAGATACTGCCGGGAGAGGGCGATCAGCCTGCTCTGCCCCTCCTGCCCGGCGAGCTCGAGCGCCTCCTGCTGACAGCGCAGGGCCGGCTGGTAGTTCCCCATCTTTTCGTGGGTGATGCCCAGATTGTGGAGCGCGTCAATGATCTCCACACGCGCCGCGAGCGGACGGAAGAAAGCCAGCGCGCGCTCCTGCAGCTCGATGGCCGCCGTGTAGTGGTCCCGGTAGAGAAATTCGATACGTCCCATATCGCGCAGGGAGCGCCCCATGCCCATGGAATCGTCGATGGCCTGATACCGTTCATAGGCCTGGTTGAAAAAGCCCATGGCCTTGTCATATTGACCGCCGCGCTCAAAGATCAGGCCGGTCTCACGCAGTGATTCCGCCTCCTGCTCATCCATCCCGTACTGCTGGGCCATTCCGGCATATCTCTTCTTCGCGGCCACCCCCTCCTCGTACTGGCCGTTCTGGGTATAGAAATAGGCCAGATTATTAAGACCGGTGACGATGCCGTCAACATCGCCTGACCGTTCAGCCGCATCCAGGCGGCGCTGCTCGAGTTCAATGGCCTTGCTCCAGAGCGCGCCATTGATGGCCGCTTCGAGCACCCGCTCCTCCAGGCGGACGACGCTCTCCTCATCCCCCTGCCGCGCAGCCATCTGCAGCGCCTCTTCATAAAAGACGATGGCATCGCTCCACTCCTGCAGCTTGAAAGCGGCGTGACCCCGGCGGACCTTGCCGGCGTAGCCCTCGACCGCAAACTGCTCTTCCTCGGCCTCCGTCATCCCGCCATAACCGTAAAGCTGAAAGCGCGCCCACTCCCTGAAGGGGAGTTCCCGTTCGAAAAATCCCCGCTGCGTGCGCGCGAGCGCGACCGCCGGCGGCATGCTCCTGAGATTGGCGTAAAAAAGGCCGTAGAATTCCAGTTCACGGCTCCTCTCCCCTGGCCACAGAGTGAGTAAAAAGGAGGGCAGACCGGCATAATGCAGGCCGCGTTCCCACGCCAGATAGGGCTCGATGCTGGTGAGCCCCAGCAGAGGCTGCGTTCCGTTCATGGTCAGCAGGCCGGCCGAGAGCGAATTGGCATAGATCTCCTTGACCGGGAAGCGGGCCGCAGCGGAACCGGGCACCCTGAAGCCGATGCGGGATTCGAGAGGATCGATTCCATTCCAGGCGGTCTCAGCCGTGAGGTGGACCAGTTCCGCCAGCCCCAGGCTGTTGACCTGGGCCGGGAAGCTGTTCTGCTGCTCCCCCGGCTGGGGTCCGGTGACCTGGAAGCCCTGCCCCGCCAAAGCGCCGGCGAGCACCGGGTCATCCGCGACAAAGATTCTGCTTCCCTGCAGCTTGCGCTTCTGCCCGGCATAATAGTAGGCGGTCAGGCTCGAACTTACGCTGACCGCCAGCTCCCTGCTCTGCAGGGAGTGGACCGCCGCGCTCCAGGGGAGGTAGAAGAGCTCTTCATCCGGGATGATGACGAGCCGTTGTATCTCTTCCGGCAGGCGCAGGACCGGCTCCAGCAGCGAACTCCAGAGCGTATCCCCGGCGGCCGATTCCAGCCCCCCCGCGCGGCGCCAGGAGTCGAGGGCTTGGCTCACAGCTTCCCCGGAGAGAGGGATTTCCGCAAGCGTAACCTTTTGCGCACCGATGGTCCAGGCCAGCAGCCGGTCCGGCACGCGCTGATAGAGCACCAGGGCTTCACGGTTGTGCAGGTTCTTCTGCACCCGCAGTAGATCGACTGGCTGGACACGAACCAGCCCCTCCAGTTCGGGTACCTCGGCGCGGAGTTGTTTGAAGATCTCCTCATATTCATGCTGGTACCCTTCGAGCTGCTTCTTCCGCTCCCGGGTCCCCCTTGAGGAGAGCTTGCCCTGGGTGCGGGCGCGCAGGATGTCGCTGTTCGCCTTGTCGATCTTTTCCTGCACAAAACGGGCATTGCCGAGAAAGATCTTGTGACGCTCCTTGCGGAAAGTGATCTCCTCCCCGCCGATCAGGTCCAGATAGGTCTTGGCCCGCAGCCGTTCGGCGAAAGTCAGGGCGCCCTTGATATCGCCCATCCGGGCCAGCGCAGCGATCACCCGCAGATAGGGCTGATGGTGGATGCGGCGCATCTCAGGGGCCATCGCCCCCAGGGTGACTGATGGATGAGCCTCCAGCAGCTCCACGGCTTCGAGATAGAATTCGAGCGGGACGCTCTGGATCGCATAGCGGCGCCGGCTCTCGAGGCTCATCCGCTCGAGCACCTCACCGAGAGCCACGTCGATCCGCCAGGCCAGCGCGTACTCGCCCCGGCGCAGAGCGGTCTTGCGGCAGCGATTGAACTCCTCCCAGGCCTCCTCATAATCCCCGCCGGCGCGGTAGAGTTCGGCGAGGGCGAACATGGCGGCCAGTTCGTCGCGCTCGAGACCGTAGCGGCGGCTGAGCTCGAGCGCTTCATCGAGATATCCCTTCACCCGGGCCATCCGCTCCAGACGGGCCATGGTGCCGGCCAGGGCACCCGTGCCGGATTGGCCGCCCTCAGGACGGGCCTCGATGAGCATCACCTCGGCCAGATGGAGGAGAAGCTGCGCCCGCTCACGATTATAAAAAAGCTGGGTCGTCTCGAGAAAGTCGAGTGCGTTCTTCAGGGCAACGGCGGCGGAATCGGCATAGAGCGCCGGCACCGCGGCCGGGCTGCGGCCGAGCTGCTGCTGCAGATTCAGACCGCTGGCTATGCGCCCAAGGTTCAGAGTATTGCGGATCACACCGTCGGTGAGAGCGTATTTTTCGCAGAGACGCAGCGAGCTCTGGTAGCAGCGCCAGGCGCGAAGATAATCGCCCTTGAGGAAATGGATGTACCCCAGATTGTTGTAAAAGGTCGCCACAGCGCGGTGATCTTTACGGCTTTGAAAGAGAGCGATCTTTTTCTCGACGAAGGCGATGGCGGTGGAGTACTCCTTGCTCTGCTGATAGCTGTCGGCGAAGATGGAAAAGATCAGAGCGCGCTCATCCTCGGTTGTGAAGCTCCTGAGCGAATTCACGCCCATGGTGCTGAAATCGATAAAGGGAACCGGAATATACCAGCCGAGAAAGCCAATCTCCATCCGGCTCGACTCCCCTTTGATTTTTTTGATCTTGCCACTATCGAGCAGCTCCATCGCACGGCGGGCGTAGGCGATCGCATCAGCGGGCTCATCGAGGCGGAGATAGTTGTAAGCGATGCTGCGGTAGCTGCGCATGAGGTCGAGAAGGGCGTTGTTTTTCTTCTCGATCTCGACCGCCTGCTGATAACAGTCGATCGCCGCCTCATACTGCTCCCCGATCTCGTAGAGCAGCGCCAGCCTCTTGGTGTTGAGCAGAACCCGGGGCTCCTTGTCCATGGCCGCATAGAGATCGATGGCGTGGCGGAGGAAGCGGGGTCCCTTCTCCAGATCCTCGGTCACCAGGGCGCAGTGGCCCATCCGCTCATAGATGAGCGCCTCGCGCTGCTTGTCGGTGAAGGAAGAGTCGTAGATCAGTTTCACCTGATAAAATTCGTACGCCTTGCCAAAGCCAAATTCGCCCAGGTTGTAATAGTTGTTGGCCAGATTGAGGGCGAGGTTGGCCTCCAGCTGCGGCTCCTGGATTTCATCATTGAGGACGATCGCCTTGTTCAGCTCGTGGATAGCGCGCTCGTAATAGCGCGCGGGCTTGCGCTCCTGATAAAAGGTGAGCCGGTGATAGAGATCGACAAAGGGGGCCTTGACCGCATTCCACGCCCTGGCCAGGAAGGGAGTCGGTTTCGCGCGCTGCCTGGCCTCATAGTTTTCCATCATTTCAAAATTAAAGGCGATGGTCAGATAGCCCGGAACCATGGTATAGTCATAGGAGAGGGCGCGGGCGATGACCGCGCTGGAACGGTTGACCAGATAGACCGGATCGAGTCCGTCCGGGTCGTTAAAGAGCTCGGCTCTTTCGGTCCCCTTGTAGCTGTAGGCCAGGCCCAGTGCATAGGTGAGGATATTGTCCCCGGGGTGGAGGATATTGATCTGGCGGTACTCATCGATGGCCTGATCGATCTTTTTCTGATAGTACATGCACTCCAGGTAGCTGCGATGGGCCTGCAGGTTATGCAGGTCCCGTTCCCAGGCGCTGCGGTAGCGCATGGCCGCCAGCTGGAGGTCGCCGCTGGCGCGAAGTTTGTCGGCGGAGGAAAGCAGGGCCATGACCAGCCGGTCGGAGGCGAGTGCGGCCAGATCGGGGCGCTCCTGCTGCTGTTCCCTGACCAGCTGGTCGAGGAGGGCGAGCGCGCTGCCGCTGTCACCCAGGCGGAGATAGGCCTCGGCGCGGCTCATCCGGGCCGTGAATAGCTCATCGACGAGTCCGGGAAAGAGCTCCTCCATCGCCTCGAATTCCCTGATGGCGGCGCGGTACTCCTTGTTGCGGAGCAGGATATTGCCGATGCGGAACTGCGCCTCCGCCGCCAGAGCCGGAAAGCGGCTGTACTGGCCGACGATTTCGCGGTAGCGGGTGATAAACGCCTCTGCGCCTCTCCGGCCCGTGATGAGCAGATCGAGTATCCGGTCGCGCGCCTGCAGCATCCACTGGCGCTGGTCGGGATAGAGGTCGACGACGCGGAGATAGGCCTGAACCACCTCTTCCTGGCTGGCGAACTGCCGGAAGAGGTCGCCGATCTTGAGCTGGCTCGCCGCGCAGGCATCTCTCTCGCCCGGGTACTCCTTTTGCACACGAGCGTACTCCTGGAAGGCGCGGGTATGGTCCCCGGACTTAAAATAGAGGTCGCCGATGGCCAGGCGGGCGGCAGCGGCCGGCGCGGATTGATCGCCATAGCGCTGCAGGACCGCTTCAGCCCCCTGTTTCAGCAGCTGATTGGCGCTGCCGCTGCTCCGGCCCTGCACGCTCAGACCCAGCAGGGCGAGCTCGGCATCGGCAGCGGCCTCCCGCTCGCCCGCATAGTGGCCGGTGATGAGCTGGAGGAAGGTGCGGGCCGCCTCCTCGTCACCCTGCAGCATGGCGGTGATGCCCATGTCGTAGAGGGCGCGGGCTGCATAGCGGCTGCTGTCCGGGAAGAAATCGAGCAGGCGTCTAAGCGCGATGAGCCGCTCGCCGAGGAACCGCTGCTCCTTTTCGTCCGGCTCAACCTCCCGGTAGCCCAGGCAGAGCGGCCCCAGATACCAGCGCGAAGCGCGTTCGAGGAGGGGAAAAGCCGTATCGGCCCAGTGATATTGCGCGGCCGCACTCGCCTGTTTCGGCACAGCGCCCTCGAGCGGGATGGACCAGATATCGAGGTTGCCGCCGCGGTCCGATGAAAAATAGACCCGCTGGTCCCCGCCGCACCAGGGCTGCATGATATTATCGCTGTCGCTGGTGAGCAGCATGGCGCTGCGCACCATGCGGGGATTAAGGCCGGGCATGAAGACGCGGGCGAGGGGCGAGGAGAAGAGGAGGCTCTCGGCCGGGGCCGGCACGGGAGAGATCTCCCAGAGCGCGCCGCGGTCGGCGGGCGTGAGCAGGGAATCGCCGTTATGGTCCTGTGCAAAACGCAGGAAGATGATTCGGCTGGCATCCGGCGACCAAGTTGGAAAGCCCTCGGCCGCTTCACCCATGGTCAGCGGATAGAGCGGCGGTTCGCGCGGATCCCAAAGAACTGTACCCTCCTCGCCCGCGGGTCGGGGACCGTGCAGATTGATCAGCCAAATATCGCCGCCGCCGGCAGCTCCGGCGCGGAAGGAGGTGAAGGCGATGAGGTCCTGTTTTGAACTCCAGGCCGGATGGGTGCCGCCTAAAAATGTGAGCTGGCTGGTCTTGCCGGTGTTGTCGTTATGGAACCAGATCTCGTCCCGGCCGGAGGCATTGGAAACCCAGGCGATTTTTTTGCCGTCCGGCGAGACGGTCGGATAGCCGTCATACCCCTGCCAGGTGCTGATCTTTTCGGGCTCGCCCCTGGGAATAAGCTGCCCCTCCACCTCGCGAAACCGGATGCGCCAGATATCGCCGGCGGCATCTTCCTTTTGTGAGACGAAAACCAGGGACCTGCTGTCCGGATACCAGACCGGATAAAGATCGTCAGCCTTGTTGAAGGTGACCTGCCGGTTGCTGGTGCCGGAGGTGCTGCGCACCCAGATATCAAAATTATAGGTCTGCCGGGAGACGTAGGCCAGGTATTTTCCGTCCGGAGAGAGTCGCGGGGAGAGGTCTATATCGGGATGAGTGGTCACCTGCTTCAGGTCGAGGGGTTGAGTCGCGGCTGCTCCCGAGGCTGGAACAGACGTCTGCACCGTCGAGTTCACCGCGGGGGCCGGCTGTGCGAAAAGGCCGGTCATTGAGAGGGCGGAAAGCAGAGCCCACAGCAGTACCAGCCCTGCGGAGAGGCGGAGTTGTGGATGTGCAGACAGGCGGCGTTTCATCGCTTCATTTTCCCCCGGCCTTGGGTTTTTCCACCCAGCTGCCGTCCGGGTTCTGGATCATGGTGCCGGGCGCCGAATTGTCGAAATTCAGCCTGGCAAAAACCTCGTTGGCCCTGGCTACCTCCGCGCTGCTCTGGTTTATGGTCAGCACCCGATCATAGATGATCATGCGGTCGTTATTCTCTTCCTCGATGATCTGATCGACATAGAGGCGGTATTCCGGATCGCCGTCATAGCGCGGATGGGTGAGGGCCTGCAGCAGGCCGCGATTATTCTCGCCGGCCACCTTGTCGGCCTTGAGTTCATCCACCTCATCCTTGTTGAATTTACGGTTTTGCACCGCATCGATCACCTCTTTCCTGCCGCCGGAGACCACCGCCGAGGAGGTGGCGCCGACCGCCCGCGAGGAGGCGATGAGCCAGGAATCGCTCTCGATCTGCTGATAGGTGCCAAGCACCTGATTCTCGAGGGCGGTCTTTTCGCCGGTCACATTGAGTTCCGGGGCCCTGACGCTGCAGCGCAGCAGCGTCAGGGGCAGGAACACCATCAGAATAAATTTGCGTCGCTGCATAAAACCTCCCATTCTCCGGAGCCGCCCCGCGGCGCTTACCGCGCCGCCGGACCCTGGCCGGAGCTTTTGAGGAAAAAGTCGAGGGGGATGCGCGCCAGCTCCACCTTGCCGCCGCTGAGGCGCATGGGAAAATACCAGGGCTGCGCAAAAATGATCTCGGGATAGAGATAACCGTGACGCAGCACAAAGGTCATCAGTTTGGGCTTGAAACCCTGGCCGATCAGCAGCCTGGTCGTACGAATGCTCGAATCAACGCCCTTGGGATCCAGCGAACGCAGCAGATTGTCCGCCACCTTGGGCCCGATCCTGGTGATATAGGCCTGGCCTTCGAGCTTGATGCCGGAAGCCATGTCCAGGCCGACGCCATGAAAATCCATATTGGCATTGATGATACCATACTTGCCCTCGCGCGGCCCTTTGGGCAGGATCAGGTCCGAATTGATATTGGCGAAACTGAGATTGATATCGTAGGAGGCCTTTTTCAGATCGCCGGCGGCGAGATCCAGCGCCATCCTGCCCCCCATGTTGCCGCCGTAGATCCGGGCCGCCATCGCCGGGACCTCCAGCCGGCCCTCACCGGCCAAAAGCTCGAAATCGATCTCCTCCACAGCATACCCCATCACCTCGACCCGGCCGATGCGGAGGCGAGAAAAACCCGGCAGCCGCCCGTGATAATACTCGCGGTAGGCCATATAGTCCATAAAGGCGTTGCTCGGGGTGGCGATCCTGAAGGCGGAATTGCCGAGCAGCCGCTTGTTCACCAGATCCACATCCTGACGGAGATGAAGGTCGGCCAGGACATCACGAACAGCAAAGTTGTCCGGCATGAAAAAGCTGACATCCCTGGTTGTGATATCGGCGGCCACGCGGGCCAGGGCGCTGTCCGCCTCGACGCTGATCATCAGGTCGCTGTCGCCGCGCATCCTGATGCCCTGGGGCAGCCGCAGCGTATCGGCGATCGATTGATGGAGAGCGAATTGGGCCTTGATACGAAAGTCGCGTTTCAGTTCCGTGATGCTCGCCGCGAACGATCCGCTCATATAGAGGCCGGGCAGTTCGAGCCGCCCATCCATCTCGATCAGCGAGGAAAGATCCCTGCTGGCGAGCCGGATATAGAGCCGGTTGTGCTGATAGGAGACAGCACCGGACTTGCCGATGCGCACACTGTCCAGCCCGGCCTCCATGACGGCATGGATGCCGTCACTGCTGGCGGCTTTAAGCCGGGTGTCGATGCCCAGCCCGTTCACCAGCGTGAACTGGGCGGGAGCCCTGAACGAAGTCCCGGCTGTCGTCATCCGGGCATCGATATCGTAGAGCAGCCCCGCCGCCGTACCGGTCAGCCTGCCGCCGCCGCTGAATGTGGTCGTGCCTGTGAGCTCCGCCTCCGCAAAGGGCTCGCGAAGCAGATCGGGCAGCCAGGCCCAAACCGCATCGTGCCGGATGGCGAACCGGTCGAGATCAAAGTGGATCTGCGGATCAGGTCCATTGAGGATCCTGCCCCGCGCCGAAGCCTCGATCATGCGATTGAGCGCAAGACCGAGTGAGTCGATGCGGATCACGCTGAGGGTGGTATCCGTGCCGGCCAACAGCTTCAGATCGAGCTTGAGTTCATCCAGGTGCACCGGCTCCTCGTCGACGAGCAGGATCAGGGGAGTGCTCTTGACCGTCAGCCCGGCGGCTATCCGGTTAAGGCCGTTAAGGTTGAAGGAGAGCAGGGCCTCGGCCTTGCCATGGGCTGCAAGGGTGGGGAATCGCGCGAGATCGAATCCGGTGAGCCGGACCGTGCCGCTCCCGCTCAGATCCTGCAGCGCGGTGGCGGCGCTGAGAGCGCACTCTCCATCGGCCTTCAGGCCCATCAGGTTATCGAGGCGCAGGGTGATGTGCGCCCTCTCGGGCAGCATGAGGCGGTTGAGCACCACTTCCGCAGCCGCCTTGCCGGCCCCAACCGCCAGGGGGGCACTCCCCGGCTGCACAAGGCGCAGGCTGTCATAGGTGACCGCTGCCGTCAGGGCGGTCCGTTCCACCGCTCCCTGATGAAGGCGGCCCTGCAGCGAAAGCGAAGCGCCCAATCCCCGCAGCCGGAGGGAACCATCGTTCAGGGAGAGGCCGGCATGGCTGAGCTCAAGCGGGAGCTGGTAATCGAATCCATCCTCCAGGGAACCGGCAATCTCCGCGCCGCTAAAGCTGAGTGCGGCCGTCTCATCGTGCAACTGCAGGTCGGGCAGAAATCCGGGCGAAAGCAGCTCCCGCGCCATCTCCAGGGCGTGACCGAGAGGGATCTCTCCATGGCTGAGACGCGCGGAGAAACGGCTCTTGCCATAAAGGCTGTCGGCGGCGGCTTCAGCCCCCAGCCATCTCCGGCCGTCGAGGGCGAGGTTCAGGGAGTCGAGGCGCAGCAGGCCGGCATGTCCATCGCCATGGAGGCCCAGCGCCAGATTAACCCGGGGGCGGAAAAAGCCCTCCCTTGACGCAGCTGCGGACTGCTCCGCAAAGCGCAGCTCCTGCAGCTGGAGCCCGAGCGCGAGCCGGATGTCGTGATAGCTGCGCAGCGCGAGCCGGGTATCAAAGTCCAGCCGCGCCTCCAGCCGGAAAGAGCTGTTGGCGCGCAAGTCGCTCTGACTGAAGGAGAACGGGGTCGAGTTGCAGATGATGGCCAGATCGGCCTGCAGGGCGCTGTCATTGCGTGCTAAACCTCCCGCCGGCAGCCGGAGATCCTCGAGCGCCAGGCTGAGCTCCCCGATAAAGAGCTCCTGCCGGGTCAGGGTGTCGGCGAGGATGACCCTGAGCCTGCTGTCGCGCAAATGCAGAGCGCGCAGATCAAGGGTGAAGGGCAGATCGGCGCGGGCCAGAGCGGCAAAGTCGATCAGGGTGGTATCGAGCATGTCGACAAAGAATTCCATCTCCGGAGCGACGATCTCGATCTCGCGCAGATGGAGTTTCTTATCCAAAAGGTCCTTGAGGCTGTAGCTGAGGGTGATCCGCCGGGCGTGGAACTGCCGGAGGACGAAGAGGTCATAGCCGGAGGTGGAGTCCGGATAAGGAGAGAGTGCAACATCCTCAAGGATGAGGCCGCGCAGGGGATGGAACCAGACCTTGCCCAGAGAGAGGCGGCGATCCAGTTTTTCGATGGCCGCCTCGTTGATCATGGCCTTGAGCCGCTCCGGCGGATAGAGAAGCCGCAGAGCGATGGCGGCGGACAACAGCAGGATCAGAAGGGCGAGAAGGGAGAAGAGAAAAAATCGCAGCAGACGGCGCGGCCAGGAGCGCCGGCGGGGTGAGGAGGTGTTAGGGGGAGGGGTGTCAGCTGCGGGCAACATGATTGTTGATCCTTTGCCACCAACATCAAGGTAAGCGGACCGGCCTGCGCCGGATGGCACAGGCTGGATCCATTAATATCAGGCCCCGGCATGCTCTTCAAGCAGGATCTCCCGATCCGTATCCAGGCCGGGGGGCAGTTTGGCTTGCAGCTCATCGGCCGACATGGCGTAGAGGGGACTGATCTCGATTGGAACCGCCAGAGTGCCGTCGGCATGACGCCGCGGCGAAATTCCGCACGCTTCCAGCCAGCCGGCGAACATCTCACTCAAATCGCGCCGGGCTGTGGCGGGTGAATCCTCCCCCTCCCGGTTTTTGATCGGACTGAACTCGAAACGGCGGTCGGTCTCCAGCACCAGGATGCGGTTGGCGAAGGAAAAGGCGTCAAAAATGAACTGCTCGAACTTGACCGCGTTGAGTCCTCCATCCGCAGCCGCCGCTCTCTGGTCCTCCACGCTGGCCACTTTTTTGCGGGCGATATGGTAGGGCAGCTCGATCTTTTGCCGCGCAAGCCTTTCGAGAAAATCGAGAGAGAAAAGATGAATGGCGATGCTGCCCTGCCCGAAGAGCAGTCCGCCCTCTTCATTACGGGCGGTCTTTTTCTCTTCCGGCAGCTCCGTATATTCGATGACCTTGCAGGCGCCATCCAGCCGGCCGATGTGGCCCAGCTTTTCCCAGGGGTCGCGCTTGCGGACTGTCCGGGCGGACATCTCCGCAGCCATCTGATCATGGAATCCCAGATAGGCGTGATCGGCGATCCGGACCAGCACATTGTCCACCTGGAAATAAAAGAGGTGTCGAATGCCGCGCCGCCGCATATCCTCGAGGAGTTGATGCTTGCGCAGGGCATAGAGAACCCCGCCGTGTCCGTCCGGAGAGAGGCTCAGACTTGCGCGGGTCTCGAGGAGCAGCTGACCGCAGTTATCAAAAACCGGCAGCATGCGCTGGGGAAAACAGATGATCGTGCGGGGGTCCTTGCCAAACCAGTTGTTCTCTTTAAAGAACCCGATGGTTTCCTGATGGTTTGCGGGGCTGGTCATGACGTACAGAGGCAGGGGCCGGCCGAATTTCCTTTCGAGGGCCACCATCTTTTCGATGTGGTACTGAAAAAGGCTGCGGCCGGTAACCGGGCCGACGGGGTATTTGCCCTTCGCGCCGGGATAACCAAGGCGGGTGCCCTGTCCCCCGGCCACGACCAGGACGGCTACAGCCCCTTGCGCCAGCAGCTTCTCGCCGTCTCTGCGCGCCCGTTCCCACCGCTGCTCCTCTTCCCGGCTCGCCGGCAGGGGGATATAGGGCTGGGGGGTGAATCCGTCGAGGTTGCCGGCGCCGGCAGCAACCAGCGGCCACTTTCTCTGCCGCTGGGCGGCGAGGAATTCTTCATCGAGATGGTCGAGCTGATCGAGCAGACGCCGCCGGCTGTTTTCATCCAGTTCGGGCCAGAACCTCAGCGCCCGCTCCTGCCCCAAAGCCGCCAGCTTGCCCATCATTCGCAGATAGCGCTCGTTCAAGGGCCGGGCTCCGCTTATTGTTTCTTTTTTTCAGGCTGTGGAAGCGCCCCTTTCCCCCGTTTTTTGCCGCCGCGCAGCGCCAGTTCGAGCACCTCGGCGACGGTATCGACGAAATAGAACGTCATCTCTTTTTTGGCATGGTCGGGGATCTCTTCCAGATCGTCCCGGTTCTTGGCCGGCAGGATGACCTTGCGGATGCCCGCCCGCCTCGCCGCCAGAACCTTCTCCTTGATGCCGCCGACGGGCAGAACCTTGCCGCGCAGGGTGATCTCACCGGTCATGGCGATATCGCTGCGGACCGGCCGCTTCTGGATGAGGGAGATCAGTGCGGTGGCGATGGTCACACCGGCGGAGGGGCCGTCTTTGGGGATGGCGCCGGCCGGCACATGGATGTGGAGATCGTTCTTTTCGAAAAAGTCCCCCTCGATGCCCAGCTCCCGGGCGTGAGCGCGGATCCAGGAAAGCCCGGCCTGAGCCGACTCCTTCATCACATCCCCCAGCTGGCCGGTCAGCATCAGCCCCTTGGTGCCGCTCATCTGGGTCGCCTCGATGAAGAGGAGATCACCGCCGGTGGGGGTCCAGGCGAGTCCGACCGCCACGCCCGGCTCGTTGGTGCGTTCGGCCACCTCCGAATAGAATCGCGGCGGTCCGAGCAGCTCGACGACGGTCTCCGGGGTGATGGTGAAGGGTCCGCCCTCCCCGGCGGCAACCTTTTTGGCCATTTTGCGGCAGACCGTCGCGATCTTGCGTTCGAGATTGCGCACGCCCGCCTCACGGGTATAATCGCGGATGATCCGGGTGAGGGCGGGACGGGTGAATTTGATGTCCTTTTTGCGCAAGCCGTTCTCGCCGATCTGGCGCGGCACCAGATAGGTGACGGCGATCTGCAGCTTCTCCTCTTCGATGTAGCCGGGCAGCTCGAGCACCTCCAGACGGTCGCGCAGCGCCGAGGGGACGGTGTCGAGCACATTGGCCGTGGTGATGAACATCACCCGGGAGAGGTCGAAAGGCACATCCAGGTAATGGTCGGTGAAGGAAAAGTTCTGCTCCGGGTCGAGCACCTCGAGCAGGGCGGAAGAGGGATCACCGCGGAAATCCTGTCCGATCTTGTCGACTTCATCGAGCATGAAGATCGGATTGTTGTGGCCGGCGTTTTTGATGCCCTGGATGATGCGGCCGGGCAGGGCGCCGATATAGGTGCGGCGATGGCCGCGGATCTCCGCCTCGTCATGGACGCCGCCGAGGGAGATGCGGATAAAGCTGCGTCCCATGGCCCGGGCGATCGAACGGCCCAGGGAGGTCTTGCCCACCCCGGGAGGACCGACGAAACAGAGGATCGGGCCCTTGGTGTCCGCCTTGAGCTTGCGCACGGCGAGGTACTCGAGGATGCGTTCCTTCACCTTGATCAGATCATAGTGATCCTCATCCAGCACCTGGCCAGCCTTGTTGATATCAAGATTGTCCTCGGTGGCCTTGGCCCAGGGCAGAGCCACCATCCAGTCAAGATAGGTGCGCGCCACCGTGTATTCGGCCGCGCCCGGCTGCATCTTGCTGAGCCGGTCCAGCTCGCGCATGGCCTCCTTGTCCGCCTCCTCGGGCAGCTGGGCTTCGGCGATTTTTTCACGCAGCTCCTCGATCTCCGCTGAACGTTCATCGCCCATCCCCAGCTCTTTCTGGATGGCCCTGAGCTGCTCGCGCAAAAAATATTCGCGCTGATTCTTGCCCAGTTCAGTCTGCACCTTGTCCTGGATCTTTGACCCCATCTCCAGAACCTCGAGTTCGCGGTTGACGTAGACTGTGAGCCTTTTAAGCCGCTTTTTCACATCCACCGCCTCGAGGATCTCCTGCTTCTCCTCCAGCGTGAGGTTGAGATTGGAAGCGACCAGATCGGCAAGCTTGTCCGGATTGCTGGTGTTGACCACCACCACCTGCAGTTCATCCGGCAGCTGCGGCACCAGGCTGACCACCTTCTGAAACTGAATGGCGACGTTGCGCTTCAGGGCCTCCAGCTCGGTGGAAGCGGCGATCTTTTCCTCCAGCGTTTCCACCTCACCGATAAAGTAGGGGGTCTCCTGCACCAGTTTCCGGACACGGATGCGCGAAAGGCCCTGGACGAGGACGCGCAGCGAGCCGTCCGGGAATTTGAGCATGCGCAGGATGATCGCCGCACAACCATATTCAAAAACATCCTTGAGCCCCGGCTCCTCGACCTCGGCTTCGCGCTGGGCGACCAGACCAAGGATGCGCGATCCGGCGATGACATCATTGATCAGCTGGACGGACTTTTCCCTCGCCACCACCAGAGGAGTTACAATATGCGGAAAAACCACTGTATCACGCAAAGGCAGGATCGGCAATTGCTCCGGGATCCTGGCTGCATCAATCTCTTCACTCGACACTACACCTGGTGAATCCATATTATCATCCATATCTGCTCCAATCTCATCCTGTTTGACAGTGTGTTCCGGGGCGCCGGTCATTCACCCGGCTCAATGCTGTGGATCGGGATCTCGATAGCCCCCTCATCCTTGGAGATGACCACCTCCAGAATCCCTTCCTCGAGCGTCGCAGTGATATCATTGTGCACTACACTCTCGGGAAGAGCAATGACCCGCATAAAATGGCCATACTGCAGCTCGAGCTGATGATAATACACAGGCTCCTCGGGCCGGTTCTCGGCACGAACACCGCTGATGATGAGCCTGCCGCCTTTGAGCTCGATGTTCACATTTTCCCGGGCGATGCCAGGCAGCTCGATCCGTATTCTCACCTGCCGGTCGCTCTCCAGAATATCGGTGTTCGGCTTCCACCAGGAGCTGACCGGGGTTTCCATCTCTGAACAATAATAGGTGCATTTGCGGCTTTGCAGCCCGCCGCGATCGCTCATATCGCGAATTACGCGCAATACGTGTATGGGCATGTCACCAGGCCTCCATGACTCTCCCGAAAGCTCTTTTGTTTTCTGCAGCCCTGCGGCTGCAAGAGAGATAATCCCGTTTGCCGCTCAATTATTCCCGCCGCGCGGAGCCCGTCCTAATTGATCTCTTTGATCTTTTCAAGGTCTTCATCCTTGCCCACAAGGACCAGGGTATCACTGTCCTTGATCACCCATTCGGCGGTAGGAATCAGGACCACTTTTTCCGGGATCCACTCCTTGACCAAAAGTACGGTCACCCCGTAGCGGTTGCGCAGGTCGAGCTCCCCCAGAGATTTGGCGACGAAGAGCTTGGGCGGGGCGATTTCGATGATGCTGATGCCATCGGACAGGGTGATGGCGTGAAGATAATAGTCGCTCTCCAGGGTATGGGCCAGGCGCATCGCCTCGTCGCGTTCGGGAAATACCACCTGTGTGGCACCGATGATATCGAGGATCCGGCCGTGATCGTTGGTGATCGCCTTGGCGATGATCTTTTTCACCTTGAGCTCGCGCAAAAAGAGGGTGACCAGAATGCTGGCATCGATCTTCTCCCCCATGCTCACGATGACACCATCCAGTTCGGCCAGTCCCAATCCCTCCAGGGTCTCCTTGTCGCCGGCGTCAGCAATGACCGCCCGCTCGACAAATCCCCGCACCTTGTCGATTTTTTCCTCGTCGATATCAATAGCGAGGATGTGATGGCCGCGATGACTGAGTTCCTTGGCCAGATAATGGCCGAAGCTGCTGAGTCCGATGATGGCATAGGATTTCATGAGATCCGTTCCTGAAGAATAGAGTTAACCTACGATGACATTTTCTTCCGCATAGCGCACCGGCAGGCTTTTCTGGGAGGCGATGGAGATCGCCAGCGTCACCGGTCCGATCCGTCCGACGTACATGAGCAGAATGACGAGCAGCTTTCCCCCATCGCTCAGGCGGGAGGTGATTCCCATGCTCAAGCCGACTGTGCCCAGGGCGGAAAAAGACTCGAAAACAGATTCCACCATGCTATTGCGGGCGAGAGGATCGGGCGGTCCGCTGCTCTCCGTGATGGTCAGCAGCAAAGCGGCCAGACTGATGGCCAGCATCCAGAAAAAGCTGATCCCGATCGCCTTGGTGACGATCGGCTCGGGGATGCCGCGGTTAAAGATGCGCACCTGTTCCCTGGAGCGCAGCCTCGTGAAAAAAGAGGCCATAATGATGGCGAAGGTCGTGGTCTTGATGCCGCCGCCGGTTGAGCCCGGAGAAGCGCCGATCACCATGAGGATGATCAGTACAACCAGAGCGCCGTTGGTCAGCTTGTCCATTGGCAGTGTATTGAAACCCGCTGTCCGTGCGGTGATGGACTGAAAAAAGGAGGCGAGCAGTTTGCCCCCGGCGCTAAAGCCCTGCATGGTGTTGTCGCGCTCAAAAAAGAGCAGCATGCAGGCTCCGATAAGGATGAGCCAGCCGGAGATGCCCAGGGCGATCTTGCTGTGCAGGCTGAGGCGCTTTTTACCCCGTGGCCGCCAATAAAAAAGATCGTACAGGACCCAGAAACCCAATCCGCCGAGCACGATGAGAAACATGACCGTGAGATTGACTGCCGCATCCGTCGCATATCCCGTCAGACTCGTATAGAAAGGGGAAAAGCCGGCGTTGCAAAAAGCGGAGATCGAATGAAAAACGCCCAGCCAGAGGGCTTTTGCCGGCGGATAATCCTGGCTGAAACGCAGCGTCAGGATGAGTGCCCCGACTCCCTCGATGAGCAGAGTGCCGACGACGGCGAATTTGAGCAGCCGGCCCAGATAGGGCACCGGCTGGCTGCTGATGCTGTTCTCGATCAGATCGCGCCCGCGCATGCTCAGCCGCCCGGCCAGGATATAGGCAAAGAAGGTAGAAAAAGTCATGATCCCCAGGCCGCCGAGCTGAATCAGCAAAAGGATCACCACGTTGCCGAAAAAGGTGTAGGCGGTGGAGATATCCAGCGGAGCCAATCCCGTCACACAGGTCGCCGATGTCGCGATAAAAAATGTATCCAGAAGAGTGACGTTTTCGTCCAGCCTGCTGACCGGTAAAGCGAGCAGCAGGGTCCCGATGATAATCAGAAAGAGGAAACTGAGCGCCAGGATGTGGGCCGGGTGGAATCGGCGGGCTATTTTATTCCAGAATTGCAGCTTTACTTTCATATCTTCCTTCAAATAAAAAAGGTGAACAGTATCCTGTTCACCTCATAGTATACATAAAAATGGGAAAAGAAAAAAGAAAAATACCTCAGGACTTGAAGATGGGGTCGAGATGGCGGACAGGACAGGGATACCCGCCGTTCTGATACTCGCAGTCCCCCCAGTAAAAACACTGCACCGAACAGATGGTTTCACTCTCCCGGATCTGCTGGGAGGGATACTCCTTGTTCTGCAGCTTGACCTGGCGCAGAACCTTGCGTTTCTCCTTAAAGCCCGCCCAGCCGGTTTTTTTAAGCAGACCGACTGTGATCAACCTGGCCAGACTCTTGGCGGCCCGCGAAGAGGGATCATCCACCACGAAGGGACGAAGCTCCTTGACCGCCCGCCGAACGCTCTCGTCGTGATCGACATAGCCGAGAAAATTCATCTTCATCGCGAGCAGTTCCTCGACGGCCGTGCGCAGAGCGATGCCCTCCTTGACCTCATCGTCGGAATGGACCATATTCAGAATCAGGGAGGGGGTGAAATTATCCAGGATGCCCTGGATCCGCCTGGCCGTGCCGGGATCCTCACCAGCGAGCTTTTGCAGCGCGGCGCCAACTGATTGGGACATCCGCCCTGAATCGGCAAAGACCTCCTGCTCAAGCCGGTTGATCGACTCCGGATCATCCTTGAATTCCCGCGTCAGCTTGCGCATCAGCGCGATCTTGAGAAAATTAAAAGTCTCCTGGATCGCCATGGGCTCCGGCGTGGTCACCGCCAGACCATGATCCGCGGCCAGGAAAAAGTCGATGACGTTGTAGGACGAGCCCGCGCCGAGATCGAGGAGGATAAAGTCCGCATCAATCTTGCGCAGCTCGTTGATAAAGCGCAGCTTTTGAGAATAACGCGGATTGGCGAGGCCCAGCGTTCCGCAGGCACCGCTGATCAGCTTGAGATTTTCAATGGGCGTATCGAGGAGGATATCGCTCAGACTCTCTTTTTGCAGGGAATAGAAATGATAAAAGGTATACTGCGGTTCAAGAATCCCCATGCAGGTGTGCAGATTGGCGCCCCCCAGATCGGCATCGACCATAACCACCCGGTAGCCCAGCGCAGCCAGGCCAATGCCGATGGATGCTGTAAGCACCGTCTTGCCGACCCCCCCCTTGCCACCGCCGATGGCGTAAACCATCCGTTCGGCAGGAGCGTCGGCCGGGCCCGGAAAGAGCTTGCGCAACTCCTCCAGATGACCTGCCCGAACCCATTCATTGCTGGCTTCACTGAAGACCAGGTCGTCCTGGTCAAATGAACCTTCCGTGACCAGCTTTTTGAGTTCGTTGTAGGAGTATGGACCTAATTGTTGATCTTTGATCTTGATGAATACGGACATGATGCTCTCTTGCTTTCGTCAAATAGTGCTATAGTGCAGTAGTGGCAGATGCTGTCCGTGTGGGAATTTTGGCACCCCCGGCGGTCTCCGTCTTTTCATTATATTAGGTGCCAAGCGACACATTTGCGGAATTTTTTTTGGGTCTCCTGCCTAGTTTTGTGCCACCGGCGGCTCTTCGCTGTTCGCCTCCGCGCCCGGCTCCTCTTCGTACTCCTCCTCCCTGTCCTTGCGCTCAAGCAGATTCACGCCATCCTTGCGCTTGCGCAGGGAGAGATACGAAAGCAGATGGGCCGCATTAAAGGTGGAGAGACCGTAGGAAATGACCCATCCAGCCAGGAAGAGCAGATTGACCGCATAAAGATAGCCGGAAACGGCGACCGTCGGGCGGGCCAGCTCATACGCCGGCAGATAGTAGAACTCCTGGGTAAAACTGACCAGAGGGGTGAAACCGCGAAAAAGATGGAAGAGAAATCCCTCCCCCATGGAGGTCCACGCCTGAAAAAGCGCCTGACCGTTGTTGGCCAGATCGGCGTAATTGCTCCCCATAAAAAAAGAGAAGAGAGAGTTGGTGAGCCCCACAGCCCGTTTGCAGAAGAAAGCAAAGAAGCCAAGCGCGGCCACAGCCAGCAGAAAAGAGAGCAGCTCATAAAACAGCAGCCGCCAGGGCTGGTTCCAGGTCAGTGAAAAAAGCTGAAAAATGGATTCAAAGCCGTCCTCATCAGTGGCGGCAATGATGGCGGGAGCGTAGAGCAGGGAGAAGAACAGAACCACGCCTAGATAGATCATCAGGAGGGCGAAGACAAACCAGATGATGGCAACAAGAGCAACACCCAATTCACCCGCCCAGGGGATACGGCCAGCCAGACCAATCAGCCAGGCGCCGCCGATGAAGAACAGGATCAGCAGCCCGAGCGTGACCGGAGTCATGATCACCGATCCAAGCTTTCGCCAGGCGAAAGCGTATGATTTACGCCAGCTGTAGAAATGCTCGCCCTTGCTGGACATATAGAGCGCGCGCGCATGCGCCGTCTGGGCCAACAGCAGAGCGACATAGGCAACCGCTGCACCTAAAGCATGGAACAGCCAGCTGTACCAGGGGAAAGAGAAACGGGTGGCCAGGAGCGTGGGGAAAACACCGAAACGGGGCCAGATTTCCCCGGGAGCAACACCCGCCACGAGCAGGGCCAGAAAAGTGAGCAGAAAATAGGCCAGCCAACCCGCTGCGATACCGATCAGCACGATCCACAGCCGCTGCAGGCTGAATGCCAGTCGGGGCGCACGAAAAAGATCACGAAAATCAAACCGCAACGATACCATAACTCCTCCCAATTCTCCGGTGCGCAATCAACCACCATAGTATAGCACTTTATTCTTAAAATTACAACGGGGTTTCGCTATTTCCGGCCAAAGGAGCGCAGGCGCTGCATCGCTTCATCCTCGAGGGCACTCATGACCTCTTTCTGGCGGGCATCTCCATCCTCATAGCCTAAAAGATGATAGAGGCCATGCGCTGTCAGCCGCTGCAGCTCCTCGCCCGGGCTCACCTTGTATTCCCGGGCCTGCCGAAGGGCGGTCTCATAACTGATGTAAACCTCCCCCTCCAGAACAGGCGCTTCCGCTGTGGTGATATTGCACGAGATCACATCCGTGCTGCGGTCGCGATTGAAAACGCGCTGGTTCAGCTGGATGATTTCAGCTTCCGGCACCACAATGATCCGCACCCGCCATCCCCCCTGGGGCCGGGCCTGGTGCAGGATGAGTTCCGCGATCAGGCGCAGTTCCCCCGCGGAGATCAAATCCTTTTTGCTGGTTGAAAGGAAACTCACCTGACGCGGCACCACCGGCTTGCTCATTCCTCCGCCTCATCGTCCGTATTCTGGTTGGGATAAACGATGCGGCGGTGAAAGCGAGCATTGAGCGTCTTCTGAAAAGCCTCTGAAATCCGCGCCAGATCCTGCAGCGTCAGGGGCGAATTGTCAAGCTCGCCGCTCTTGAAGCGCTCATCGATGATCTGTTCGACGACGTTCTTGATCCGGCTGTAAGAGGGGTCGCGCAGTGTGCGGGAGGTGGCTTCCACCGCATCGGCGAGCATTACGATGGCCGATTCGCGGATGCTCGGGCGGGGGCCGGGATAGCGGAATTCATTCTGGGGGACCGCTCCCTCTCCCTTCTGTTCGACAGCTTTCTGATAAAAGTATTGCATCAGGCTGGTGCCGTGATGCTCCTGTATGAAGGCGGTGACGGCTGGAGGAAGATGATACTGACCGGCCATTTCAACGCCGCGCCGGACATGATTCTGCAGGATCAGCGAGCTCATCGTCGGCGTCAGCTTTTCCTGGGGATTACGGCCGCGCATCTGATTTTCGACAAAATACTCCGGCTTTTCCAGCTTGCCGATATCGTGATAATAGGCGCCCACCCTGGCCAGCAGGGCGTTTCCACCGATCGCCTCGGCAGCCGCCTCGGCGAGATTTCCGACCGAGAGGGAGTGGTGATAGGTCCCGGGAGCCTGCAGCGCGAGCTGGCGCAGCAGCGGATGGTTGAGATCCGAAAGTTCCAGCAGGGTCATATCGGTCGTAAAATGAAATATCCGCTCGAGCAGCAAAACCAGGGCATAGGCGATAATCGGGGAGATGAAGCCGTTGATGAAGCCCAGTCCCCAGTCACGCAGGATTTCCGGAAAGGACTGATAGTTGAGCAGGTCGTGTACGGTGATCGAGAGCAGGTAGGCCACCATCACCACCGCCATACTGCGTAAAACCCAGTTGCGCGTTTTCACCCGGCTGACTGAGAGGATCGACATGGCGCTTACAAATATGGAGATGTAGGCGATCCCGAACTCATTGCCGCGCATCGTCCCGATCAGCAGGCTGACTGAAATCGCATAGAGCAGCCCCACATAGACATCGAAAAAGATCGTGATAATCATGGCGCCTGCCGCGACCGGGATGAGCAGAGGGGAGAGATTGAGCTGATTGACCAGAAAAGTAAGCCCCGCCGGCAGCACCACAATCATGGCGATCAGGAGCAGCTGTTTGGGAGCATTGGCGATCTCCCCCCGCCCCTGCCAGAGGAAAAAGAGCAGGATGCTGAGAATGAAGAGTGAGTTGCCCCACCGGCCCAGTCCGTGCAGGAGGCGGCTGATGAAGCCCTTGCCTTCGCCGCGTTCCATCTTGGCGGCGGCGTAAGAGTTCAGCTTTTCGATATGCTCCCGGGTGATGCGTTCATGGCCGTCGATGATCCGCTCCCCGGCGAGGACCTGGTCTTTGGCAAGCGGCACCAGGGCGGTGGCCTCCTCGATTCGTGTCCGGGTCTCCGCCTGGTCATAGATCAGGTTGGGCGACAGAAAAGCCAACGCCATCTTGTAGCCGATCTTGGACTGACGTTCGTCCAGCTGCTGACTGATACGCAGCTTTTCGGGGATCTGCTGCCGGAGCTCCAAAAGCCCGAAGAGGAACTCGCTGTTTTCGAACACCTCCAGGCCGCGATGCCGGATCGAAAATCGGGCCGGAAGCGGCCCAAAGGCACTGCGCTCAATGTTCAGGACGCCGATGGTGAAGCTTTCGCGGAGCAGTTTTTCGACCGCCGCAGAGATAGCGCGGAACTGATACGACCGTTGGCTCTCCTGGGTCCCGCCCTCTCCGGCGGCGGAGCCGGACATCAGGTTGAGGATATCCTCCTCGGAAAGAATGATCCCGCTCTCCTGAAAGACCCGGCTCACCTCATCGGCCGTCACCGCGCCGTTGCGCAGAACCATGCCCGCGCGCTGCACGAACACCCCCAGATGTTCAAGCTGCGCATCCTTGACCGAATCCACACGGTCAAAAACCGGCGCCACCTCAGCCCGGGCTTTTTTCAGGTCCGCTTCATATTCCTCATGACTCTTGTTGACCGGGAAGGTGAACGAAGCAATTATTTCCGGGCCGATGTAGACCCGCCCTTCGCGCACATTTGAAAACTGATAGGACTTTTCACCGGGAAAAAGAATGGCGATGAAGGCGGCCAGGACGACCCCGCCGAGGAGCAGATAGCGATGCCGGCGCAGCGCCTCCAGCCATTCGCCTCCCCCGTTGGTCCGCCGCTCCTTGCCCTTGCTGCCATTGAGCAGTGAATTCTTGCCCGGATTCTTGTCAAAGCGCTGATTCATCTTCGCTCCAGGTGATTGGCCGTGTCATGTCTGCCGAAGCAGCTCATAGGCCTTGATGATCTGCCGCACCAGCTGATGCCGAACCACATCACGATCGGTGAGGTATGAAAAGCCGATGCCGTCGATCCCTTTGAGAATGGACTGGATTTGCACCAGACCCGAGATGGCGCTTTCGGGCAGATCAATCTGGGTGATATCGCCCGTCACGATAGCGCGTGAATTGACACCCAGACGGGTGAGAAACATCTTCATCTGCGCAGCAGTGGTGTTTTGCGCCTCATCGAGGATCACAAAACAATTATTGAGCGTGCGCCCGCGCATATAGGCGAGGGGGACAATTTCCACGACACGGGTCTCGATGAGGCGGCGCAGTTTGTCGCCCGGGATCATGTCATTCAGGGCATCGTAGAGCGGCCGCAGATAGGGATCGACCTTTTCACGGAAATCACCGGGCAGGAACCCGAGACTCTCGCCCGCTTCCACCGCCGGCCGGCAGAGGATGAGACGGTCGACGAGATGATCGCGCAGGGCCGCCACCGCCATGGCCACCGCCAGAAATGTCTTGCCCGTCCCCGCCGGTCCGATGGCGAAGACGATATCGTTCTGCTGGGCGCTGGCGACATACTCTTCCTGACCCGGAGTGCGCGGCTTGATCACGCCCCCCTTGGTATAGACCAGCACCGATTCAGCGCTGGGGGCCGCATCCGCCATCGCCCCCCCTTTTTCATTCACCCGCAGTACCGTCTCGATGTCCTGCGGAATGACCCGGCCATTGCGATTGGCCAGATAGACCAGTTCGCTGATAATCTGCTCGGCCTGATCCACCTGCTCCGGCAGCCCCCGGAGTATAATCTCATGACCGCGTACGATCAGCTGGGCATCGAGCTCAGCCTCCAGGAGGTGCAGATTGGCGTCCTGGGCGCCGAGAAAATCGACCGGATCGATGCCGCGCAGGGCGATCCGTTTTTCAACAGGTACGGGTTCGTTCACTCTCTTGTCCGGAATGGGTATATCTCCATAATAAAAAACTCCCGGTCTCGCCCACATGGCGGCAAGACCGAGAGTCTATGATTTAACACGTGCGTGGTGCCTCCTTCATCCCCGCCGCCAGGGCGCGGGATGGGAGATGCAGCCGGGAGAGATCCGCATCTGCTGCATCGAACTGAACCGGCACTCCGCGCGCAGCCTGAGTCGCTCTCCCTATCTGGGAATGATCAAGACGGTGTGCGGGAAGATGCGATGAGAATCTTCGCCGATGACAGCCTTGTTCTTCTGATAGATCTTGGTCCAGGCAGACGGATCGCCGTACACTGCGGGATTGGCGGCGATCTTTTTCAGATTATCGCCCTTGACGACCAGGTATTCATCCGGGCCGCATTCGCGCTGGATCTTGAACTCCTGCTTCGGATAGATCAGATCCGGATCCTTGATCTGTTCCTTGTTGTAGGAGTAGATGCGCATCCAATGCATCGGATTGTCATAAATCTCATCCTTGCCCGAAATCTTCCAGAGATAATCGCCGGGAAGGACGGTGTACATATCATAGAGCGCCTTGGGCATCTTGTTCTTCAGCTGGGCGATCTTGCCTTCAAGGCCGGCCAAAGCGTTCTGCATCTCAGTGAGCAGCGAGAGCTTGTCTTTTTTGAGCTCGGCCAACTCGGCTTCCGCCGCGGCCAACTCATCGCGCTTCTTGAACAGCTCTTCCGGGCTGAGAGCCAGCAAACCATCAAGTTTCGCCTCGAGGGCGGCAACTTTGGTTTTATAGGCATCGTACCCGGCCTGATCGGTGCCGAGCGTCGTGAGGATCTCGCCCCACAGCTGGCCGGTTTCGGCCTGAGCGGCGGTCATCTCGGTATTCATTCCAGCAACAGCATTTGCACATTCATCGGCCGCCTTTTTCGCAGCGACTTCACGATCTTGCCAGTCTTTCAGTTGAGCACGGTACTCGTCCATGCTCATTTTTTCATTCTGCGCATAAGTCAGCTGCGCGCCCAAAAGGAGCAAGAAGGAAAGCACAAATGCTAAAGAGACCATGAGCTTGCTAGAAAATCTCATTAGCTTCCCTCCACATGTTTTGTGAATGTATCATTGACTAAAGGATTACTGCCATGCGGAGAGGCGTTTCTCAACCGCGGCTTTCTCTTGCTTCAAGCTCTCCACTTTCTGCTTCTGCTGCGCAAGCTGCTGCTCCAGACTGGCTTTCTCTTTCGCGCAGTCCGCAGCCTTGCTTTCCGCTGACAAAGCAGCCTGCTTGGCCTCTTCCAGCGCCTTCAGCTCCTTTTCATTGGGATGGTTGTGACAACCAGCAACCAGCACAAAGGCGAAAAGCAGCAGACATACAGCGGCAATTCTGGGAATCCAGCGTGATGTGCTCTTCATGCAATACACCTCCTTTCACTCCGTTGCTTCAAGCCCTTAAAGGTGCTTGTCTACTACAGATATGTTAAATCTGCACAACATACCCCACCGTAAGAACTTTCCTGTGCTCATTTTAGCAATAATTTGGCTAATAGTCAAGTATAAAGATATTTACTTGCCCGGCGCCGGATCGGCGTCACCGGCACCCCGCTCCAGCAAAAGCCCGAGTTCCTGCAGCTGCGCTGGGTGGACCGCCGAGGGCGAACCGTCCATGAGCGACATGGCGCTGGCTGTCTTGGGAAAGGCAATCACCTCGCGGATCGACTGCCGGCCGGCCAGGACCATCACCAGACGGTCAAAGCCAAAGGCGATCCCGCCATGCGGCGGTGCGCCGTAGGAAAAGGCCTCAAGCAGAAAACCGAATTTTTCCTGCGCTTCACCCGCATCGATACCCAGGGCCTCGAACATCCGGGCCTGCAGGTCGCTGCTGTGGATGCGGATGCTGCCCCCCGCCACTTCCATGCCGTTGAGGACCAGATCATAGGCGCGCGCCCTGACCCTGGCCGGATCGGTGAGCATCAGCTCCTCCTCCCCGGTCCTGGGCGATGTGAAGGGATGGTGGCGCGCAACATAACGCTGCTCCTCCGGACTGTACTCGAAAAGCGGGAAATCGACCACCCAGGCCAGCTTGTAAACGTTCTCCGGAATAAGCTTCTCCTGGGCGGCGATCTTGAGACGCAAATCGCCGAGAAGAAGCAAAGCCTTCTCCCGCTCATCGGCGACCAGAAGGAGGAGGTCGTCTCCGGTCGCGCCCATGGCCTGCATGATGCTGCGGCGCAGGGATTCGCTGAAGAACTTGCTCAGCGAGCTCTCCCAGTCACCCTCCTTGAGCTTGATCGCCACCAGGCCGGCGCCGCCCATCGACTTGACCCATTCGGTCAGCTCATCGATCTGCTTGCGCGAATAGCCGCCGCAGCCCGGGGCACAGAGGCCGGCCACGATGCCGCCGGCGGCAACCGTCTCGCGGAAGACCTTGAACTCGGAATCGGCCACCAGGCTGGAGATCTCGCTGATCTCCAGCCCGAACCGCAGATCCGGCTTGTCGCTGCCGTAACGGGCGAGGGCTTCATCGTATAGGATACGCTGGATCGGCATGGGCAGCTCGACGCCCAGAGTGTTCCGGAAGAGCTCGGACATCAGCCCTTCGACCACGGCGAATACGTCCTCTTCATCGACAAAGGACATCTCGACATCGATCTGGGTGAATTCCGGCTGCCGGTCGGCGCGCAGATCTTCATCCCTGAAACAGCGCACGATCTGGAAGTACCGGTCATACCCGGCCACCATGAGCAGCTGCTTGTACTGCTGCGGCGACTGTGGCAGGGCGTAAAAACGCCCCTTCCAGACCCGGCTGGGCACCAGATAATCACGCGCCCCTTCGGGAGTGCTCTTCATCAGGATCGGGGTCTCGATCTCGACAAAGCCCTGGCCGGAGAAATAGTTACGCACGATCTGATAGCTCCGGTGACGGATGAGCATGCTGCGCTGCATCTCGGGCCGGCGCAGATCGAGATAACGATACTTCAGGCGCAGGTCCTCGTTGGCGCCGCCTTCGCCGCTGATCATGAAAGGCGGGGTGCGGGCGACGTTGAGGAGTTCGATCTCCGTCGCCGCCACCTCGACCGCTCCGGTCTCCAGCCTGGCATTGACCATCCCCTCCGGACGCGGTTCGGTCACTCCGGAGACCGCAATCACATATTCGCTGCGCAGCTGTTTGGCGGTCTCGTAACAGGGAGTGTCCGGATCGATGCGAACCTGGGTAACTCCGTAGCGGTCGCGGAGGTCAAGAAAGATGAGTGATCCATGATCGCGGCGTCGGTCCACCCAACCCATCAGAGTGACCGTCTGGCCGAGCTGGGCCGGCCGCAGATCGCCACAGGTATGCGTTCGTTTATTCTTCATCACACTGGGTATCTCCATATTCGGGTGAGTGCAGAAAGGCAACAGGACTCTAAAAGAAAACGGCACCCCATGCCGGGCGCCGTTCTGGGCGGAAATATTTCCTGCAGAGCGGGCACAGCATGCGGTTGCGCCCGCTTCATAAAAAGCTCAGCGCAATGCCGCAACCTCCAGCCGGTTCATGGCGCGCGCCAGGGCACCCTGGGCGCGCGGCACGTCGATGTCCGGCGATTTTTTCTCCAGCCGGGCCAGTGCCCGGTCGCGCGCCTGCTTGGCACGCTCAATATCGATCTCGGTGGCCGCCTCGGCGGTCTCGACGAGGATTTTCATCGCGTTTTCAATGACCTCACAAAAACCGCCGCTGGTAGCATAATAATGCATTCCCGCGCTGGTTTTCGCTTCGATGACACCGATCTTGAGGGCGGTCAAGAAGGGAGCATGATTGTAGAGCACGCCAAAGTACCCGCCTACGCCGGGGGCTTTGACGTGCAGCACCTCTTCCTTGCAGACCACCTTGACCGGGGTCACGATTTCCAGTATGAAAGTCTTGTCCATAAGCTCTTGTCTTGAATCCGATAATTGGGATGATGCCCGGCAGCGGGCCTAGGCCTCGCGGATCTTCTTGGCGTTTTCGACCGCTTCCTCGATCGTCCCCACCATCCAGAAAGCGCGCTCTGGCAAGTCGTCGTGCTTGCCCTCAACGATCTCCTTAAAGCCCCGGATGGTATCCTCCAGCTTGACATAGCGGCCCGGGAAGCCGGTGAAGGCCTCAGCGACCGCGAATGGCTGCGAGAGGAAGCGCTGCAGACGGCGGGCGCGGTTGACGGTGATCCGGTCTTCTTCTGAGAGCTCTTCCATGCCGAGGATGGCGATGATGTCCTGCAGATCCTTGTATTTCTGCAGGATCTGCTGCACCGCACGGGCGACGCCATAGTGCTCCTCGCCGACGATGCGCGGATCGAGAATACGCGAGGTCGAATCGAGAGGATCCACAGCCGGATAGATGCTCATCTCCGCCAGCTGGCGCGAGAGCACGGTAGTGGCGTCAAGATGGCTGAAAGTCGTCGCCGGGGCCGGATCGGTCAGGTCGTCGGCCGGCACGTAGATGGCCTGGACCGAGGTGATCGAGCCCTTTTTGGTCGAGGTGATGCGCTCCTGCAGAACACCCATCTCCGTGGCCAGAGTGGGCTGGTAACCCACCGCCGAGGGCATGCGGCCGAGCAAGGCCGAAACCTCGGAACCGGCCTGCGTGAAACGGAAGATATTATCGATGAAAAGAAGGACATCCTTGCCTTCCACATCGCGGAAATATTCGGCGATGGTCAACGCCGAAAGGCCGACGCGAAGACGGGCGCCGGGCGGCTCGTTCATCTGACCGAAAACCATCGCCACCTTGGATTGGGGCAGATCCTGCATATTGATGACGCCCGAATCCTGAAATTCACGCCAAAGGTCGTTGCCCTCACGGGTGCGCTCGCCCACGCCGGCGAAAACCGAAAAACCGCCACGCTGGATGGCGATATTGTTGATCAACTCCTGGATCAGCACCGTCTTGCCGACGCCTGCGCCGCCGAACAGCCCGGTCTTGCCGCCCTTGGCATAGGGCTCGAGCAGGTCGATGACCTTGATGCCGGTCTCGAACATCTCGGTCCTGGTCTCCAAATCCTCGAAGGAAGGGGCATCGCGATGGATAGCCCACTTCTCTTCCGCTTGCAGCGGTCCCAGGTCATCAATCGGCTCGCCGATGAGATTGAGCAGACGGCCCAGCGTCGCCTTGCCCACCGGCATCTTGATCGGCGCGCCGGTGTTCACTACCTCCTGGCTGCGCTGCAATCCGTCCGTAGAATCCATGGCGACGCAGCGGGTGGTGTTCTCGCCCAGATGCTGCGCCACCTCCAGCACCAGAAGGGATCCATCCTTGCGGGTATACTCCAGGGCGGTGTTGATAGCCGGCAGCTCGCCGCCCTCGAAAAAAACATCAACGACCGGACCGATGATCTGTGCTATACGACCAACGTTTGACATCCCATACTCTCCTGAGAATCGATAAGTTTTACTCTTCCAAAACCGGCTATCCCTTGAGCGCTTCAGCCCCGCCGATGATCTCGGTCAGCTCCTTGGTGATCGCTGCCTGACGCGCCTTGTTGTAATAGAGCACCAGTTCCTTGATCATATCGGCCGCATTGTCCGAGGCGGTGCCCATGGCCGTCATCCGCGCGCCGTGCTCCGAAGCGCTGGACTCGAGCAGGATGCGCCAGAGCTGAACGTGCAGATTGAGAGGACAGATCTCCTGCAGAATCCGCTCCGGATTGGGCTCGAAGATATACCCTACCGGAAACTTGGCCTTTTCAGGCACCAGCGGCTGGATGGGCAGCAGTTGCTCAACCACGATCTTCTGGGATACCGCATTCTTGAACTCGTTATAGATCACCATGATCTGGTCGAATTTTTTTGTGGTATACCATCCCGCCAGCAGGTCACCGATGCGCTGCGCCTGGGAAAAATCGAGGGTATTGAAGACATCCACCTGGTTGGCCAGGATCGGCACATCGCGTCGGCGGAGGAAATCAAATCCCTTGCTGCCGATCGTCACAACCGCCGGCTGCAGGGCGCTGTTCTCCTTGACCTCCTGGAGGGCCCGGCGGCTGATGTTGGCGTTGAAACTGCCGCAGAGGCCGCGGTCGGCGGAGACCACGACATAACAGATCTTTTTGATTTTGCGCACCTCCAGCAGGGGATGCTGGTCGCGCTTCATCCGGCCGGCGATGTGACCCAGAACCTCTTCCAGCTCGTGCGCATAGGGCCGCGTGCTGAGCAGCTGGTTCTGGGCCTTGCGCAGTTTGGCCGCTGCCACCATCTTCATCGCCTTGGTGATCTGCTGTGTGCTGCGCACGCTGGCGATGCGGCGCTTGATCGTGCGTAAAGTGGCCATCGCTTATTCCGCCGCGAACATCTTGATAAAATCCTCGCAGGCCGCCGTCAGTTCCGTCTCGATTTCCGGCGTCACCTCTTTCTTCTCGCGAATGCTGCGCAGTACATCCTCATGCTGGGCATCCATGTAGCGGTGAAACTCGGTTTCCGCGCGGGTGATCTGGTCGACCTCGACGCCGTCGAGATAACCCTTGACGCCGAGATAGATGACCGAAACCTGCTTCTCCACCGGCAGCGGCGCATACTGGCTCTGACGCAGGAGCTGCACCATGCGCTGACCGCGCGCAAGCTGCTGCTTGGTCGACTTGTCGAGCTCGGAACCGAACTTGGCAAAAGCCTCGAGTTCGCGGTACTGCGCCAGGTCGATGCGCAGACTGCCGGCGAACTTCTTCATCGCCTTGATCTGGGCATGACCGCCGACGCGCGAAACCGAGAGGCCGGCATTGATAGCCGGCCGGATGCCGCCGTAAAACAGGTTGGGCTCCAGGTAGATCTGGCCGTCGGTGATCGAGATGACGTTGGTCGGAATATAGGCGGAAAAATCACCCGCCTGGGTTTCGATGATCGGCAGCGCCGTCAGCGACCCGCCGCCCAGGGCATCATTCAACTTGGCTGCGCGCTCGAGCAGACGCGAATGAAGATAAAAGACATCGCCCGGATAGGCCTCGCGGCCGGGGGGGCGGCGCAGCAGCAGTGAGAGTTGACGATAAGCCCATGCATGCTTGGAGAGGTCGTCATAAGCGATCGCCGCGTGCTGGCCGCTGTCACGAAAATATTCACCCATAGCCGCACCCGCATAGGGAGCGATATACTGCATAGGCGCGGGCGAATCCGCCGCGGAGGCGACTACAATCGTATGCTTCATGGCGCCGTAATCTTCAAGGGTTTTAACCACCTGCGCTACGGTCGAGGCTTTTTGCCCGATGGCCACATAGATGCAGACGACGTCGGTATCCTTCTGGTTGATGAAAGTATCCACGACCAGAGCGGTTTTGCCGATCTGACGGTCGCCGATGATCAGCTCGCGCTGGCCACGGCCGATGGGGATCATCGAGTCGATTGCCTTGATGCCCGTCTGCAGCGGCTCTTTCACCGGCTGACGCTGCGCCACACCCAGGGCCTTGCGTTCAATAGGACTGAATTTTTTGGCGTTGATCGGCCCCTTGCCATCCAGCGGCTGGCCTAACGGATTGACCACACGGCCAAGAAGCTCCGGCCCGACCGGAACTTCCACCACCCGGCCGGTGCGCTTGGCGATATCCCCTTCCTTGATGAGATTGTCGTTGCCAAAAAGCACGCAGCCGACATTGTCCTCTTCAAGGTTCAGGGCCATGCCATAAACGCCGTTGGGAAACTCGACCAGCTCCATGGACATTACATTCTCGAGGCCATAGACACGCGCGATGCCGTCGCCGATCTGCAGGACCTCGCCTACTTCCTCGACATCGATCTGCTTCTCGAATTGTTCGATCTGCTTTTTAAGAACCGAGGTAATCTCTTCGGGTCTGATTTCCATGGTTTGAACCTGCTATATGAAATATGAGATGAGTATGCTGCACTAAAGTGCTGCGCCGCTTTTATTCTGGCGAAGCTCCTGGCGCAATTGATTGAGCTGGTGGCGCAAACTGCCGTCGATCACCACGCCTGAAAACTCAATGATGACACCGCCGAGTATGGCAACATCGACCCGGTTCTCGAGCAGAATCTCAGAATTGAGATACCGCCCCACCTGCTGCCGGATCTGCTCCATCTGCGTCTCCTGCAGAGGCACGGCGGAGAAAACCCGGGCGCGCACGCGGCCGATGCTTTTGTCATGGAGCTGACTGTAGGCCTCAACGATCTGGCCAAGGTAGTTCTGCCGCCCCTTTTCCAGCAGGAGCTTGATGAACTGCTTGACCATGGGCGAGAATCGGGTGCTCAGGAGGCTCTCCACCATCTCCAGTTTGGTTTTTTTCGCCACCTCCGGAGAGACCAGATAAGCCCTGATGCGCCCCTCCTTCTGCAGAAAAGCCGCAAAAGAGCGCAGCTCCTCCAGCACCGGCCCGGTTTTTTCCGCCTCGCGCGCCAGCTCGAAAAGGGCGCGCGCATAACGTTTGGCAAGGGGATCGGTTCTCAATTCAACTCACCAAGTTTTCGCAGCGATTCGTCGATCAGCGACTGGTGATCCCGGGCGTCGAGGGACTTGCCGACCAGTTTGGCCGTCGCGTCCATTGAGAGATCCACGGCCAGGTCGCGGATCTCTTCGATAGCCTTATCGCGGCTGAGATCGATCTCCCGGCGCGCCTTGGCGATCAGCAGCTCAGCCTCCGAACTCGCCTTTTTTATGATTTCGTCTTTAGTCGCCTCAGCCGCCTTGCGGTTGCGGGCCAGAATCTCCTGGGCTTCCTTGCGGGCAGCCTCGAGCATCTGACTCTGCTCGGCAAGCGTCTTTTGCGAAGCGATCCTGGCCTGCTCCGCCAGCTCCAGAGACTCTTTGAGCTTTTTCTCGCGTTCGTCCAGCATGCTCAAAATAGGCTTCCAGCCCACCTTGGTCAGAGTGAACAGGAGAAGAAGAAAAGTCAGGGTGGTCCAGAAAATAGTCCCACCCGCAGGTGTCATCAATTCCATAAAGAGCCGCCCTCAGGTTTATTTAAAGCCGAGCAGCAAACAGATAACCACGGAGAGCAGAGCCACGCCTTCGATCATGGCCGCGGTGATGATCATGGCGCCGCGAATGTCGCCGGCGGCTTCGGGCTGACGCGCAATGCCGCTGATGGCCGCACTGGCCAGTTTGCTGATGCCAAACGCAGCGGAGAAAGTCACCGCAGCAGATCCAAATCCGGCAGCCAGATAGGCAATCGCAGTGGGATTCATAATACTACCTCCTGATACAAGAAATGTTAGTTTGTAGTGAATGACGCAAGGTTGTTATCTGTATACCAGTTCTAGTGCCCTTCAGCCACCGAGGCACTGATGAAAACAGCCGAAAGAATCGTAAAGACATACGCCTGGATCAGAGAGATCAGCACCTCCAGTATAGCTGAGAAGAGGATAATCGCCAGGGGGAAAGGCGAAACCAGCCAGTTTTTGAATAAGAATATGACGCTCAACAGGGCCAGGATGGTGATGTGCCCGGCGATCATGTTGGCAAAAAGACGGATGGCCAGGGCGAAATGTTTGGTGATCATGCTGATCACTTCGACCGGAACCATGATGAATTTGAGCAAAAAGGGGATTCCCGGCGGGCTGAAGGTGGAGAGATAGCCCAGAAAACCGTGCTTGCGCACCCCGGCTATTTGGACTACGAAAAAGGTCATCAGGGCGAGGGTCGCGGTGACCGCGATATTGCCTGTGGCCGTGGCGCCGTACGGCACCAGCCCGGCGAGGTTGCAGAGCATGATGAAGAAAAAGGCTGTCAGCAGATAGGGGGCGTACGCCCGGCCTTCATGCCCGAGATTGGGCAGAATGACGTCGTCGCGAATGTACATCACCAGGGCCTCCAGGGCGTTCGCCAGTCCGTGCGGCACCAGACGCGGCTTGCGGAAGGCCACATAAAAACCCAGGATCAGAAGGGCTGAAACGATCCACATCCAGAGAATATGATTGGTGATCGAGAGATCGATCCCGTAGACCGTCGGCAGCTTGATGACCGGATGAGCCAGGATGTGATGCATGATAAAGCCGACGCCGCTCTCGCCATGTTCAGCTGCGTGCTCGGCGGCCTGCTGCACAGCCTCGCCGTGCTCGGAAGCGTGTTCAACTATCTGTGTGATCATGATTCCCGGAAAATCTGCCTTTTAGTTCAGTATTAATAAATTTAATTTCAAAATACTGCAGCACAAGATAAAAGAGAATAAAAGAGACGAGAAATCCGGCCAGGGGCCAGTGCAGGACCGCGATCACCAGATAGACCATAACGGCCAGAAGAATGAATCGTAACGCCATCCCGCCCAGCACCACAGCGTAAAAGGTCTTGACCTTGCGGCGGAAAGCCCACTGGATTGAAACCAGGCTGAAAACGATATTGAACAGGCTGACCAGATAACCGAGTGCATAGGATCTGGTCATGCCGGGCCGGCCGTAGTAATGGAGAGGGATGAGCAGCGCCAGAAAAGCCGGGACCGTCCAGGCAACCAGGCGCCAAATCCGCATGGGTGATTTCATTTCTGCGTTGAGCCCGAATCTTTTTTCCGGCGGTCGGGGTATACAGTCCGGTAGATATTCATAAAACCCGCCGTACTGCCCATCAGGACGCCAAGCAGGAGAAAGAGCGGAGAAGAGCCCAGTTTGTTATCCAGCCAGTAGCCCAGTGCCGTGCCAATGATCACTGCGATAGCCAGCTGCATGCCCAGATTCATGTAGGGCCCGATGACAGGCCTTTTTCTGCCGCCGTCTTCTTCCACTACGCCCCGCAGCTCTATTTGATGATCGTCTCTCCGTCCGCCTCGCCTTGAGTCCTGCCGGCCACTGCACCGGCCTCGGACATTGAGCACTTGCCGTCGAACATGGCGCCCTCGTCAATGACCAGCTTGCCGGTCTTCAACTCGCCGCGCAGCTCGGACCTGGCCTCGAGAACGGTCCGTCCCTGCGAGAGCACGGATCCGGTAATTTTACCGCCCAGGACAAGGTTCTTCACCTTGACGGTGCCCTTGATCTCACCCTCGGCGCCGACAATGAGCGTGTCGCCGGAGGTGACATCACCAACCACCTTGCCATCGATGCGAAGGCTGTGTTCGACTTTGATATTCCCGTCAACCACCGTGCCCTTGCCGAGGATGGTACCCAACTCCCCAGGTTTATCCGTGCTTTTCATATCATCACTTTCCAGTCTAGTGCATTAATCCGGCCGCCCCGTCACATCCGCGCGAACGCAAGAATATAATCCGCAGGATTGAGGGCGACCCCGTCTTTCCAGATTTCAAAATGAAGATGCGGCGCTGTGCTCTCACCCGAAGAGCCGAGCAGGGCGATCTGGTCTCCCTTCCGCACCGGGGTCGAACGGGTCACCAGATTACGCTGATTGTGGCCGTAGTAGGTGAAAAACCCGTCGCCATGATAGATGATCACCATGTTGCCCAGATCCTGGGTCCAGCCCGAAAACAACACCACCCCATCCCCGGCGGCGCTGATCGAGGAGCCTCTCGCCGCGGCGATGTCGATGCCGTAATGAGCGGCCCCCTCCTCTGAGTAATTCCGGGTCAGGACGCCGGCCACGGGAAGATAGGTGGGCAGACTCCTGAGATACTCGTGGATGCCGATCTCCCGGGACTGCTGCAGAAATCCGAGCTTTTCGCCGAGATTTACCTCTACCGGCCTGGGGCGCTCCGGGCGCGACGCGATGACGGACTCGGTGGGGATGGCGCGCCGCGGCGGGTCGAGGATCGCATCCGATTCCAGGGCGGCGCTTCTTCTCTCATCATTCAGACCCAGGGCGCTGCGCAGCTTGGCATCCGTCTCCTCGATCTTTTGAAAGACCGCGGCCAGCTCATAGACCTTTTTGCTGTTCTCGACCAGCTGCTCGTTCACCTCGCGCAGGTCACTGTATCGGGCCGCCAGGCGCGCCCACTGCAGATAGGCCAGACCGCCAAGCAGAACATGGACAGCCAGCAGGACGGCGGCTGCGCGCAGGAACTTGTACTTGCGCATGGAAATCTGATAGTGACGCGGCTCGGTCTGGTCGTCCGGAATCACCAGTATCTGCAGACTTTTGCGGTGACTCCGCGTGACGTGCTCCGCTTTCTTTTTACCCGGCAGATGTGCAAGCCAGTTCATCATATCACTCGCCGAGAATAAGGGCAATGATCCGCTCGAGCTCATCGGAAGAATAGTATTCGATCTCGATGGCGCCGCCCTTGCTCCTGCTCTTCAGCTCCACCTTGGTGGCCAGATGAGAACGCAGCTTGTTCTCCAGCTCGTCCATGTAATAATTGGGCGCAGCCGTCGCTTTGGGCGGCTTGACCTTGCCCTTCTCCGGTTCGCGCACCATCTCTTCCACTTTGCGCACGGAGAGATTGCTGCCGACGATCTTTTTCCACATCTCCAGTTGATCCTCACTGCTGGAGAGGGAGAGCAGGGCGCGCGCATGGCCGAAGGAGATTTCATTGCTCTGGACGCTCTCCTGGATGCGCCGGGGCAGCTTGAGCAGACGGAGAAAATTGGCAACGCTGGTGCGGTCCTTGCCGACCTTGACCGCAACATCTTCCTGGGTGAGCTTGCATTCCTCGATGAGCCGTTTGTAACCATTCGCGATATCGATGGCGTTCAGGTCTTCGCGGTGGATATTCTCGATGATCGCCAGCTCGAGCATCTCTTCATCGGTTTCTATATCAAGGATGTAGGCTGGAATCTGCTTGATCCCCAGATCGCGCACAGCGCGCAAGCGCCGTTCGCCGGAGATCAGCTGATACCCCACACCATGGCGGCGCACGGTGACCGGCTGTACCAGCCCCTTCTCCGCGATCGACTGCTTGAGCTCGGCCAGGCTGGCGGCGTCAAATGTTTCCCGCGGCTGAAAGGGATTGGCGGCAATCTTGTCCACATCGAGGAAATCGATGCCCTTGCCCTGGACTGGCGTTTCCTCTGCGGCCGGCATATCAGGAATGAGCGCCCTGAGCCCGCGCCCTAACGCCTTTTTATTCGCCATTCTTGATAATTTCCTCTGCCAGACTCATATAGTTTTCCGATCCCGAACAGACGGCATCGTAAAGGATGATCGGCTTGCCAAAACTGGGGGCCTCGCTGAGCCGCACATTGCGCGTGACGATGGTTTCAAAAACCCGGCCTTCAAAATAGCGGCGCACATCCTCGGCCACCTGACGGGAGAGATTGAGGCGCGCATCGTAC